>VGXW01000227.1 GCA_016873195.1 Planctomycetota bacterium | reverse complement strand
AAAAAGAGCACGTTCGGCCGGCTCGCCGTCGACACCGCGATGGGCGAACGCGTGCAGCACTTCGTCGACAACCTCGCCGCGGCCAGCGACGCGCTGGTCGCCAGCGAAGGCACCGTCGGCATGCTGCTGAACGACCGCTCCGTGGCGGGCAACCTGCGCGGCATCGTCGCCGACGTCGCGGCCATGGTCGCGGACACGAAGGACGGCAAGGGCGCGATCGGCAAGCTGCTCAGCGACGCGAAGTTCGCCGACGACCTCTCGGCGGCGCTCGCCGACCTCGCGCTCGCGCTGCGCAAGGCCAACGACCCGGACGCCGGCGTCGTCGGCACGCTGACCAGCGATCCGGACCTCGCGCGCGACCTGAAGACCGCGGTCGCCAACCTGCGCGCGGTCACCGAGAAGCTCAACGGCACGGACACCCCGCTCGGCATCCTGATCGGCGACAAGGACGTCGGCGTGCGCCTGCGCCGCATCTTCACGCAGGTCTCGCGCGCGCTCGAGGACGCCCGCGAGGCGGCGCCGATCGGCAGCTTCGTGCAGGTGCTGCTCGGCGTGTTCTAGCCGGGCCCCGGCGCGGCGCCCGTGAGTCCCCGCGCCGACAGCATCTTCTCGACGTACTTCGCGAGCACGTCGACCTCGACGTGCAGCGGGTCGCCGACGCGCCGGCCGCCCAGCGTCGTGACGACCGCCGTGTGCGGGATCACCGCGATGCGCACCACGTCGCCGCGCTGGCCCGCGATCGTCAGCGAGATGCCGTCGAGCGCGATCGAGCCCTTCTCGACGCAGTGGGCCAGCAGGTTGGCCGGCACGCGCGCGAGCAGGTCGCCGCCGGCTTCGGGGTGGATCGCGGCGGTGACCTCGCCGACGCCGTCGACGTGCCCCTGCACGAGGTGGCCGCCGAGCGGGTCGCCCGCGCGCAGCGCCGGTTCGAGGTTCAGCCGCGTGCCGATCCGCGCCGCGCCGAGCCAGGTGCGCTGCAGGGTCTCGGGACTCAGGTGGAACGTCGCCGCGCGGCCCGCGAGTTCGATCACGGTGCAGCAGACCCCCGACAGGGCGATCGAGTCGCCGATCCGGAACGGGCCGGGCAGGCCGGCGAGGTCGACCGCAAGGCGCAGTTCGGCGCCCAGCGGCTGCAGGCCGACGACCGTGCCCACGCCCAGGACGAGCCCGGTGAACATGCCGCGAGCCTACCCCACCCGCGCACGGATGCACCAGCCGACTTGACCGGTCCAGCACCGCCCCCTAGTCTCCTCACCCTTTCTTCGCGGCAAGGCACCTTGCGCTGCGCCATCCTGACCCTCTTCCCGGAGGCCCTGCGGCCCTATCTGGACGAGAGCATCCTCGGGATCGCGCAGGCCCAGGGCAGACTCCGGGTCGACCTCGTCGACTACCGGAACCACGCCTACGACCCGCGCCGCACGGTCGACGATCGGCCGTTCGGTGGCGGGCCGGGCATGGTGCTGAAGCCGGAACCGATCTTTGACGCCATCGAGGAGACGGAGCGGGCCGCCGGCCCGTTCCACAAGATCCTGCTCTGCCCCCGCGGTCGCACCTTCGACCAGGCGCGCGCGCGCGAACTCAGCACCATGGACCGGCTGCTGTTCGCCTGCGGGCGCTACGAAGGCTACGACGAGCGCATCCGGACCGGTTTCGCCTGGGAGGAGATCTCGCTCGGCGACTTCGTGCTCGCGGGCGGCGAACTCGCCGCCCTCTGCGTGCTCGAGGCCGCGGTGCGCCTGATCCCCGGCGTGCTCGGCTGCGCCGAATCGGCTGCGTCCGAGTCGTTCGAGGGCGAACTGCTCGACTACCCGCTCTACACGCGGCCGCGCGAGTTCCGCGGCATGGTGGTTCCCGACGTGCTGCTGTCGGGCGACCACGCGGCGGTCGCGCGGTGGCGGCAGGAGCAGTCCCGTCTCGTCACGGCGCAGAAGCACCGCCAGCACCGTCCCCGAACCACCGATCCCCAGGCCCGGCCGGCCGCCCCCGCGGACCGACCGCCGCCGAACGCACTCGAACCCACATGAACATCCTGCGCCAGCTCGAACTCGAGCACATGAAGACCACGCTCCCCGACTTCGGGATCGGCGACTCGGTCGACGTCCACTACCTGATCAAGGAAGGCGACAAGGAGCGCATCCAGATCTTCTCGGGCACCGTGATCTCCTTCCAGGGCAGCGGCCCGGCGCGCAGCGCGACCATCCGCCGGCTCGTCGCCGGCGAGGGCGTCGAGCGCACGTTCCCGCTGCACTCGCCGCGCGTCGCCGACATCCAGGTGCGCGACAAGGGCTCGGTGCGCCGCGCCAAGCTCTACTACCTGCGCGATCGCGAGGGCAAGGCGACGCGCATCGAGACCAACCTGAACAAGAAGAAGGTCCAGTACCCGCGGTCGGGCAAGGGCAGCGGGCTGGCGAAGGCCGCGCCCGCCCCGGTGGCCGAGTCCCCGAAGGCGGAGTGACGGTGCGGCGGCCGTCGCCCGGCGGCCGCCGGCGAGCCCCGCGGCAACCGGAGCGGGCCGCGTCCGGCCGGGAATCCGCGGACCCCTCCGGTCCGGGGATGCCAGGGGCGCGGTAGCGCCGCGCGCCCCGATCTGCGAGTCCCCCTGCGAGTCGAAGAATCATGCTCGAGAACGCCAGAAGGCAGTTGTTCCTCGTCCTGCTCTCCCTGGTCGCCGGACTGTTCTGCGTCGTCTGGTTCAAGGCGCAGTGGGGCCAGGACCTCAAGGGCGGCAGCCAGCTACGCTACGAGATCCCGAAGGATGTGCTCGAGAAGCTCGTGGCGAAGGAGGGCGCCTCGATCGCCGCGGTGATGGACCAGACGATCGGGGTGATCCGCGATCGCATCGACCCGACCGGCACGATCGACGTACCGGTCACGCACAGCGGTGAGACCGGCATCCTGATCGAACTGCCCTGGTTCGACGACCCCCAGGAGTTGAAGCGCGTCCAGGCCCGCATCGCGAACCTCGGCAAGCTCGAGATGCGCATGGTCGCCGACGGCGACTACTTCGCACCCGCCACCGAGACGGCCCCCGAGATGCGCTTCGACATGGCGGCCGAGGCGAGGCGCCTCGAGGACTGGCTCAGGGTGCCGGGCAACAAGGAGGCGCTGCTCGAGGACCTGCGCAACATCAGCCGGTTCAACGACGACCCGCGGCAGGGGCCGGTGCGTTTCGGCAACCTCGCCTGGTATCCGCACCTGCGCGGACCGAGTCCCAAGAATCCCGACCTCTGGGACCTCTCGTTCAAGGACATCCAGCTGCTCGCCGCGTCGACCGTCAAGGTCTACGAGGACAAGGACGTCAACAACGGCGTGATCCCCGAGGAGGTCAAGAAGAAGCCGAAGAAGGACCAGTACCTGCTCGAGCTCGTCGCGATCAACATGCACGAGCAGTTCTTCTCGGGCGAGGACCTCGACCCCGCCGGCGTCGGACCCGCGCCGAGCGACACCGGCGGTCTCGCGGTCGCCTACAAGATCGTCGCCGCGAAGGAGGGCGACTACGCCGACTGGTCGTCGAAGTACCTGAACAAGTGCAGCGCGATCATCCTGAACGGGGTCGTCAAGTCGGCCCCGCGGTTCCAGAGCCGCATCCCGGGCCGCGGCCAGATCACCGGCGACTTCACGACCGAGGAGGTCGACGAGCTCGTCAAGGTGCTGCGCACCGGCTCGCTGCGCGTCGAGCCCGAACTCGTCAGCAGCCTCACGATCGGTCCGACGCTCGGCGCCGCGGCGATCGAGCGCGGCATGATCTCGCTGGTCGCAGGCGGCGTGCTCGTGTTCGCGTTCATGCTCTGGTACTACGGCATCGCCGGCACGATCGCGTGCATCACGCTGGTGCTGAACGTGTTCCTGCTGTGGGCGGCGATGCTGTTCATGCAGGCGACGATCACGCTGCCGGGTCTCGGCGGCATCGTGCTGACGATTGGCATGGCCGTCGACGCAAACGTGCTCATCTACGAGCGCATCCGCGAGGAACTCGCCAAGGGCAAGGACCTGCTGCGCGCGGTGCGCGCGGGCTTCGAGCGCGCGATGTCCGCGATCCTCGACAGCAACATCACGACGTTCCTGGTCGGCCTCGTGTTGTTCAACATCGGCGTCGGTCCGGTGCGCGGCTTCGCCGTCACGCTGATGGTCGGCATCGTCACGACGGTCTTCACGCAGTTCTTCGTCACGCGCCTGTTGTTCCACTACGCGCTCGAGAAGAAGAAGCTGCTCGAGTACCGGCCGCGCACGCTGTTCACCAAGTTCGACCCCGACTTCGTCCGCTACATCCGCGTGTGCTGCACGCTGAGCATCGTCGTGATCGCGAGCGGCCTCGCCTACGCGCTGTTCGTCGCGCCGCGCGAAGTCACGCTGGGCCTCGACTTCACGGGCGGCGCCGACCTGCGCATGGTCGTCGCGCAGCCGCTGGCCGCCGACACGGTGCGCGACCGGCTGCGGGACGATCCGAAGTTCCGCGCCGACTACCCCAACGTCGGCGTCAACACGGTCGAGGAGGACCCCGACGGCAGGTCGAACCAGTTCTCGGTGCGGCTCAAGCTGACCGACGCGCAGCGCGACGCGATCACCGCGGGGCGCGCCGAGTGGCGCGAACGGCGCCAGGCGGCCGAGACGGCCAATCAGGAGCCGCCGCCGCCCTACGAGCCGCCCTACCTCGTCGAACTGCGCCGCATGTTCCAGCAGGACCTCGTCGAGCAGGCCTACCGCAACCCGAAGACGATCGAGGACGCGTTCGGCTCGAACCTGCTGTGGGCGACGATCGAGCTGAACTTCCAGAAGCCGATCAAAACCGCCGACGCCCAGGCGCTCGTCGAGAAGAACAAACTCGTGCAGGGCAGGGTCTCGGTGCCGGGCGACCCGAACGCCCCGAGCGCGAAGCGCGTGCTCGTCGAGTGGCAGGTGCAGAGCAACGTGCGCAGCTGGCAGCTGTTCGAGCTCGCGCGCGACGCGCTCGCCGGCCTGCAGGCCGACGACGGCAAGAAGGTGATCCTGTCGGATCCGTTCCCGGAGGCGCAGGAGATCCAGGGCCGGCTCGTGCACGACCTGCGCAGCGCCGCGATCGGCGCGCTGCTCGTGTCGTGGGCGCTGATCGTGCTCTACCTGCGCGTGCGTTTCCACGAGTACAAGTACGGTCTCGCGGCCGTCGTCGCGCTGGTCCACGACGTGCTCTTCGCGCTCGGCGCCGTGGTCGTCGCGAACCACCTGGGCTTCGTGCGCGCCGAGATCAGCGTCAGCATGATCGCGTGCTTCCTGACGATCATCGGCTACTCGGTCAACGACACGATCGTCATCTTCGACCGCATCCGCGAGAACCTGCACGACAACGCGCGGCAGGGCATCACGGAGCCGTTCCGCGTGCTGATCAACCGCGCGCTGAACCAGACGATGTCGCGCACGCTGCTGACGTCGGGCGTCACGCTGTTCGTCGTGATCGCGCAGTTCCTGGTCAACTGGGGCAGCGGCTCGGACCTGGAGTCGTTCGCGTTCGCGATGATCGTCGGCATGATCTCGGGCGTCTACTCGACGATCTACATCGCCGCGCCGATCCTGATCCTGATGCACAAGGACACGCCGGCCGCAGGGGCGCCGGCCGCCGTCGCCGCGCCGGGGCAGGCCGCACCGTAGCCGACGAGGTCCCCGCGGCAGCGCATCGCATGCACGCCCCCCACCCGGTGCCGCACTTCCCGGAGCGGCTCGCGCCGTTCGACCTGCGCACGACGCCGCTCTTGCGCACCGACGTGCTCGTGGTCGGCGCCGGCATCGCCGGCGCGTGCGCCGCGCTGCAGGCCGCCGACCTCGGCGTCGAGGTGCTGCTGCTGGCCAAGGGCGACCTGCTCGACACGAACACCGCCTGGGCCCAGGGCGGCATCGCCGTCGTCAAGCTGCCCGAGGACAGCCTCGAGGCGCACGTGACCGACACGCTGCGCGTCGGCGCCGGCCTCGCCGACCCGGCGGTCGTGCGCAGCGTCGTGCACGCCGCGAACGACGCGGTCGACTGGCTCCAGCGGATCGGCACGCGCTTCGACCACCGCGCCGGTCCCGGCTCCGACCTGCTGCTGTCGCGCGAGGGGGGCCACAGCCACGCGCGCGTCGTGCACGCCAACGGCGACGCGTCGGGCCAGGAGATCCAGCGCGCGCTCGCGGCCGCTCTCGCCGGCCACCCGCGCATCACCGTGCGCACGCAGGCCTTCGTGCGCGACCTGATCGTGCGCGACGGCCGCTGCGAGGGCGCGATCGCGCTGCACGGCGGCATGGAACTCGCGATCGAGGCCGGCGCGGTCGTCGTGGCGGCCGGCGGCGCGGGCCAGATCTACCGCGAGACGACGAACCCGACGGGCGCGTCCGGCGACGGCCACGCGCTGTGCTTCCGCGCCGGCGCCCGGCTCGCCGACTGCGAGTTCGTGCAGTTCCACCCGACGACGCTCTACATCGCCGGCGCGTCGCGCTTCCTGATCAGCGAGGTCGTGCGCGGTGCCGGCGCCGTGCTGCGCGACCGCCACGGCGACCGCTTCATGCCGGCCGTGCACCCGATGGCCGAGCTCGCCCCGCGCGACGTCGTCAGCCGCGCGATCCTGGAGCGCATGGTCGAGACCAACGACACCCACGTCTACCTCGACCTGTCGACCGTCAAGGGCGACCCGCGCGCGCTGTTCCCGTCGATCGCGCGGATCTGCTCGACGTTCGACCTCGACCTCGCCGTCGACCCCATCCCGGTGCGCCCCGGCGCGCACTACTTCGTCGGCGGCGCCGCCACCGACAACGACGGGCGCACCTCCGTGCCCGGCCTGTTCGCGGTCGGCGAGACGGGGTCGACCGGCCTGCACGGGGCCAACCGGCTCGCGTCGAACTCGCTGCTCGAAGGCGCCGTCTACGGCCGCGCCACGGGCCGGGCGGCCGCCGCGGAGGCGGACCGCGCCCACCCCGGCCTGCCGCGCGCCGGCACCGTGCCGGCGACGGCCGCCGAACCGCCGGCACTGCTGCACGACGACCTGCTCTACTCGCTGAAGAGCATGATGTGGCGGCAGGTCGGCCTGAGCCGCGAAGCCGGCGGCCTCGCCGACGCGCGCGCGCGCATCGGCTTCTGGCACCACTACCTCGTGCGCGCGCCGCTGCGCGAGCAGCGCACCTGCGAGCTCGCGAACATGCTGACGGTCGCGGCGCTGGTCGCCGAGGGCTCGTACGCGCGGCAGGAGTCGCGCGGCACGCACTTCCGCAGCGACTTCAAGAAGCGCGACGACCCCGGCTTCTGCCGCCGCATCTACCTGCACCGCACGCCCGCGGGCGCCATCGCCACCGTGCTGGGCCGCGCCGGCGAGCCGACCGATCGGTGACCCCTTGCGCAGCGACCCCGACCTCGACGCCGCCGCCGGCCATGCCACCGAGGCGATCCTGTTCGGCCTCGTGCCGATGGGCGATCCGCGCAGTCCGGCCGAGGCGCTGCACGAACTGCAGCTGCTCGCCGAGACCGCGGACTTCGTGGTCGCCGGGTGCATGGTGCAGCACCGCCGCCACGCCGATCCCCACGGTTACTTCGGCGCCGGCAAGCTCGAGGAACTCGCCGAGGCCGTCGAACTCGCGCACAGCGGCGCGGTGATCTGCGACGACTCGCTGACGCCGAACCAGGCCAAGGCGATCGAGGCCGCGGCCGGCGTGCCGTGCATCGACCGCAGCGAACTGATCCTGCAGATCTTCGGCATGCACGCGCGCACGCCGCAGGCGCGGCTGCAGGTCGAACTGGCCGCGCTGCAGTACGAGATGCCGCGCCTGCGCCGGCGCTGGACGCACCTCGAGCGCCAGCGCGGCGGCATCGGCGTGCGCGGCGGTGCCGGCGAGAAGCAGATCGACGTCGACCGCAACCTGCTGCGCACGCGCATCGCCGCCGTGACCAAGGAGCTGCAGCGCATCGGCGAACGCAAGGAGCGCGAGGTCGCGGCGCGGCCCGACCTGTTCACGGTGGCGCTCGTCGGCTACACGAACGCGGGCAAGTCGACGCTGATGAACCGGCTCACCGACGCCGGCGTGCTGGCCGAGAACCGCCTGTTCTCGACGCTCGACACGCGCACGCGGCCCTGGCGCCTGACCGGCGGCCGCACGGTGCTGCTGACCGACACGGTGGGCTTCCTGCGCAAGCTGCCGCACCAGCTGGTCGCGAGCTTCCACGCGACGCT
>VGXW01000226.1 GCA_016873195.1 Planctomycetota bacterium | reverse complement strand
ACGAAGCGCGTCGCCGGATCGGCGTGCCAGACCACCGCGGCCGCGTCGCCATCGCGTTCGACGCGGGCGTCCGTCGGCCCGGGTACCGGGGCCTTCAGCCACGCCGATGCCGGCGCGACGGCGGGCTCCGCGTAGAGTCCGGCGCGCAGCGCGCCGGCGACGTGCGGCGCGTCGGTCCGCAGCGCCTTGAAGCTGAAGTGCACGTGGCCCTGGCTCACCGGCTGCGCGCGCAGCAGCGCGAGCTGGTCGGTCAGTTCGCCGGCGCGGATCGGCGGCTTCGCCTGCAGCATGCGCCCGGGGTTGATCCCGGGCCAGATGTGCCGCTGCAGGCGGTTCTGCGCGTGCCACCACGGCAGCAGCACGGCGAAACTCTGGGGCTTCTGGTCGATCGGCCAGTAGAGCTGCGGCGCGAGGTAGTCGAGCCAGCCCTCGTGCAGCCAGCGCTGCACGTCGGCGTAGAGCTGGGCGTACTGGTCGATGCCGGCCTGGATGCCCGCGGGCACGCCCGGCCGCGCGATGCCGAACGGACTGATGCCGACCTGCACCCAGGGCTTCTCGTGGTGCACCACGTCGTAGAGCCGCTGCACGAAGCCGTCGATGTTGGCGCGGCGCCACTCCGCGCGCGCGAGCCGGCCGCCCTTCTGCTGGTAGCGCTGGAAGCTGCGCTGGTCGGGGAAGTCCTGGCCCTTGTCGGGATAGGGGTAGAAGTAGTCGTCGATGTGCACGCCGTCGACGTCGTAGCGCGCGACCACGTCGCGGATCACCGCGAGGCTGTGCGCGGCCGAACGCGGCTCGCCGGGGTCCATCCAGCGGTAGGCGCCGTAGGCCACGCAGGCGTCCGGCAGCCGCCGCAGCACGTGGTTCTTCGCCGGCCTGGACTTGCCGGCGGGATGCGCGGCGCGGTACGGGTTGAACCACGCGTGCACTTCGAGACCCTGCGCGTGGCAGGCGGCGATCAGGTGCTGCAGCGGATCCCATGCGGGTTTCGGCGCGCGGCCCTGCGCGCCCGTCAGCCACTCCGACCACGGCTCGAGCGTCGAGGGATAGAACGCGTCGGCGGCGGGACGCACCTGGAACACGAGCGCGTTGAGCCGCAGCTGCACGGCGCGCGCGACGATCGCGTCGAGTTCGCTGCGCGCGGTCTCGGTCGGCAGCCCGGGCCGGCTCGGCGTTTCGATGTTGTCGACGGTGGCGACCCAGGCGCCGCGGAACTCGCGCTGCAGCGGCGGTGCTTCGGGCAGGATCTGGCCCGGCCGCGCCGGCGCGGCGGCCGCGGCCCGGGCCGCGCCGGGCGGTGCCGGGGGATCCGTGGTTCCGGAGCGTTCCGGCCGGGTGCGCAGGTTCGTGCACGTGGCGGCGACCAGCAGGATCGTGCCGGCGAGCAGGAGGCGGCGGAACATGGTGGGCGGCATCGCGAGCGTAGGCGCATTGTGCCCCGGCGCCGGGAGCGCGCCATGCCATGGCAGGTTTCCCGGGCAGAGCTCGGCAGCGGCGGCCGGCGGCGGCGCGGCGTTGCGGCAAGCGCCTCCCGCGCCGCAGCCCGGACCGTTACGTTGCGCGACCCGCGGTCGGAATCCTCCGGCTCACCGCGCGAAGCTCCATCGATGTCCGCCACCGCCCGCGCCGCCGCGTTCGTCC
Source organism: Planctomycetota bacterium (assembly GCA_016873195.1). Lineage (GTDB taxonomy): Bacteria > Planctomycetota > UBA1135 > UBA1135 > UBA2386 > VGXW01. The sequence goes on along the minus strand of VGXW01000226.1, from coordinate 6,534 downwards.
TGCTGTGCGCCTGCCCCGCACCGGCCCAGCAGCAGCGTCCCCCCGAGAGCTGGCAGCTCGCGAACGGGCTGCAGCAGCGCGGCCTGTTCGAGGAGGCCGCGCGCCAGTACGAGGCGTTCCTGAAGCAGGCCCCGGGCCACGCGCTCGCCGCCGAAGCGCACTACCGGCTCGGCAGCTGCCGCGCGGAGCTGCGGCAGGTGGACGGCGCGATCGCCGCGCTGCGCGCGTCGCTGCAGGCCGCGGGCGCGGAGTTCCGGCTGCGGCCCGAATGCCGCTACCGGCTCGGCACCCTGCTCGAGGGCAAGGGCGAGCACCGCGGTGCGGTCGAACAGTTCGTCGCGCTGCTCGGCGAGGTCGGCCAGGACCACTACCTGCGGCCGCCGGCGCACTTCGCGGCCGGCGAGGGGCTGCGGGAACTCGGCGACGATGCGCGCGCGGCGGAGCAGTTCGCGGCGGCGGGCGCGGCCGCGACCGGCGAGCAGGCCTCGTACCGGTTCCCGGCCCTCTACCAGCTCGGCTTCGCGCAGCTGCGCGGCCAGGCCTACGACGCGGCGGGCCGCGCCTTCGGCGACGCGGCGGCCGCGGCACCCGACGACGCGGCGAAGGGCGAGTGCCTCTACCTGCAGGCCGACGCGCGGCTGCGGCAGGGGGACCACGACGGCGCGCGGCGCGGCTTCGAGGCGGCGCGCCGGCTGGAGTCGCCGTTCGCCGACGACGCGGACTACGGGCTCGGCTGGGTCGCGCTGGGCCGCGACGACCAGAAGGCGGCCGCGGCGGCCTTCGCGGGCTTCCTGGAGCGGCATCCGGACTCGGAACTGGCGCCGAAGGCGCGGCTCGAACTCGGCCGCGCGCGCTACCGGCTCCGGCAGTATCCCGCGGCCAGCGAGGCGTTGGCGCCGCTGCTCGCCGAGGGGGCGCCGGCCGACCTCGCGCCGGCGGCGCGCGAACTCGCGGGGCTGTGCGCGCTCGCGAGCGGCGCTGGCGAGCAGGCGGTCGCCGAGCTGCAGCAGGCCCTCGCCGCGGCGGCCCCGGCGGACCGGCCGCGGCTGTCGTTCGCGCTCGGCGAGGCCCACGCGAACCTCGGCCGCTGGGCCGAAGCGTTCGCGGCCTACGCGGCGGTGCCGCAGGACGCGGGTGCCGCGCTGTTCGGCGACGCGCTCTACGGCGCGTGCTTCGCGCTGCACCAGCTCGGCCGCCACGACGAGTCCACGGCCCGCGCCAGGGAACTGCTCGCGCTCGCCCCGCCGCACCGGCTCGCCGCGGCGGCGGCGTTCGCGGTGGCCGAGAACCTGTTCGCGCAGCAGCGCTACGAGCCGGCGGAAGCAGGCTACCGCGAACTCGGCGACGCGCCGGCGTTCCGCGACAAGGTGGCCTGGAAGCTCGCGTGGTGCCGCTACCTGCGCGGCGACCGGGCCGACGCGGCGGCGCGCTTCGGTGCGATCGCCGCGGCGGCCAAGGGGCCATTCGCCGAGGAGGCGCTGGCGATGCAGGCGCTGGCGCTGCTCGACGCGGGACAGCCGGACGCGGCGCTCGCGGCGGCGGACCGCTACCGCGCGCGCTACCGCGACGGGGCGTTCCTCGACCGCAGCGAACGCGTCGCGGCGCGCGTGCTGCGGCAGCGCGGCGACCTCGCGGCGGCGCAGGCCCGGCTCGCGCGCGCGGCCGAGGCCGCGGCGAAGGTCCCCGGCGGCGATCCGGCCGCCGACCGGCTCGAGCAGGCGGAGCTGGCCTACCAGCAGGGCGACTTCCGTGCCGCCGACGGACTGTTCGCCGGGCTGCAGGAACGCCAGGATGCGGCCGGCGCGCGCGCCCTCGCGGGCCGGGCCTGGTGCGCGTTCGAACTCGGCGACGACGAGGCGTGCGCGAAGTGGCTCGCGGCCGGCGTGGCGCACGGCGCGGCGGGGGAGCAGCTCGCGGGGCTGCTCGAACTGGAGTCCGCGCTGGGCCACCGCCAGCAGCGATGGGCGGCGGCCGCGGCCGCGGCGCGGTCCTTCCTGCAGCGCTACCCGGCGCACGGCAAGGCGCCCGCGATGCGCTACGCGCTCGGCGTCGCCGAGGCGCGCGGCGGCGATGCGGCCGCGGCGGTGCGCACGCTCGGCGCGCTGCTGCAGGACGGCGGCTACGAACGGCGCGACCGGCTGGCCTACGAACTGGCCTGGGCGCAGCGCGCGGCCGGCGACGAAGCGGCGGCGCTCGCGTCGTTCGCGATCGTCGCGGCGGCCGGCGGCGACGCGGAGCTCGCGGCGGAGGCGAAGCTGCACCTCGGGCTCGCGGCGCTCGAGCAGAAGGACCTCGCCAGAGCGCGCGGACTGCTCGAGCAGGTGCAGGGTGCGCACCGCGGCCGGGCGCTCTACCGGCTCGGCTTCGCCGAGTTCGAGGCCGCCGGCGCGGACCCGCAGCGGCTGGCGGCGGCGCGCGATCGGTTCGCCGAACTCGCCGCGCTGCCGGGCGAGGTGCTCGCGCCCGAGGGGCTCTTCCTCGGCGCGGAGTGCGACGCGCGCCTGGGCGATCCGCGCGCGGCGTGCGCGCGGTTGCGGGAGCTGCTGCGCGCGGCGCCGCAGCACGAGCGGGCCGACCGGGCGCGCCTGTTGCTCGGCGAGTGCGCGGTGGCGGCGGGCGACGGCGAGGCCGCCGTCGCGGCGCTGTCGCCGTGGCTACAGGTCGCCGGGCGCGACCCCGCCGAGGCGGCGCGCGCCGAACTCGCGATGGGCCGCGCGCGCCTGCTGCGCGGCGAACCCGACAAGGCCGAGCCGCACCTCGTGCGCGCGACCGGGCTCAGCGAGGGGCCGCTCGCCGCGGAGGCGCAGTTCCGCATCGGCGAGGCCCGCGCCCTGCGCGGCGATCTGCAGGGCGCCGCCGACGCGTTCGTCAAGCTGCCGATCCTCTACGCGCACGCGGAATGGGTGCGCAAGGGTCTGCTGCAGGCCGGCCTCGTCTACCTGCGTCTGCAGCAGCCGGAGAAGGCCCGGCGCTTCTTCCGCGAACTCGTCGAACGGCACGGCGGCAGCGAGGAGGCCGCCGCCGCGAAGCAGCAGCTCGGCGACGGCTGAGCAGCGACCAGGAGCCACCATGTGTCTGCCCCCCGTGATGCAGGAGCCGAACGTCGTCGCGACCGTCGGCCAGTTCTTCGCCGACGGCGGCGTGTTGATGTTGCCGATCTTCGGCTGCTCGGTGGTCGTGCTCGGGCTCGCGCTCGAGCGCTACCTGAGCCTGCGCAAGAGCCGCGTGCTGCCTGCCGTGGTCGCCGACGCGGTCGGGCAGGTGGTCCAGGGGCGCGCCGGCGTGATCGCCGCCGGCATCCAGGAGGCCCGCGCCCCGGCCGCGCGCGTGCTGGCTGCCGGGCTGCGCCGCCGCGGGCATCGGCTCGCGGACGTCGAGAAGGCGATGGAGGACCAGCTGGTCAAGGAAGCCGCGCTGCTGCGCGGCAACATCCGCGGCATCACGCTGATGGCGGCGGTCGCGCCGCTGCTGGGGCTGCTCGGCACGGTGCTCGGCATCGCCGACGCGTTCGCCGCGGTCGAGCACACGGGGCTCGGCAGGTCGGAGAGCAGCGAGGCCCTGGCGGCCGGCATCAAGGTCGCGCTCTACACGACGATCTTCGGGCTGTTCGTCGCGATCCCGGCGACGCTGGTCGGCGCCCACCTGCAGGCGCGCGCGCGGCGGCTCGTCGCGGCGATCGGCGACGCGCTGGAACCCGCCATCGTGGCGCTCGCGGCGCCGCCCGCCTCGCCGGCGGAGGCGCCGGCCGCAGGGGCTCGCCATGCGGGCTGAACTCGGCGAGGAGGACGGCGGCGACCAGGTCATGAACCTGACGCCGATGATCGACATGGTGTTCCTGCTGCTGATCTTCTTCCTGGCCGCGACGACGCTGGCGCGCGAGGAGGTCGAACTCGACCTGCGGCTGCCCGAGGCCCGCTCCGGCCAGCCCGGCGCGCCGGGGCAGCAGATCGTCGTCAACGTGCTCGCCGACGGCCGCATGTCGGTCGAGGGGCGCGAGGTCACGCTCGAGGCGCTGCGGCAGAAACTCGCGGCGGCGGCGGCGCGCCGGGCCGACCAGTCCGTGCTGGTGCGCGGCGACGAAGCGGCGCGGTTCGGGCTCGGCCTGCAGGTGCTCGACGCGTGCCGGCTCGCGAAGATCACCCGGGTCGACTTCGCGGCGCTGCCGGCGCGGCAGCAGTAGGCGGAGGACCCGGCGATGCGCGAGGGACCACGGCGACTGCTGATGCGGCTCCTGTGGGGTGCCCTGCTGGTCGCCGCGTCGGTCTACGCCGGGCTGCGGATCGGCCGCCCGGTCTACTACACCGACGGGCAGCGGGTCGTCGCGGGCGCCGACCTCGCGGGCGCGGGCATGGTCGAGTGGCCGACGCCCGAAGTGGTCGCCGAACTGCCCGGCCCGGTGCAGGGGCGCGTGGCGCGCCTGCGCGACGGGCGGCTGCTCTACGGCCGTTCGTTGCCCGGTGGGTCGACCGACCTCGTGCTGTTCGATCCGGCGCGGCCGGCCGTGCCGCCCGAGCCGGCGTTCGCGCTGAACTCGCCGCACCACGAACTGGCGCCCGCGGTGGGCGCCGACGGGCGGATCTGGTTCGCGTCCGACCGGCCCGGCGGGGCCGGCGGCTACGACCTCTACGTCGCGCGCAGCACCGGGGCCGGCTTCGGCGCGCCCGAGCCCGTCGCCGCCGCGAACTCGCCGCTCGACGAATGCGACCCGGCACCGGCTCCCGACGGCAGCGCGCTGGTGTTCGTGCGCATCGAAGCGCAGCGCGCGGCAGGCGACGGCGGCGTGTTGTTGACCTGGCGTCCCGGCGGAACGGATCCGCCGCGGCCGCTGTTCGAGGAGCCGGCACCGCGGCGGCGCGGCGCCGGCGCGGTCGACCGCGATCCGGCGTTCGCCGCCGACGGCGGGGCGCTGTGGTTCGTGCGCCGGCAGCAGCGCGGTGGGCTCAGCCTGCTGCGCGCGAGCTGCTGCAACGGCGAGTTCGCCGCGCCCGAGGTGGTCGGCGCGGGCTGGGGCGTCGCGGACCTGCGCGCGCCGTCGCCGTCCGGCGACGGATTCGAACTCGGGCTCCTGCAGGCGCGCAGCGGCGACGGCGACGCGAGCCTGTGGTTCCGCTCGCGCGCGCGCGAGGTCTACCCGTGGTGGCCGGGGCAGCGCTGGCTCGAATGGCTGCTGCTCGGCTTCGCGGGCACCTGCCTCCTGCTGCTGGTGTTGCTGCACCTGGGCCGCCGCTGGCGGGCGCTCGACCTGCTCGCGCAGTGCCTGCTCGTGTCGTTGTTGCTGCACGTGCTGCTGCTGCTGTGGCTGATGGGCGTCGAGATCACGGGGGCCCTGCTGCGCGGCCGGGACGACGGCGGCGGTCTGCGGGTCGAACTCGTGGCGCAGGCGGACGCGGGCACGGCGGGAACCGCGGGCCAGCGGCTCGTCGACCTCGCCGCCGAAGTGCGCTTCGACCCCGCGGTGCGCGAACTCGCTGCGGCGGCGCCCGAGGTCGCGCTGGAACGACCGGCCGAGGCTGCGCCGCAGGCGCCCGAGGGCAACCGCGAAGCGCAGCACGGGCCGAGCGCGGTCACGGCCACGGCGGTGCTGCTCGACGCGGCCGCGGCGGCCGATCCGCTGCGCGCGGGCAGCGATGCGCCGGCGGCGATCGCCGCGCGGGAACTCGCCGCGATGGCGGCTCCGGCCGCCGCCGCCGCGCGGCCGGCCGCGGCGCCCGCCAGCAGCAGCCAGCAGGCCGTGGTGGTCGTGCTGCCCGGGGTCTCGCTCGCCGCCGGCGCGGAGGTCGCGGCACCGTTGCCCGGCCCGCCCGTGGCCGGAGCGGCATTCCCCGCGGCGCGCGCGGCGCCGGTGGCGGCAGCGGAACTGCGGGATCGTGCGGCGGCCGACGCAGCCGTGCAGCGCGGCGAGGCGGCGGCGCAGGGCGTCGTGCCGTTCGCCGCAGCGGCGGCGCAGATCGTGGCCGTGGCACCCGCGGGGACCGCGGCGGCCGTCCGGGAGCCCGCGCCGGCCGAGGCGCTGGAGGGCTCGGGGCGTGCGCCCACCGCCCCGGCGACGGCGCTGGCCGGCGCCGGACACGAACTCGTGCCGCCGCTGCCCACGCGCGCTCCGGCGCCGCAGCCGGCGCGGCGCAGCGGTGCTGCGGCGGTCGCGCTCCGCGACCCGGCTCCGGCTGCCGCCGTGGGCGCTCCGGCGGCCGCCGACGCCGCCGTCACCATCGCACGGTCGCCGCAACGGATCGCGCTGGCCGCTCCGGCGCCCGTCGCCGCTGCAGTCGCTGCCGCGCGCACCCTGCCCGCGGCCGATCCAGCGCGCGCGGCGCCGCCTGCCGGTCCGGTGCCCGGTGCGGCGCTGGCGCGGGCCGACGAGCCGCCGGCTGCTGCGGCCGGGGACGTGGGCCTCGCGATGCCGAGGTCCGGCCGGCAGCCGGCACGGCGCCCGCCGGCGCTGCGCGACGGCGGGCGCGCGCTGGCTGCGGAGGTCGGCGCGGGCGTCGCGGCGGCCGGGCGCGAAGCCGAGGTGCAGCCCGTCGCGACGGGCGC
>VGXW01000225.1 GCA_016873195.1 Planctomycetota bacterium | reverse complement strand
GGGCGGCCCTGCTGCAGCCTGCACCGCGCACGATCCGCGCCAACCCCTTGCGCTGCGCGGGCCGCGACGGGCTCGCCGAGGCGCTCGCGGCCGAGGGGATCACGGCGCGCCCGACGCGGTTCTCGCCGTTCGGCCTCGTCGTCGACGGGGACAGTGACCTGTTCGCGACGCGGGCCTACGCGGCGGGGACCTTCGAGCAGCAGGACGAGGCGAGCCAGCTCGCCGCACTCGCGGTGGCGCCGCCGCCGCGCGGGATGGTGCTCGATCTCTGCGCGGGGACCGGCGGCAAGACCCTGGCGCTGGCCGCGATCTTGCGGAACCGCGGCGCGATCCTCGCCACCGACGTGCACGAAGGCCGGCTCGAGGCGCTGCGCCGGCGTGCGCGGGCCGCCGGGGCCGGCAACGTGCGCGCGCTGACCGTGCCCGAAGGCGACTGGCCCGGGCCGGTCGGTTCGTTCGCCGCCGCCGCCGACCGGCTGCTCGTCGACGCACCGTGCAGCGGCACGGGTTCGCTCCGGCGGCGTCCCGAGGCGCGCTGGCGGCTCGCCGAGGCGGACCTCGGGGCGCTGCGGGCGACGCAGGACGCGCTGCTCGATCGCGCCGCGGCCGCGCTGCGTCCCGGTGCGCGGCTCGTCTACGCGACCTGTTCCTTGTTCGCCGACGAGAACGAGCGGGCCGTCGAAGCGCTGCTCGATCGGTGCCCCGGGCTCGAGCTGGTGCGGTTGGCCGAAGTGCTCGGCGGTGCCGTGGCGAGGCCGATCGCCGATCCGACGGGAACGTTCCTGTCGCTGCGCCCCGACCGGCACGGCACCGACGGGTTCTTCCTGGCGATCCTGCGGCGGCGCGCCGCGCGGCCCCCCGCGCCGCGGCGGAGGCGCTCACAGGTCGTAGAAGCGCAGGTCCTCGCCGGTGACCTGCTTGGTCCACGCGTAGATCTGGCCGGCGTGGCCCGCGAAGTGCTCGAGCACGTGCAGCACGGCCGCCAGCCCGGTCTCGCGGTAGCGCTGCTGCACCGTGCGGGGCTGCAGCAGGTCGGCGACGGCGAGGCCGTCGACGAGGTCGCAGGCGCGGTCGACCACCGCGGCCAGCTGGTCGACCAGTTCGCGCGCCGTCGCACCGCCGCGGGCGGCGAACTCCGCCGGGCGGTCGCGCCGGTCGTCGCACGCGCCGAACGTCGCGAGGATCCACTGCGTGGTGTTGCCCGCGAGGTGCAGCAGCAGGTTGCCGACCGAGTTGCAGTTCGGCGCCGGCCGCTGCCAGGTGCCCGCGTCGCCGAGCCGCTCGACGCAACGCCGGATGCGCGGCACGTATTCGCCCTGCAGGCGGCGGCGGAACTCGGCGGCGACGACGCGCGCGAGCGCCTGGGCCGCGTCGACCTCGGGCCTGCCGGGGTCGGCCACGCGCCTACGCGACCTCGTCGCGGCCGGGCTCGGTGCGGCGCGGCGGCGCCGCGCCCGCCTGGCCCGCGCCGGCGCGCAGGCGCTGCACCTCGTCCTCGAGCAGCGCGAGCCGCTGCGCGAGCGTGCGGTGCCGGTGCGTCAGCCGGCTCAACCGCACCGAGAACTGCAGCACCAGGGCCAGCAGGAACACAGAGGCGCCGAAGAACAGGGTCGAGACCGGGCTCGCCACGCCGATCCAGCCGCTGAGCCACACGAGCAGGTCCTGGTCGATCGCGAGCACGATCAGCAGCAGCGCGGTCGAGACCCACAGCCACGAGTACTCTTCGCGCAGTTTGCGCCGGCGCACCAGCTCGATCACCAGCAGCAGCACGGCGGCGGCGAGCCCGATCGCGACCGCCTGCTGGCGGCCCGGCAGCGGTTGCAGTTCCGGAGCCGGCGCGGACGCGGCGGACGCGGCGAACGCAGCGAGGGCGCCGATCACGGAAACCTCGCCACGGAGTCGCGATTGCGCAGCGGCGTCGGGCGCCGCACCGGCAGCAGCAGCAGGGTCACGAGCATCTTGTAGCCATAGTAGGCGATGCGCGCGCCGCGGTGCATCGACAGCCCGCCGCGGCGTTCGTGCATGCGCACCGGCACCTCGACGAGGCGCATGCCGGCGCGCGCGTGGCCGACCAGCACGTCGGTGTCCGGGTAGTCCTCCGGGAAACCATCGTTCGCGAGCAGGTGGACCGCGCGCGCGGAGAGACCCTGGAACCCGCTGGTCGGGTCGGTGATCCGCACGCCGGTCCAGCGGCTCGCGATCCACGCGAACAGCCGGGTGCCGGCGCGGCGGGCGAGGCTCGCGCGCGGCGGCTGGCCGTCGAGGTAGCGCGACCCCAGCGCCACGTCGGCGCCCGCGTCGAGCGCCGCGAGCAGGTTCTGCAGCATCGCCGCCTCGTGCTGGCCGTCCGCGTCCATCTGCAGGACCCGCTGGTAGCCCGAACGCACCGCGTAGCAGTAGCCCGTGTGCAGCGCAGAGCCGTAGCCGAGGTTGAAGGCGTGGCTCACGACCAGGGCGCCCGCCGCGCGCGCTTCGTCGGCCGTGCCGTCGGGGCTGCCGTCGTCGACGACGAGCACGTCGAGCGGCAGCCCGAGTGCCGCGACCTCGCGCACCACGTCGCCGACGCGGCTGGCTTCGCGGTAGGCAGGGATCACGAGCAGGGTGGCGTGCGGCACGGTCGTGGAGGTTTCCCGCGGCGAGGGGCCGAAGATTAGGCAGCCCGGCGCGGGCCGCCAGCGAAAACAGCCTCCGGCGGGTCGGCAGAGCCTGCCGGCGGGTCACGGCGGGCTCGCGCGCGCGACCAGCACGACCTCGACGAGGTCGACGCGCAGTTCGCTGCGCGCACCCGCGGCGATCTCGCCGACGACGGTGACGCGGAACTGGCGCTCGCGCGTGACGTGGCGCAGGCTCGCGGTCCTGACCCCGAGCGTGTGCGGGGCCGTGTCGAGCGGCTGCAGCTCGACGGCGGTGTCGAAGCGCTCGTCGACCGGGTTGTAGACCGACATGCGCAGCGCCGTGTCGCCGCCCGTGCGCCCGACGCGCGCGACGGCGCGCACGCGCAGTTCGAGCACGTGTTCGGCCGCCGCGACCGGCAGGTCGAAGCGGCAGTTGATGCCGGCGATCTCGTGGCCCCCGCTCGTCTCGGTCAGCACCGTGAACTCGTCGCCGTCGGCCGCCGCGAGCTGCGCGCGCGCGCCGTACTGGCCGTTGCCCGCCGCGATCTGGATCGTCGCGCCGGTGACGTCGAGCGGCACCGGCGCCGCGGCGGCGGGGGCCGCGGGCAGCGCCGGCAGCGCGTCGACGCCCTCGAGCCGCCAGCGCTCGTCGGGCCAGAGCAGCACGGGTTCGCCGCCGCCGGCCGGCAGCATCGCCAGCCGCAGCGTGCCGCGGCCGAGTCGCGGCTCGGCGAGACCGAACAGGATCCGGTCGCCCGCCGGACAAAAGCGCGGCAGGTCCGCCTCGCCCGGGCCGGCGTGCAGGACCGTGACGGCGCCGGTCGCGACGGCCGCTGCGCACAGGCTGGCTGCATCGCTGCCGGTCCGCCGGGCGAACGCGACCACGCTGCCGTCGGGCGAGAACGCCGGATGGTGGTCGCCGCGGTCCGGACCCTGGGCGCTGCCGCCGTCGGTCAGCTGCACGATCCCGGTGCCGTCGCCGTGCACGAGCCACAGCGAGTGGTGGCCGTTGCCGTCGCGGCGGCTCCAGGCGACCCGGTTCGTGGCGCGGCACCAGTCGGGCTCGCCGTCGCTGCCGCCCGGCGGCGGCGACAGGAACTGCCGCACGTTGCTGCCGTCGGCGGCGCAGAGCCACAGGGCGCGGCTGCCGGCGCGCTCGCTGGCGAACAGGATCGACTCGCCGGCCGGCGACCAGCACGGTTCGTCGTCGAGCGCCGTGTCGAGCGTGAGCCGCAGTTCGCCGCGCGAACCGTCGAGCGTCGACGTGAACAGCTCGCGGCTCTGCGGTTCGCCGGCCGTGCGCTCGCGCGCGAACACGACGGTGTTGCCGTCGGGGTGCAGCCGCGCGTGCCGTTCGCGGCCGGCGCGGTCGGCGACCCGGCCGTTGCCGAGGTTCTGCGCCGTGCGCAACGCGATCTCGGCGAAGCCGTGCGGGTTGTCGATCCGCGCGCGGCACGCGAGCAGCTCGGGCGGCTGGCCGCCGCTGCCGATCGGCGTGCTGCTGCTGCCGCCGCCGCACGCGGCGCCGAGCAGCAGCGGGGCGGCGGGCAGCAGGCGCCGGAGGGGATCGATCATCGCCCGCATGCTCGCGCGCGCGGCCGTCGCGGGCAACGGGGGCCCGCGGTATGACGGGCCCGTGCGCGTCGCCGACTTCGACTTCCCGCTGCCGGCCCACCTCGTGGCGAACGAGCCCGCGAACCCGCGCGACAGCGCGCGGCTCCTGGTGCTGGACCGGGCCACCGGGGCGGTCGAGCACTGCGTGTTCCGCGACCTGGTGCGGTTCCTCGCGCCGGGCGACCTGCTGGTGCTCAACGACACGCGCGTGCGGCCGGCGCGGCTTCGCGGCGTGCGGCCGGGCGGCGGAGCCTGCGAGTGCCTGCTGCTGCGGCTCGACGACGGGCGCGGCGAGGCGTTCGTGAAACCGAGCAAGAAGCTGCGCGGTGGCCACGAACTCGCGATGGAGGGCGGCGCGATCACGGTGGCGCTGGAGGAGGCACTCGGCGGCGGCCGCTGGCGCGTGCAGCTGCGCGCGCGCGGCGGCGACGTCGCGGCCGAGCTGGAACGCTGCGGCCGGGCCCCGCTGCCGCCCTACATCGCGCGCGATGGCCGCGAGGACCCCGCCGTGGACCGCGAGCGCTACCAGACCGTCTACGCGCGCGTGCCGGGCGCGGTCGCGGCGCCGACCGCGGGCCTGCACTTCACGCCGGAGCTGCTGGCGCGCATCGCTGCGCTGGGCGTCGAACTCGCCACCGTGACCTTGCACGTCGGCGAAGGCACGTTCGCGCCGGTGCGCGCCGAGCAGGTCGAACAGCACCGCATGCACAGCGAGGCCTACGAGCTGCCGGAGACGACCGCGGCGGCGGTCGAGACGGCGCGCGCGCGCGGCGGCCGCGTGATCGCGGTCGGCACCACGAGCGCGCGCACGCTCGAGACCTGCGCCCGGCCCGGGCGCACGGTGGCGGCGGGTGCTGGCGAGTCGTCGCTGTTCCTGTACCCGGGGCGACCGGGGGTGGTCGTCGACGCGCTGCTGACGAACTTCCACCTGCCGCAGTCGACGCTGCTGATGCTGGTCGCCGCGTTCGCTGGCCGCGAGCGCGTGCTCGCGGCCTACGCCGAGGCGGTGGCGCGCGGGTACCGGTTCTTCTCGTTCGGCGATGCGATGCTGATCGCGTGAACGATCCCCGTCGGCGGCCCGCGATCAGCGCGGTGCCGGCAGCAGGCGCCGCAGTTCGCGCACGGCGGCCGCCGGGTCGTCGGCGGCGAGCACCGCGCTGCTGACGGCGATCCGCTCCACGCCGAGCGCGCGCAGGGCCGACAGGTTCGCCGCCGTGATGCCGCCGATCGCGAACAGCGGCACGCGGGCCTGCGCGGCCGCGGCGACGGCGGCGGCGATCTCGGTCGGCGCCTTGCCCGCGGCGTAGCCCTTCGTCGCGGTCGGGAAGCACGGCCCGAAGCCTAGGTAGTCGGCGCCGGCCGCCACTGCCGCGGCGAGCTGCTCGCGGTCGTGCGTGCTGACGCCGAGCCAGCCCTGGCCGAGCAGCTTGCGCGCCGCGTCGGCCGGCATGTCCTCCTGGCCCACGTGCGCGCCCGCGGCGCGGCTGCGCACGGCGAGCATCACGTCGTCGTTGACGACGAACGGCACAGAGGCGCGCTGGCACAGCGCGCGCGCGCGTTCGAAGCCGGGGCGGTCAGGGTCCTTGCTGCGCCACTGCACGAGGTCGACGCCGGCCTCCAGTGCGGCGGCGAGCGTGGCGAAGGGATCGCGCGGGCAGGCCTGGGGAGTGAACAGCAGGTAGAGGTGGAGGCTGTCGAGCGACATCGGAGCGAGGCCGAACGTTAGCAGGCGGATCCCGCGCGCGCGCCGGTCCTGGCGCCGGCACCGGGGCGCCCGTAGCCTCTGGCACCGTGTTCCCCGACGCGCTGCTGCCCAACCTGCTGCTGTTCGCGGTCGGCCAGGCGGCGGCGTGGTACTACCTGCGCACGGGCCGGCTGCTCGCCGGCGGCCTGGCCACGGCGCTGCTGTGGATCGGCGCGGACTGGGCGCTGATCGAGCGGTTCGTGCACGGCGGCGCGCGGCCGGAGTACGCGATCGCGCTCGGGGTGCTGCAGGGCACGGCGCTGCTGACCATGGCCGCGCTCGCCTTCGCGCTGTGGCGGCGGCGCTGGTCGGCCGCGGCCAGGGCACGGCCGGCGCGTTTTGGCGCGGGGCTCGCCGCCTACTTGCGCGGCGATCTGCCGGCGGCGGTGCGTTCGTTCCGCGCGCTCGTGCGCACCGACCCGTGGGACGGGGCCGCGTGGCTCGCGCTCGGCAACGCGCTGCGGCGGGTCCGGCAGCCCGCGCGCGCGGCCCGGTGCTGGCGCCGCGCCTTGCGCGTCGACCGGCGCGGCGAACTCGCCGGCTTCGCGCGGCTGCAGCTCGAGAGCCGACGCGCCGGGCGCGGCCGCGTCGTCGCCGGGCCCGCGGTCAGTGCAGCGACAGCTCCACCTGCAGCGACGCGCTCTCGCCAGGCCTGAGCGTGAACTCCGCGGGCCGGCACGAACTGCCGTGCACCGGTTCGATGGTCCACCTGCCGGCGGGCAGGCGGTCGACGGTCGCGACGCCGTAGGCCGACGTCAGCACCTCGAACCGCGCGAACTCGCCGCCGTCGGAACCCACCTGGCGCAGCCGCAGCATGCGATTGCCGGCCGACTGGCCGTGCATCGTGCACGTGAGCTGCAGCGAGCCCGTGGTCAGGTCGACGTCGGCGCGCACGGGCGAGGCCAGGGTGCCCGGTCCCGTGCGCACCACGCGGCGCTGCAGGAACTGCAGGCGGTCCTGCCCGAGCACGTCGACGCGCAGTTCGTAGTCGGTGTCCGGGCGCAGGTCGGCGAAGGCGAAGTCGCCGAACGAATCCGTCGTCAGGTGATGGCTGTAGACGATCGGCGCATCGGCGGGCTCGAAGTGCGTCCGGCCGCCCCGGTCGCGCCGCACGCGGGTCGGCGGCCCGGTGCCGACCGCGCGTCGCGTGGGTTCGCGCAGCCGCACCAGCGCGCCCGCGAGCGGCACGCCGTCCAAGCGGATGGTGCCGGCGAGCTGCGGCGTCGCCAGCGCCGTCCGTTCGGCCTCGAGCGTCAGGTGCAGTTCCTGGTCCTCGGCGACCATGACCTGCACGGCGCGGAAGCTGCTGCCCGGCTCCGCTGCGCCTTCGACTCCCGGCAGCAAGGGCAGCTCGGGGCGCAGCTCCCAGATGCCGGTGTCGAGCCCGCGGAACGCGAACCCGCCGTCCGCGCCGGTCACCGCGAGCTGCTCGTCGAGCCAGCCGCTGCCGTCCAGCACGTGCCCCGGCGGCGGCTGCTGCAGCGCGCGCACGCGGAACCCCGCGGACGCAGGCCGCTGGTGGAACGTGAGCCGGCCCACCACGCGCGCCGGCCGCCGCAGCATCAGGTCGACGGTCTGTTCGGGGATCGGCCGCAGCTTCGGCCCCGGGGTCGGACCGAACGCCGGGTGGTCGGCCTGCAGCGACAGGAACGTGTCCCAGACCGGCACGCGCACGAGGCCCTGTTCGTCGGTCCTGCCGACGTGCACGCGGTCGTTCGCCAGCGCGTCCCACTGCGCGCCGGGGAAGTGCAGTTCCGGGTTCGCATGCGCCTGGATGCGCACCGAGGCGCCGGGCACCGCGGTGCCGTGGCGGTCCACGGTGCGCACGGTGATCCAGTGGAGCGGCAGCATCGTCAGCACGTGGTTCGCGCCGCCGCGGCGCGAGCCGGGCAGTTGGGCCATCGCCGGCGCGTAGCCATCGGCCGAGGCGACCGCGACGACCTCGCACGGAGCCGACCCGCGGTAGAGCCCCGGAGCCACCTCGACCGGCTGCATGGAAGCCGGCAGCGCGCGGTCGATGGGCCGGAACTGCTCGCCGACCTGGTAGAAGCGCACGCGGCCCTGTGGCACCGCCGCGCCGCTCGGGTCGACGAGCGCGACGGTGACCGCCGCCGGCCGAGGCACGCGGACTGCCCGGCCGTCGCGCGGCCACGATCGGCGGATCCACGGCCCGCCGCCCGGGAAGCCGAACACGAGCTGCTCC
>VGXW01000224.1 GCA_016873195.1 Planctomycetota bacterium | reverse complement strand
CGCGGTCGTCGAGGCGGTGGTGCCCAGCAGGTTCTGCGCCGCGGTGCGGCCGAGGCAGACGATGACTTCGGGCCGCACGATCTCCACCTGCCGGCGCAGGTGCGGCAGGCACGCGGCGACCTCGTCGGCCTCGGGCTGGCGGTTGTCGGGCGGCCGGCACTTGTTGACGTTGGCGATGTAGACCTCGGTGCGGCGCAGGCCCATCGCGCTGCCGAGGATGCGGTCGAGCAGCTGCCCGGCCGGGCCGACGAACGGCCGGCCGGTGCGGTCCTCCTGCGCCCCCGGCGCCTCGCCGACGAACATCACGCGGGCCCGCGGATCGCCTTCGCCGAACACGACGGTGGTGCGACCGCGGTGCAGCTTGCAGCGCGTGCAGGGCAGCAGTTCCTCGCGCAGCGCGGCCAGCGCCGCGGCCGGGTCGTCCGCGCCCTGGGCCGTGGGCGGGGCCGTGGCGACTGCCGGTGGGTCGGTCGGTGGGGCACCGCGTGGGTCGGTCGCCGGCCGCGCGGGGATCGGCGCCGGCTCGGCCGGCTGCGCGGCGGCGACGCCGGCGCGCGCGGGCGCTGGCGGCGGCCCGGGCGGCAGCCGGGCCTGCCCGCGCGGCAGCGGCAGATCGCTGCCGAACGCGCGCGCCGCGGCGGCGAGGTGCTGCAGCACCTGGGCCGGGTCGGCGGTCACGGGCCCTCCTGCTGCCAGGGGTCCGCCGCCGCCGGGTAGTCGGGCCGACGCGCGAAGATGCCGTAGCTGTGCGCGAGGCTCGGCGCTCCGCCGAGGCCGATCACCGAATGCCACGCGACGTCGTCGGGGCCGTGCGACGGCAGCAGCAGGCAATCGCCCGCGTGCAGCACGAACAGCGCGCCGCGCGCGGCGAGTTCCGCGGTGAACCCGGCGTCGCGGTTCAGCACGCGCCAGAGCTGCTGGTCGTCGCCGGCGTCGAGCGCGCGCATCGCCGCGCTGCGCGACGCGGCGTGGGCGCGCCGCACCAGCAGGTCCGCGAGCCGGCGCTTGCCGAGCGCGAGCCAGCCCGTGTGGCCCTCGAGCTGGCTGAACACGACCCCGAGCTGGCTCGGCTCCGCATCGTGGTGGAAGACCGCGCCGCCGCCGGGCGCGTTGTTGTAGACGATACGTTCCGACAGGCGGTAGGGGCGCCCGAGCAGGTCCTGCAGCAGTCGCCGCAGCGGCCGGCACGACAGCACCGCCGCGCACTCCGGGAAGGCGCGCGCCGCGAACCGGTCGACCCAGCCCGCGGTCAGGTCGGTCGCGGCGAGCCACTGCTCGAGCCCCGCGGTGCCGTTGGAGAAACGGACGCGCAGCGAGCGGTCGCTGCGGTCGGTGGCGAGCCAGGCGAGCATCGCCCACAGGTCGCGCGCCGCGGTGGCGCCGCCCGGGCGCGCGTCGACGAACACGCGTTCGATCTCGCGCTCGTCGTCGCCGCCGACGGTGCTGCCAGCGTAGACAAGGTCGTCGTCGGCAGCGAGGCGCCGCTCGAACTCCGGGAGCAGCGAACCGCCGCCGCGCAGGCGGTCGAACATGGCCAGCGACGCCGCGATCGCCGGTCGCCAGCGCCGCAGGCCCGCGCCGAGCACGCCGGGCACGAACACGGCCTCCGCCGCGCGCCACCGGGCTCCGGCAGCCGCGGCCGCCGGCCGGCCGCGCACCACCTCCACGGCGTAGCCGAGGTCGGCGCCGCGCCGGCGCAGCGGCCAGACCGCCCGCCCGCGCCGCCGCAGCGCCGAGGCGACGAATGCGTTCCCGGGGCGCAGGTGGCGCGCGTGGATCACCGCGACAGAGTTGCCGGCGGCCCTCTCCGGCGCAAGGGCAGACTGCTACGCTGCTGCGCCCTCTCCGGATGACCGCTCCAGTTCCCACCGTCCGGTCCACCGCGCCGCCCGTCGCGTGGTCCACCGCGCCGGCCGCAGCGCCGCCCGGCCTCGCCCGCACGGCCGGTGCGCTGCTGCTGCTCGCGCTCGTGGCCTACCTGCCGGCGGCCCTGCGCGCGCAGTTCCTCGGCTTCGACGACAACTTCTTCTTCGGCCCCGACAACCCGGAGTTCCGCGACGGGCTCGCCGCGGTGTTCGCTCCGGCGCGGCCGATCGCGAACGCGTGGCTGCCGATCGCGCACGCGTCGCTGTGGCTCGACTGGTGGCTCGGCGGCGGGCGCCCGCTGCTGCCGCACCTCACGTCGCTGCTGTTGCACGCGCTGGCCGGCGTGCTGTTCGTGCGCCTGCTGCTGCGGCTGCGCCTGCCCGCGCTGCCGGCGCACGTGGCCGGCGCGCTGTTCGTGGTGCACCCCGCGCTCGCCGAGTCGGTCGCGTGGGTGTCCGGACGCAAGGAAGTGCTGAGCGGCCTGTTCGTGTTCGCCGCGCTGCTCGCGACGGCGCAGGCGGCGCACCGGCCGACCGCGCTGCGGTTCCTCGCGATCGCGCTGTGCGGGGCGCTCGCGATGTACGCCAAGGCCACGGCCGTCGTGCTGCCGCTGCTCGCGCTGCTCGTGTGCTTCGCCGCGCCCGGCGCGCGCGCGCGGTTCCTGGCCCCGGCGTCGCTCGCGCTCGTGGTGGCGCCGATCGCGCTGCACCACCGGGCCTACGCCGTCGCCGAGGGCACGCTCGCGGCGGGCTCGGCCGCGGACCGGCTCGCGCAGGTGCCGGGGGCCCTGCTGCACTACCTGCAGCAGACGTTCTGGCCGTCGGGACTCAACGTGCTCCATCCGGAGGTGCAGACGCTCGGACGATTCGCCGCGGAACTCGGGCCGGGGCTCGCGGCGGCGGGCGGTCTCCTGCTGGCCGCGCTGCTCGCCGCCTGCTGGACACGCACGCGCGCTGCCGCGGCGGGCCTCGCGGCGTTCGCCCTGGCCCTGCTGCCGTTCAACACCGCGTGGCCGGCCTCGTCGATCGCCGCCGCCGACCGCTATCTGTACCTCGCGGTGCCCGGCGCTGCGGTGGCGCTGGTGGCGCTGCTGCGCGGGCTGTCGCCCCGCCATGGCGTGTTCGCCGCCGCGGCGTGCGTCGTGCCGCTGCTGTGGCTGTGCGGTTCGCGCGCGCACGAGTTCGGCGACACCGAGACGCTGTGGCGATCGAGCCTCGCGGTCGAGCCCGACAACGCGGTGGCGCGGCTCAATCTCGTCGAGGTGCTGCGGTCGCGCCGCGTCGCGGCCGGCGAACTCGCCGCGGCGCGCGACGAGATCGCCGCGCACCTCGAGAAGGCGGCGGCGGCCGCGCGCTACCCGGTCCACCGGAGCCGCGCGGAGCTGCTGCTGATGGAACTCGCCATGCAGCGCGCCGACCGCGCGGCGGCGGCGTCGCACGCGCGCGCGGCGATCGCCGCGGCGGCGGCCGAGGTCGATGCCGCGGCGTCGCCGCAACGGCTCGCCCAGGCCCGCGAACGGCTGCTGCGCACGCACGTCGCCGCGTTCGCGCCGCTGCGCGCGGCGCACGACGCGGCGGGTGCCGAAGCGAGTCTGCGCAGTGCGCGCGAGATCGCGCCCGGGCACCCCGACGTGGTCGCGTTCGAGGCGATGCTCGCGCTCGAGCCCGTGGCCGCCGAACTCGCGGCGTTGGGCGCCGCGGGCGTGCCGCAGCCGCTCGCCGAAACGGACCCGCGCGGCCTCGAGGTCGACCGGCGGCTCGGCGCGGCGCTCGCCGCGCACCCCGGGCACGCGATGCTGCTCGTCGCGCAGGCGTCGTGGGACCGCGTGCGCGGCCGCGCGCTCGCCGCGCTGCGCAACTACCGCCGCGCCGAGGACGCCGACCCCACCTGCCTCGAGGCCTGGCTCGGCGCCGCGCAGCTGCTGCGCGAACGCGAGAGCTGGAGCGACGCGCTGCAGCACGCCGAGGGCGGCCTGCGGCACTGCAACGACCCGACCCTGCTGCAGGAACAGGCGCTGGCGCTGGTCGGCCTCGGCCTTTTCGACGACGCGATCGTGGTGCTGGAGCGGCGCCTCGCCGTCGACCCCGGCGACGCGGACGCCGCGAAGGTGCTCTCCAACGTGCTGGTCGGCCGCGCCTACGCGCGCCTCGGCGAGCCGGGCGGCAGCCACCGGGAGGCGCTGAAGCTCGTCGAGCGGGCGCTCACCTGGAACCCGAAGGAGCCCCGGGCCCACGTCGTGCTCGGCCGGATCGCCTACGACCTCCGCCGCTTCGCGGAGGCCGTGCGGCACTTCGAACAGGCCTGCCGGATCATGCCGGACTACGACGAGGCGCGCGAACTGCTCGCCGACAGCCTCGACAAGCTCGGCTTCGAACGGATGCTGGCCAGGGACGACGACGGCGCGGCCGATTGCTGGCTGCGGTGCCTGCAACTCGGACCGAAGCAGGAGTCGGCCGACGGCATCCGGAGGCAGCTGCAGCGCATCTGGCGCCAGCACGAGCAGCGCGGGCTCGACCTGCGGCAGGCCGGCGACCTCGCCGGGGCGGAAGCGGAGTTCCGCAGTTGCCTGCGGATCGACCCGCAGCAGCACTGGGGCGCCTGGCTGCTCGCCACCACGCTGCAGCAGAAGGAGGGCGCCGACCTCGCGGAGCTCGAGCGGCTCTGCCGCGAGGCGGTCGCCGGCCAGCAGCAGAACGGCCTCGACCGGAGCCAGCAGGTGTGGCTGCTGGCGCACACGCTGCAGCGGCGCGGTGACGGCGCTGGCGCCAGGGCCGTCGCGACGGCGTACCTCGCCGCGCCGGACGCGGATGCGAAGCCGAACGTGCTGTCGGCGTTGCGTGCGTTGGCGGGTGGCTGACGCTGCGCGGTCGGCGCGGCGTTGCGCGCGGTCCGCGCCGCGGTTACGTTCCTTCGCGCCGGGGCTCGGTCGGCACCGGTGCGCGGCTCGGTCGGCCGCAAGTCTCCAGCTGGAAGGTCAGGTCCCGCGCCGTGGTTCTGGCGCAGGGGGGTGTTCCGTGGTGCGCAAGGCAAGCGATCTCGTGCTCCTGCTCGGGTCCCGCGGCAGTTCGCGGAAGACCGGCAGGTCGGCGTTCGGACAGGTCGTCGGCCGGATCCTCACGTGGGTCGGCGGCCGCTCCACCGGAGTGCGGCCGAAAGCCGCGTCGCCGTGGGCGATGGTGCTGATCGCGCTCCTGTGCTTCGCCGGGGGCTTCGTCGCGGGCGACCACTTCGCCACGCCGAAAGAGCCGCCGGGCAAGGCGCCGCTGCAGGCGCGGGCGATCGGCGAACTCGACACCAAGGCGCTCAGCAACGACGCGCTGATCGTCGCCGTCTACGAGGGGGTCGCCGACGAGGACGCCAAGGTGCGTGCGCGGGCCCTGGTGGACTACCTGAAGGGCAAGGGGTTTCCGAACGCGCGGCCTCGCGAGTTCAGGAACGAGCAGGGCTCGCTCTGGTACGTCGTCGTCTACTGCATGGGGCCGAGCGAACTCGCGGCGACGCGGCGGTTGCTGAAGGAACTGCCGGCCGACGCGCCGGACGAGCATCTCGCCCGGCTCCGCGCGTACCGTGGCGCGGATGGAAAAGTCTGGCCATTCGATCTGAACGTCCGGTAGATTCTCGCGCCCTTTTCCCCTGCTGGCGGCCCGCGCTGCCCGGCGGCTGCGCTCGGACCTCGGCGCGCGCCGGGGCCGCGGTGCCCCCGGCGGAGCCCAACCGCATGACCATCCACAGCAGTCTGAAGCTCTCTGGCGCCGCCGGCGGCCACCGCAACGTCTGGACCCGCATGGAGCGCATCGCGGCGCTCAAGAAGGCGGGCCGCTGGAAGGAAGGCGACCGCGTCGAAGGGCTGCGCAAGGTGCGCACCTCGTTCAAGGCCAAGGCCAAGAAGAAGGCGGCCGAACCGAAGGCCGAGGCCGGTGCGGCCCCGGCTGCGGCCGCGCCCGCGGCGGCCGCTGCGCCCGCGGCCAAGACCGCTGCGGCGGCGCCCGCGGCCAAGGCCCCGGCCAAGAAGTAGTCCGGAGCCGCGCCACCGTGGACGCCCGCCCGCGCGCCAGTTCCCCCGACGACCTCGCCCAGCGGGTTCGCGGCATCGAACCGAGCGGGATCCGGCAGATCTTCGAGCTGATGGCGGCGATGCGGGACCCGATCAACCTGTCGATCGGGCAGCCCCACTACGATCCGCCGCCCGAACTCGTCGAGGCCGCCTGCCGCGCGATGCGCGCCGGCAAGAACAAGTACACGATGACGCAGGGCCTGGCCGAGTTGAACGCGCACGTGCTCGACGCCGTCGAGCGCCGGCACGGCCGGCGGCCGGAGACCTGCCAGCTGACCACGGGCGTCTCGGGCGGGCTCCTGCTGACGTTCCTGTGCCTGCTGGACCCGGACGACGAGATCCTGATCCCGGACCCCGGCTTCATGACCTACCGGCACCTCGCGTCGCTGTGCAGCGGCAAGGTGCGGTTCTACGACATCTACCCGCGCAGTCCCGGCGGGCGATTCGTCATCGACCTCGCGGAGATCGAGCGGCTGTGTTCGCCGCGCACGAAGATCGTGTTCGTGAACTCGCCGAGCAACCCGACCGGCGCCGTGCACACGCGCGCCGAGATCGAGGGGCTCTGCCGGCTCGCCAACCGCTGCGGCGCCTACGTCGTCAGCGACGAGATCTACGACTCCTTCTGCTACGTCGACGACTACGCCTCGCCCGTGACCTACGCCGACCGCTGCATCCAGCTCGGCGGCTTCGGCAAGTCCTTCGGCATCCCGGGGTGGCGCCTGGGCTACGCGACGGGCCCCGCCGCGGTGCTCGACGCGATGAAGACGCTGCAGCAGTTCTCCTACGTCTGCGCGCCGGCACCGTTCCAGTACGCGCTGCTCGACGTGCTCGACAAGGTCGACCTGCGGCCGCGGTTCGCGGAGTACCGGCACAAGCGCGACCTGATCGCCGGCTCGCTGCACCCCGCCTACGAGCTGCCGGCGCCCGAGGGTTCGTTCTACGCCTTCCCGCGGCTGCCGCGCAACGCGCGCGGCGGGCACGCCGGTGGCGGCGAGTTCCTGCAGGCCGCGCTGCAGAAGAAACTGCTGGTCGTGCCGGGCAAGTCGTTCTCGGCGCGCGACACGCACTTCCGCCTCTCGTTCGCCGCCGCCGACGAGACGCTGCGCAAAGGCCTCGCGGTGCTCGCGGAACTCGCCGAGCACTTCGGGTGAGTCGCGCGTGGACCTGAAGCGGGCGCTGCGCGAGTTGCAGGGCGATGCGGGCCGCGCGGCGAAGCCCGAGCCGGCCGCGCGCGCGCCGCTGGTCGAGATCTTCCACTCGATCCAGGGCGAGGGGCGCTTCGTCGGCGTGCCGATGACCTTCGTGCGCGCCGCGACCTGCCCGCTGCGCTGCCGCTACTGCGACACGCCGGACAGCTACGCGGCGCCGGGTCGGTTCCCGGTGCGCCTGGGCGTGCGCGACCAGCACGAACCGAACCCCGTCGCCGCCGACCGGGCGGCCGATCTCGCGCGCCTCGTCGCCGCGACGTGCGAGCCCGGCAGCCGGACGCCGCGCGTCAGCCTGACCGGCGGCGAGCCGCTCGTGTTCCCCCAGTTCGTGCGCGAGTTCGGCCGTGCGGTGCGGCAGAAGGGCCTGCGGCTGCACCTCGAGACGGCGGCGATCGACCCCGCGGCGCTGGGCGCGTGCATCGACCAGGTCGACCACCTGAGCGCCGACTACAAGCTGCCGGAGACGCTCGGCCCGCCGGCGCCGGGCGCGCCGCCGGCGCCGTCCGCCGGCTACGGCGAGGTGCACCGGCAGTGCGTCGAGACCGCGCTGCGCCGCGGGGCGACCGTCGACGTCAAGATCGTGCTGACCGCCGAGGTCACGGACCAGTCGGTCGAACGCGCCCTCGCCGACCTCGCGGGCTGTCGCGACAGGATCGTGCTGGTGCTGCAGCCGGCGACGCCGTTCGGCGCAGCACCGCGCAGCGTGGCGCGGCCGGAGCTCGAGCGGTTCCTCGCGGCGGCGCTGCGGGGCGGCTTCGACGTGCGCGTGCTGCCGCAGGTGCACAAGGCCCTGCGGCTGCCGTGATCGGTCCGGGGCGCCGGCCGGGTATCCTGTTGCCCGTGGTTCGCCGTCCCGCTGCCTTCCCCGGCCTGCCGCTCGCCGCCGCGCTCGCGGTCGGCGCCTGTGCCCCGGCGCCGGCCCAGGCGCCGGTCGTCGCCTGCCGCGTCTGCAACAACCACGGCAGCCTGCCCTGCGGCAAACACGGCAAGCTGCTGCCGCTCGAGACCCGCGAGCGCGGCACGGTGTCCTGCAGCGTCGCCGCCGAGTGCAAGAACTGCCTCGGTGCGCTCGCGGTGGAAAA
>VGXW01000223.1 GCA_016873195.1 Planctomycetota bacterium | reverse complement strand
GAGCTGGTCGCGCACGGTCTGCAGCGCCGCTGGGGCATCGGGGTAGTGCTCGTCGCGGTGCACGAGCAGGCCGCTCGGCTTGCTGACGGCGACGAAGTCCTCGTCGATGTGCACCACCCGCAGCGGGGCGGGCGCCGACACAGCGAGCGGTGCGGCAGGCGGCGGCGGCTCGCCCGGCAGGTCCGGCGGCAACTCGGGCATCGGGGCGCGGATTGGATCGACGACCTGCCGGCCGGACAAGGAGCAGGCGAACAAGACCCTGCGGCGGCGTGAGCCTGCGTGCTCCCTGGTGGAAACCACGGGTGTGCCGCGGCCAACCCCGCACCTCATGGCGGCCGGAGCCTCTGCCCGGACCCTCGATTGCGCCCGGTCGGAAGTTCACATCGCCCCGGGCTTGACCAACCCGGCGGCCAGAGCCGAAGATTCCCGATCGGGAATCAACCCGTCACCCATGTCCTCCGACCCCTCGCCCCTCCTCCCCGCTCCCAACCCGGGCTCCGTCGGCACGTTCGTCCGCGAGCGCCGCACCGCCGCCGGGCTCACGCAGCGCCAGCTCGCCGAGATGGTCGGCACCGGCACGCGCCTGGTCTCCGATCTCGAGAACGACAAGCCGACGTTGCGCATGGACGCCGTGAACCGCGTGCTCGCCGCGTTCGGCAAGCGCCTCGGCCCCGTCGACAAACCGCCGGAAGCCGACGCGCCGCAGGAGACCAGCATGCCGCCCGCCGCAGCGCCGTGACCGCCGGCCCCGCGCCGCGCGTTCCCGTCTTCACGGCCGCCGCAGCACCACGATGCGGTTCGTGTTCGTGCCGGCTTCGTTGTTGTCGACGCCCCAGCAGTTCGCCGTCTTGGTGAACTCCTGCGCGTTGATCATCACGAGTTCGGGCTCGAACCCCGCCGCCGCGGCCACCGGCAGCACGGCCTCCTCGAGCCGCACCGTGCCGCCCTTGACCTCGCCTACCTCGAACGCGACCCAGCCTCCACGCCGCACGACGCGGAACAGCTCGCAGAACACCTCGCCCATCGCCTGCTGCCAGGCCGGCACCGTGCGCGCCATCGTGATCGGCACCGTCGCGGCGTCGATGCCACAGAACCAGCAGCGCAGCCAGTTGTCCGTCGCGTACTGCACCACGTCGAGGAACGGCGGCGAAGTCACCACCAGCTGCACGCAGCCGTCGGCCAGCGCCGGCATCGTGTGCGCCGGCCCCGTCAGCAGCACGGCCTGCGCCGCGAGCGAGCCCGGCTGGGAACGCCACAGCGGCGCCACGTCGCGCAGCAGCGACTTCGACTTCTTCAGCACGAGCGCGCGCACGTCGCGCCGTTCCGGCACCTGGTTGCGCTTCTCGTTGATCTTGCGCTGCGCCTGCGGCGACGTCGCCTGGTTCGGCGGCAGCGTGTAGACCGAGAAGTAGCCCGAGGAATGGCCGGTGAGCCGGTTCACGGCGACCATGCGGATCCAGTCGTCGACGGGGTCGAGCGTGCCCGCCGCCTGCCGCTGCAGGAGCCAGGTGCGCAGGCCGTGGATCTCGCGCAACGTGTCCGGGTGGAAGAAGACCAGCAGGTCGTCCTCGAGCGGCCCGTCCCAGCGCAGCTCGAGGTCGCGCAGGCGCGCGGCGATCGCCGGCAGTTCGGGCGGGTGCAGGCGCGGCCGCACCAGCATCGCCGACAGCGGGTTCACGTCGTTGCCGCAGGGCACGCGCCCGCGCAGTGCGGCTTCGAGCGGCGTGGTGCCGCGGCCCATGAACGGGTCGAGCACGAGTTCGCCGGGCCGGGAGAGCCGTTCGACGAAGAACGCCGGCAGCGAGGGCTTGAAGCACGCTCGGTAGCTGACTTCGTGCAGGCTGTGCCCCTCGCGTTGGCTGCTGGTCCAGAACTCGTTCGTGAACGTCGGCGCGGTCCGGTCGCTGCCAACGGGAATCTGGCCGAGCACGGTGCTCGTGCCGAAGGTGGCGAAGGCAGCGAGCTCGCGGGCCAGCGGAGACGGGTGACCAGCCGACGAGGCGGCGCACGGACCAGAGTCACCGGGAGGACGCATGGGCGCATGCGAGCGGGCGCCCGAGCTCACGGCAAGTCCGCCGTGCGCTCGGGCGCGCCGCACCGGCAGATCCGCTCAAGCCCGAGCAGCGGGCGTGCCGAACAACCCCGTGAACCACCGTCCGAAGAGAGGATCACTCTTGAAGCACACGATACTCACCTCGTTGTTGATCGCCTTGGGCTGCGCCACCGGCATTGCCCAGACGAACCCTGCGAACGCAGCGCAGAGCCAACCCGCCACGGCCATCGTGCAGCAGGTCCGGATCGCTCCCGGCAACCTCTCCGGCCGCGTGCTCGACGGCGCCACGCGCCGGCCGATGGCCGGCCACGAACTCACGCTGCTCGACGCCAGCGGCGCCAAGGTCGGCAACCTGACCACGAGCGCCGAAGGCAACTACTCGACGCCCGCGCTGAAGAAGGGCCACTACGCGCTGCAGGTGCGCAAGGACCTCACGCTGCGCCTCGCGGTCGACGAGAACGCGACGATCCGCACGCTCGACATCGTCGTGCCGCAGGGTCCGGTCGCGGGCAAGCAGCCGTCGCCGCAGGATCCGGCCAACGTGCCGGCCGCGCCGGGCGGCGCGGGCGCCAAGGTGCCACCGCCGGCGCCGGTCGCGGCGCCCGGCCTCGGCCTCGGCACCTGGGCGCTCATCGCCGCCGGCGGCACCGCCGTGGCGGCCCCGATCGTCGCCAGCGGCTCCGGTGGCTCGAGCGAGCGCCCGGTCAGTCCGGCCGGAGAGGACCAGCCGCGCTAGACCCCGCAGGTCGGGGGCCGCTGCCCTCCCCCCGGGCGGCGGTCGCAATCGGTATCAGGCAGGCAAAGGATCCCCGTGAACGTCGTCCCCCGCATCGGACGGATTCCGTCCTGGCTCGGTCTCGCCCTGGTCGCGGCTTGCTCCTCGGTGGCATCCGTCAACGAGCGGGCGATGCTGGCCGGCCCCGACCACGCTTCCGCGCGCGAGGCGATCGATCCGAACCGGCTCGTGCGGCCGGTGCGCACCGAATACCGGATCGGCGCGCGCGACTTGCTGGAGATCGAGGTCTACGAACTCGAGGAGCCGAACAAGAGCAAGCAGATCAAGACGCGGGTCGCGCAGGACGGTGCGATCCTCGTCCCGCTGATCGGTCAGGTGCCCGCGGCCGGCCGCACGGCGGGCGAACTGCAGGCCGACATCGTCGAGCGGCTCGGCGTGGACTTCCTGCGCAATCCCAGCGTCACCGTGGTCGTCGCCGAGCACCAGGCGCGCCGCGTGACGGTGCTGGGCGCCGTGCAGTCGCCGGGCACGTTCCACCTGAAGGACAACTCGACCACGCTCGTCGACGTGCTCGCCTTGTCGGGCGGGCCCAACGACAAGGCTGGTTCGATCGTCTACGTCGTGCGCGAGCACGGGCTGGCCGACGGCACGGCGGTCGCCGACGCCAGCGCCGGCACCGTAGCGACCGCGGCCACGAACCCGCGCGTGCGCAAGATCGACCTCGACGAGCTGATGGAGGGCGGCGATCTGTCGCAGAACTGCGTGCTCGAGGACGGCGACGTCGTGCACGTGCCGCCGGCAGCGCAGTTCTTCGTGATGGGCAAGGTCGCCGAGGGCGGCGCGTTTCCGCTGCGCCGCGACATCACCCTGCTGCGCGCGATCGCGCTCGCCGGCGGCCTCCAGGAGGAGGCCACGCCCGCGGCGACGATCCTGATCCGCAGCACGCCGAAGGGGCGCGTCACGATCCCGATCGACCTCGACGAGGTGGAGGCGGGCTCGGAGAAGGACCTGCTGATGCAGGCGGACGACGTGCTCGTCGTCAGCGAGAGCGGCGGCGACCGGTTCACCCGCGGGATCGGTTCGTTCCTGCGCGGCCTGTTCCACATCAGCTACGGATTGCGATGAGCACGATCGCCCCCACCGACCGCGCCGCCGCGCCAGCACCCCAACTGCCGGCGACGTTCGACCTGCGGGACCTGCTGCGCATCGCCTCGGCGCAGCGTTGGCTGATCACCGTCGTCGTCGCACTCGTCGTCGCCGCCACCGGCCTGTTCACCTTCACCGCGACCCCGTACTACCGCGCCAAGGTGCGGGTGCTGATCGAACGGCACAACGCGAACCCCACGTCGTTCCAGGAGATCTACCAGCTCGGCACGGGCTCCGACGACTACTACTCGACGCAGCACAAGATCCTCGAGAGCCGCGCCGTCGCCGCGGCGGCGATCGCGTCCTTGTCCGCCGAGGACCGCGCGAGCTACCCGGCCGCTCCGGGCGCCGACCCGGTCGCCGAGTTCCTGCGCCTGCGCCAGGTGCTGCCGGTGCCGAAGAGCCGGCTCGTCGACGTCGCGGTCGACCACCCCGATCCCGCGGTCGCCGCGCGCGCGGCCGAGGCGCTCGTCGAGGCCTACGTGCAGAACGGCCTCGCGCGGCTCGAGCACGCGTCCAGCGACGCGCTCGCCAAGCTGCAGAAGGACGCCGCGGGCCTGCAGCACAAGCTGCTGGCCGCCGAGTCGGCGGTGCAGGAGTTCAAGCAGAAGCACGAGATCGTCGCCACCAGCGACCGGCAGAACCTCGTCGCCGCGCGCCTCGAGAAGCTGACCGAGGAGCTCGCCGAGATCGAGCGCACGCGCAGCGACGCTGCGGCGCGGCTGCGCACGGCCGGCGCGCGCGCGACCGACGCGGCGTGGGCCGGCGAACTGCCCGAGGTGCTCGACAACGCCGTGATCGCCAACTGCAAGCGCGCGCTGCTCGAGGCCCGCGCCGAACGTTCGCAGCTCGCGCAGACCTACCGCGACCAGCACCCGCGCATGCTGGCGATCGCGAACCGCATCGGTGCCGTCGAGGCGCAACTGCGCGACGAGGTCGCCGCGGTGCACGCGGGCCTGCAGCGCCAGCTCGAGCGCGCCGACAGCCGCGCCGCGGACGTCAAGCAGCGCATCGCCGACCAGACGAAGGCGCTGCTCGAACTCGAGGGCAAGACCAGCCAGTACGGCCTGCTCGTCGAGGAGGCCGAGGCGACCCGCAAGCTGCACGACACGGTGCTCGCGCGCCTGAAGGAGGTGCAGCTGATCCACGGCGCGGAGCAGACCAACGTGCACCGCATCGGCGACGCCGAGCGATCGGCCGGCCCGGTGCGCCCGAACAAGCTGCTGAACCTGTTCCTCGCGCTGCTGGGCGGCCTCGTGCTCGCGGGGTCACTCGCGTTCACGGTCGAGCTCTGCGACCGCACGCTGAAGACCGAGGAGGACGTCGCGCGCGTGCTGGGCCTGCCGCTGCTGGGCCTAGTGCCGCGGCTTCCCGGCAAGCGGCCCACCGACGGCAGTCTCGACGCGGAGACTCTCGACGAACGCTCCGCGCTGTCGGAGGCCTTCCGCACGATCCGCACCGCGCTCGCGTTCAGCGGCAAGCGGCACGCGCTGCGCACGCTGGCGATCACCAGCGCCGCGCCGACCGAGGGCAAGAGCCTCGTCGCGATCAGCCTCGCGGTCGCGTTCGCGCGCGGCGGCAAACGCGTGCTGCTGGTCGACGCCGACCTGCGCCGGCCGCGCCAGCCCCGCGCGTTCGCGCTGCCGCCCGGCGAGGGGCTGTCGAGTGTGCTGATCGGCACCCGCCTGCTCGCCGAGGTCGTGCACGCGACGCCGATCGCCAACCTCCACGTGCTGCCCTGCGGCGTGATCCCGCCGAATCCGGTGGAGCTGCTCGGCGGCCCCTGCATGCGGCCGGCGCTCGACGCGATGCTGGCCGGCTACGACCTCGTCGTGTTCGACTCGCCGCCGGTCGGCGTCGTCAGCGACGCGAGCGTGGTCGGCTCGATGGTCGACCACGTGCTGTTCGTCGTGCGCAGCTGCCGCACGCACCGCACGCACGCGCGGCGCGCGGTCGCGCAACTGCACGCGACGGGCGCCGACGTCGCCGGCACGATCGTCAACAACAGCGACGCGCGCGCACACCGATACAGCGAGTACTCGGTCAACTACGCCTACCGATCGCGGCAGGACGCCGCGCCGGCCCCGGTCGCCGAGGAGGTCTCCGCGTGAGCCAGCCATCCCCGTGCGCGGGCATGGTGGACCTGCACCACCACCTGCTGCCAGGGGTCGACGACGGCGCCGCGGACCTCGCCGCCGCAGTCGCACTCGCGCGGCTCGCCGTCGCCGAGGGCATCACCACCGTGGTCGCGACGCCGCACACGCTCGACGGCGTGTACGACGTGGCGCGGCCCGCCGCGGCCGCCGCGCTCGCGGAACTCGCCGCCGCGCTGGCTGCTGCCGGCCTCGTTCTCGACGTGCGGCTCGCCGCCGAAGTGCACCTGCACGAGTCGATCCCGGCGCTGCTGCAGGCCGAGCCCGCCATCACGCTCGACGGCAGGGGCCGCTACCTGTTGCTCGAACTGCCGCACCAGGGGCCGCCGCCGTCGCTGCCGGAGTTCCTGTTCCGCCTCGCGGCGGCCGGCACCACGCCGGTGATCGCGCACCCGGAGCGCAACCTCGCGGTGCGCAAGAACCCGGCGATGGCCACCGAGTGGGCCCGGGCCGGCAGCAAGCTGCAGCTCACGGCCGGCAGTCTGTCGGGCATGTTCGGCGCACCGATCCGCGCCTGCGCCGAGCGGTTGCTGCGCGACCGCGCCGCGCACGTCGTCGCCACCGACGCGCACTCGCCGGAGCGTCGACCGCCGCGCGTGTGCGACGCCTTCGCCGCCGCCGCCGCGATCGTCGGCGAGCAGGGCGCCCGCACCTTGTTCGTCGACAACCCCGCCCTGGTGCTCGCCGGCGCCTCGCCCGACACGATCGAGTCCCCGCCGGCGCAGCCCCGCCGCGGCCTGTTCGCCGCGCTGTTCCGATGACCGCGTTGCCGGCCACCTGCGCGCCGCCGCGGGCGGCGTTGGCCGCGCCGCCTGCGGCTGCCGTGCTCGGCATGCTGCTGGCCGCGTTGCTGCTGGCCGCACCGCTGCCGCTCGCCTGTGCGCCGGCCGGCCCGCGCGCGTGGCTTGCCGCCGGAGTCGGCGCCGTGGCGGCCGCGGTGGCGCTCGCCGGCCTGTTGCGCGGCCGTGGCGCGCCGCCGCCGCCCGCGGCGCTGCCGTTCGGGCTGTTCCTGCTGCTGATCGCCGCACAGTTGCTGCCGATCGCCGGCCCGGCGGCGCCCGAGGTGCTCGGCGACGCCGTGCCGACCCACCTGTCGCTCGTGCCGGCGCGCACCGCGGCGCGCGGCATCGACCTGCTCGCGTGGTTCGGTTGCTTCGCGGCGGCGGCGGCGCTTTTGGCCAGCGCCCGGCGCGCGCGCCGGTTCCTCGGCTGCCTGCTGGGCCTCGCCGCCGCGCTCGCGGTCTACGGCCTGCTCGCGTGGCAGGGCGCGCTGCCGCTCGTCGACGCGCAGCAGCCGCGGACGGTGCTCGTCGCCACGTTCGTGAACCGCAACCACCTGGCCCACCTGCTCGGCCTCGGTGCGCTCGTGGGCCTCGGTCTGTTCGCCGCGCTGCGCCAGCGCGGCGCACCGCCGGCCCTGCTCGCGCTGACCGGGGCCGGCATCGCCGCGGCCGTGCTCGGCATCGTCGGCACGCAGTCGCGGGGCGGTTTCGTGGCCCTCGCCGTCGGCATCTGCGCCTTCCCGCTGCTGGCGATGCGGTCCCGCCGCCGCCGCCGCGCGGGTCTCGCGATCGGCCTCACTGCCGCGATCGCCGCGGTGCTGTGGCTCTTGCCGGCCGGCCTGCTGCAGCGCTTCTCGGCCGTCGGCGGCGAACTGCAGGCGCCGGGCACGCGCACCGACATCTGGCGCGGCGCGATCGCGCTGTGGGCGCAGTTCCCGTGGACCGGCACCGGGCTCGGCACCTTCGGCGATCTCTCGCCGGCGACCCAGCCGGCCGCGGTGCCGGGCCGCGTCGAACACGCGCACAGCGACCCGCTCGAGCTGCTGGCCGAGACCGGCGCCGCCGGCGCGCTGCTGCTCGCCGCCGCCGTGCTGGCGTTCGCCGTGCCGATGGTGCGGCGCTGCCTCGGCCATCGCGACCGCGAACGCGCGCTGCTCGCCGCCGGCGGGCTCGCCGCGCTCGCCGCCACCGCCGTGCACGCGCTGGTCGAGTTCCATCTGCAGATTCCGGCCAACGCCGCGTGGACCGCCGCCGTCGCCGGGCTCGTCGCCGGCGTGCTGCGGTCGCCACGACCGGCCCCGGCGCGGCCGTGGTTCGGCGTGGCCCTGCTCGCGGCCGGGG
>VGXW01000222.1 GCA_016873195.1 Planctomycetota bacterium | reverse complement strand
GGGGGCCGGCGAGGGCGCCGCCGTCACGGGCCGCTGAAACCCGGGCCGATCGCTCAGCCGTCCGGCAACTCCACCTCGAGGTGGCCGTCGATCTCGCGCACGGCGTGCACAGGGACGTTCCACTGCGGGCCGACGTCGCAAGCGCCCGTGGCCAGGTCGAACTCCCAGCAGTGCATGGCGCAGACGACCTTGCCGTCGCGCAAGGTGCCGTCGCACAGCGGTGCGCCGGCGTGCGGGCAGGCATTGTCGATCGCCCGCCAGCCGTCGCCGAGCGGGAACACCGCGAGCCAGCGTCCGCCGGCGAGCACGGGGGCACCCGGGTGGAAGTGCAGGTCGGCGGCAGGGCCGATGTCGATCCAGCGGCTCACCGCAGCGCCTCCCGGTTCACCGCCCGACCCGGCGGAACGCGAACCGCCGGATCGTGCGGCCCTCGGCGACGTACTTGCGCTCGAAGTTCGTCGGCGTGAACGCGTGGCCCGGGCCCGCGGCGAGCGCGCGCGCCTCTTCGTCCTCGTCGCGCCGGAAATCGGCGGCGCTGCCCATCACGCGCGCGACCTGGCCCGCGTAGGCGGCGTTGTCGGACGCGAAGTAGAGGCAGCCGCCGGGGCGCAGCGCGCGCGCCAGCACCGCGGGCACGTCGTCGGTGAAGAGCCGCCGGCCGCGGTGCCGGCGCTTGGGCCATGGATCGGGGAAGTAGACGTGCACGGCGTCGAGGGCGCCGGGCTCGACGCGGTCCTGCAGGTACAGCTTGCCGTTGTCGACCAGGAACCGGCCGTTGTCGCGCCCGCTCTGCGCGAGCTTGGTCGCCGCGAGGCTCGCGTAGCCGGGTGCCGCCTCGATGCCGAGCACGAAGACGTCCGGCCGCGCGGCGGTGGCGGCCAGCACGAACGCGCCCTTGCCGGGGCCGATCTCGACCTCGATGCCGCGCCACTGCGAGCCCGCGAGGTCGCGCAGGGTCGGCGGATCCTGGCCGCCGAACACCAGGAACTCACCTGGGTCGCCGTCGCCGTCCTGCACCCGGCCGCGGAAGGACAGTTTGCCGCCGCGGTGCATGCGCGGGTTGTAGGTCGGCGGGTCTCGTTCGGGCGACGACATCGGCCGCAGCATACGCGGGCACGGCGGCGGCGGAATGCCTGGCCGGGGCAGCGCCGGGCTGCCACCGGGTCAGGACGCCAGCGGGCCGCCGTAGAGTTCGTCGTAGTCGGCCATCGCCGCGGTGACCACCAGGTGCGCGTGGTGCTTGTCGTAGGGCATGATCGTGGTCGGCGTCTGGTTCGGCAGCAGCTTGTAGGTCGAGAAGTAGTGGCGCAGGCGCTCGACCAGCACCGTCGGCAGCTGCGCCAGGTCGTCGACTTCGCCCCAGACGAAGTCGCTGGTCAGCACGGCGACGATCTTGTCGTCGGCATCCTCGCCGTCGAGCATCGCGAGGCCGCCGATGACCTTCGCCTTGACCAGGATCTCGCGGGCGGTGATCGGGCGCTCGCTGAGCACGCAGATGTCGAGCGGGTCGCCGTCGCCCTGCTTCGCGCCGGGCGTGTGCGCGCCGACCCGGCGGCCGCACAGAGTGCGCGGGATGAAACCGTAGAGGCTCGGCGGCTGGGCGCTGGTGCGCTGCGGGCGGTCGACGCGCAGGAAGCCGTTGACCTTGTCGATCTCGTACTTGACGAGGTCGAACGGCGTGATCTCGACGTAGGCCAACACGATCTCGGGCGGCTCGGGGCCCGCGGCGACGCCGTGCCAGGGATGTGGGCGCCAACTGTAGAACGGCTCGGGGAACGGCATCGGTACCGGGGCAGGATAGGCGGCGGCGCAGGCGGTGCCAGCATTGCTGCTCGCGCGCTGGCACGACCGCAGCATCGCGCGGCTCAGCCCGGTGGTGCCGGGCCCTCGCTGACGCGCGGTGCCGCGCCTTTCGCCCCTGCCGGTCGACGGCCGATGGAGGCCGGCCATGGGAGAGGAACACGCGGAACGGTCCGGCCAAGACGGCACGCCCGTGCTCGTGCTGTGGGTCTGCTGGCTCCTGCTGGTCGTGTTCCTGCTCGCCGCCGGCGCCGTCGGCTTCTGCCGCTGAGCGCGCGCGTCCGCCGGCGGCCTCCCGGTCGGCGGTCGCAGCGCGTAGGATCCGCGCGGCGTGAACCGGGGGTCCGACGATCCGCCCGCACTGCGGTTCCTGCGCTGGCTGCTGCGCTCGTTCCACCTCGGCAGGTGGTACGGCGTCGAGGTCCGCATGTACTGGGCGGCGCTGCTGCTGCCGCTCTTGTTCCTGCGCTGGACCATGGCCGCCCACGTGCCGTTCGGACTCGCGCTCGCGTTGGTCGCCGTGCAGTTCACCGGCCTGTTCACCGTGATCTGGACGCACGAGATGGGCCACGTCGCGATGGGGTGGCGCCACCGGATCCGCAGCGACCTGATCACGCTCGGCCCGCTCGGCGGCCTCGCGCACCTGAACGCGCCGGCACCCTCGCCCGGCGCGGAACTGCGCATCGCGCTCGCGGGGCCCTGCGTGCACCTGCTCTGGTTCGCCGTGCTGTGGCCGCTCGGCCTCGTCGTGCCCGCGGGAGCCGGCTTCGGTGGCCTGCCGGGCTGGTCGGTGAAGTTCCTGTGGCAGCTCAACCTCGCCCTGCTGGCCTTCAACCTGCTGCCGATCTTCCCGCTCGACGGCGGCCGCGCGCTGCGGGCGCTGCTGGCGATGCGCTGGCACCCGAACCGCGCGACGCTGTGGGTCACCACGCTGGGCGTCGCGGGCGGCGGGCTCCTGGTGCTGCTCGCGATGGCGCCGCCGTTCCACCTCGACCTCGCGGCGGGAGTGCAGGGCGCGATCGGGCTCTTGATCGGCCTGTCGTGCATCTCCGGGAGCCTCGCCGAGCGGCGCGCTGCACGACACGTGCCGATCTACGGCCACGGCGCAGGCCGTTGCGAACCGTGGGCGACGGATCCGGACGCCTGGCGGCGCGGTGCGTCGTCGCCCGAGCCAGAGGCCCGGCCGGGCTGGTTCGCACGTTGGCGGGCGGCCCGCTCCGCACGGCGCGCGGCGGCCCGCGCGGCCGCGGCGAAGGCGTTCGACGAGCAGGTCGATGCCGTGCTCGCGCGCGTGCACGAGGTCGGCATGGCCGGGCTCACCGCGCGCGAGAAGGACGTGCTGAAGCGCGCGGCGGCGCGGCGGCGCAGCGCCGGCTGACGGCCCGTCCGCCGCTGGCCCGCGATCAGCCGAACATCGCGAGCCACTCCGCTTCGGTCTCCGGCTTGAACACGAAGTTGCTGCGCCGCGTCTCGCCGAGCTTCGCGCTCGGCCGCGGGTCGTAGAGGTGGCCGGGGAACAGCACCGCGTCGTCGGGCACCTTGGCCAGCTTCTGCGTCAGCGACAGGTAGAGTTGGCGGGGGTCGCCGCCGGGCAGGTCGGTGCGGCCGCAGCCCTGCAGGAACAGCGTGTCGCCGGCGACCAGCCGGTTCTGCACGAGGAAACACTGCGAGCCGGGCGTGTGCCCCGGCGTGTGGATCAGCCGGATCGGGATCGCACCGACGCTGAGCACGTCGCCGCTGTCGTGCAGCGCGAGGTCGCTGTCGCCGCAGCCGGTGGTGCGCTTCAACCAGGCGGCCTCGGTGCGCTGCACGTGGACCTTGCACGGACAACGCTCGAGCAGTTCGCGCACGCCCTGCAGTTCGTGGCCGAACAGGTCGCCGCCGACGTGGTCGGGATGGTAGTGCGTGGCGAGCGCACCGGCGATGCGGTAGCCGTCCGCGGCGGCGAGGTCGACGAGTTCGCCGACCGCGTAGCACGGATCGACGAGCAGCGCCTCCTTGGTCACGCGGTCGCCGACGAGGTAGGTGAAGTTGACCATCTGGGCGGCGATCGGGTCGCCGGCGGCGAAGTCGCGGCCGGCGAGCAGCTGCCGGAAGTACAGACGGTCCTCAAGGGAAGGGTGGGTGTCGTGCCGATCCATGCGGGGGCAAGGATGGTAGCTCGACGGATCCAAGACGCCCGCGTCGACCTGGGCGGCGGCCTGCGGCCGCTCGTCGCGCTGGCCTGCGCCTGGCTCGCGGCCTGCTCGGGCCCGGGGCCGCGAAGTCCCCGTGACTCGGCCCGTGCGGCCGAACTGCGCGAACTGCTCGGCGGCCGCGTCGAGGTCGTGGTCCGCGAACTGCCGCCGCGCGACGCACCGCTCGCACTGCCGGCCGGCGGGTGCCTCGTCGTCGGCAGCGACGGCTGGCGCGAGGTGGACGGCAGGCTCGGCCCCGGCCAGCTGCAGGCGCTGCGCGACTTCCTCGCGCGCGGCGGTGCCGTGCTGCTCTTCGGGTACGCGGCGCAACTCGCCGCCGACGCCGGCGTGGAGACGGAACGTCCCGAGAGCGCGCCGTTCCGCTGGGGTTTCGACGCGCGCACGGCGATCGGCCGCGCCCGGCTCGGCCTCGGCGTCGTCTCGGGCCGCCTGCCGGAACTGTTCGACGGTCTCGTCGCGACGGGCGGCGAGGACCACTTCCTGCTCGCGGGCGGGCAACCGTGCAGCGAGGCCACGTGCCTGTGGGCGGTGGGGGAGCCGCGTTCGGGCGTGGTGCTGGCGCGCCTTCTCGTCGAACTCGACGGCGCCGGCGGCGCGCCGGGGGCGCCGGTGCTGGTGCACTGGCGGGCTGGTCCGGGCGAGGTGCTCGCGTGCGGCCTGGTACCCGGCCTCGACGGCGAGGACCCGACCGTGCGCGAGAACGCGCGCCGGTTCCTGCGCAACTGCGTCGCGACGGCGCTGCGCGGCCGGCCGGGGCCGGTCGTGGTCTACGAACCGCCGCGCCGCGGCGGCGCGCCGGTGCCTGCCGCGGATCGCCGCGAACTGCCGGCCGCGCCGCTGCTCGCGCACTGGGGTTGGCGCGTGCCGATCCGCGACGCGGCGGGCACCGTGCGGTCCGCCGAGGAACTCGTCGAGGAAGTGCTGCTGCCGAGCTGGCTGCAGGGCGCCGACCTGCTGGGGCTCGACCTCGGCGACCGCGGCGGCCTGCTGCCGCTGCCGTGGGACGTGGGCGACCCCCTGCGCCCGCCGGCCGGCTACCGGCCCGGCGCGCCGTGGCCGGGCTGGTCCGCCGCGACCCCCGGTTGGCTCGTCCGCGAAGCGCACGCGCGCGGCATGCTGGTGCACGCGGGGATCGCGGCCTTTTCGGTCGGCGAGCGCCCGGCGGAGCGGTTCGCGCTGCTGCGGTTCCTGGCGCGCGAACTCGCCTGCCTGCGCCGGCTCGGCGACGCGGCGATCGACGGCTTCGTCGCGCAGATCGGCTGCCGCGACGGGTCGGGGGTCGCGGCGGCGATGGTCGAGGACTTCCGGCCCGGCGGCGCCGTGGTCCACGCGGGCGAGGCCGGGCCCGTCGCGGCGGGGGCCCTGCGCGCGCTCGACGCGGACGACGGAGCGGTGCCCCGGCTCGGCCCGAGCGGGCTGTCGGCCTCGTGGCGCGACGGGTTCCCGGCCGACCTGTTCCCGTTCGGTGTGCTCGACGCCCGCGAGGTGCGGCCGGACCGCGCGGGCACGGGCCCCGGCGGCGGCAGCTTCCCGGACTGGATCGTCCAGCAGGCGAACGACTTCGTCCGCGAGCGGCGCGGCGCTGGCGGCGCCCTGTGGTGGCGCGCACACGATCCGGCGACGCTCGGTCCGCGCACCGTCGCCTACGTGCACGGCGTGTCGATGGAACCGCTGCGCGCCGCGGTCGCGATGCCGCTCGCGGCGACCGGCGCCGGCGGCTACCGCGCGGCGGCGGCGGCGCTGCTCGGCGAGGCGCAGCCGGGTTTCGGCGCGGCGACCGAGGCGCCGGCGGCCGTGTGCGTGCTGCAGAACAACTGGTTCCGCCTCGACGGCAGCGGCGGGGCCCTGTGGTTCGACCCGACCGGGTCGGCCCGGTTCGGGCGCGGGCAGGCCCGGGCGCTCGCGCACCGCTTCGTGCGCACGCGCCTGTCGGGCGGCCGGCCGGACGCCGAACTCGTGCGCGGCGGCGACATCGACTTCCTGCAGGCGGGCCAACGCGGCGAAGGCGGCTACCCGGAGACCTTGGAGGTCGACGCGGTGCGCGGCGCCGAGCGGCAGCTGCCGGCCGTGCTGGCGGGCGACGGCGGGGGGCGCTGGCCGGCCCGCGTGGCCGTCGCCGTGGAGCCGGGCGCGGGCTACCACGAACTGCAGCTGCTGCCGCGCGCCGTGCGGGGCCAGGGCATCCTGACGGTCGCGCTCGACGGGGCCGTGCTGCGCTGCGTGCCGTTCGCCGTGGGGGTCCCGGGCGAGCAGGTGGTCGTCCCCGTGCACGTGGCGAACGATGGCGAGCGGCGGCTGTGGCTCGAGGTCGCCGAAGGGGGTGCGGTGGCCCTCGACCGGCTGCGGCTCGTGCGCGCCGGCGACGTCGGGGCCGAGGCGCGGATCGACGTGCCGGCGGGCAGCCTCGCGCAGCTCGCCGAGAGTTCGGCGTCGAGCTACCACAAAGAGCGGCTGGAACTGCGCACGCTCGCGGACTTCCCGGGCTTCCTGCTGCGCAGCAGCTGCAGCCGCGCGGCGCGCAACCTGCAGGTCGAGCGCACGTTCCAGTTCGCGGCGAGGGCGTCGCTGCTGCGCGCGAGCGGCGGCGAGGCCGCGGCGCGGCTGCGCGCGCCGTTCCTGCTGCGGCTCGCCGGCGACGGCCTGCCGGACGTGCTCGTCGCGCCGCTGCGGCTCTGGCGGCACGACCACTTCGCCCTGCGCGACGGCCTGCTGCAGCTCGCGTGCGTGCCCGAACCGGGCCACGAGACCCGCGTCGGGTTCCTGCTGTGCGCGCGCGGCGAGGGCGAACCGTGGCTCGCGGCGGCCACGGCCGTGTTCGCGGCGCTCGACGAGGTGCAGGAGCTGGAACTCGGCGACGGCGGCGAGGCGCTGCTGGTCAACGACCTCGCGGTGACCTGGCCGCGGCTCCTGCACCTGCGCCAGCGCGCGCGCACGCCCTACGCGGTGCTGGAGAACGGGTGGTGGACCTGGCGGGCCGCGCAGCCGGCCGACGGCGGCGGCGACCTGCTGCGCGTGGTGCTGCAGCCCGGCGATCCGGTGCGCGTGGTCGGCGGACCTGCGCTGTTCGCGCGCACGCGGCCGGCGGCCGGCTCGCTCTCCGTGCTGGCGCTGCGGGAACCGGGGCCGCGCAGCGTCACCGCGCGCGTGCACCAGCCGAGCCGGCTCGGTCTGCCCGGCGTCGTGATGGCCGAGGACTTCACCGAGGTGCTCGTCGACGGCGCGCCGTGGTCGGCGTTCGACGGCCGCACCGTGTGGTTGCCCGACCGGGCCGGCACCTACCGCATCGAGACGCAGAGCCACCGGGGGGCGCTGCCGCCGCACGTGGCGCGGACCGGTGCGCCGCTGCGGCAGTGCCGGTTCCTGCCCGAGCGGCGGGAACTGCTGCTGGTCGCCGATGCCGATCCGGCGCGCCCCGTCGAACTGCCGTTCACGGCCGTGCTGCGCGGGCCGAGGCCCAGGCGCGGCGAGAACGGCGAGGTCGTCGACGACGCCGAACTGCGCTTCCCCGACGCCGAGGCGCGCGCCGCGGCCGCGGCCGGTGGCGTGCTGATCCGATTCCGTCCCGGAGTGACGAGGGTGTGGTATGGCGATTGACAAGAGCCTCGCGATCACGGCCTGCCTGTCGCTCGGCGCCGCGGGCCTCGTGCTGGCGTTCCTGGGCGGGGCCTGGCCCAACCCGCTGCCGCAGGGGCCGCTGGACGACGAACGCAGCCTGCTGCGGATCTGGGCCGCGGGTGCCGCGGTCGACGCGGCGTGCTCGCGCGGCGACCTGGGCGCGTTCGCGGACGCGGTGACGCCCGCGCTGCGCGAACGGCTCGCGCAGCGCCTGGCGGCGGTCGACCGGCCGCTCGACGGGACGGCGCTGCGCGAACTCGGCCGCGGCCGGCAGCGGCCCTACGCGGAACTGCTCGTGCAGCCGCTGCTGGCCGGCGAGGTGCGCGGCGAGCACGTCGTCGTCGCGGTCCGGCGGCCGGAGCGGGACGGCGCGCAGGTGCTGACCTTCGTGTGGGACGGCCGGACGCTGCGGCTCGACGATTCCCGGCACGAGCCGGCGGTGCAGACGGCGGCGCGCGCGCGGACGGCCGTCGAGGCGGTCGCCTCGCGCCGGCGCTGACGGCGTTGCGGGCCCGGCGGGCCGGCGGCTAGGCTCAGCGGCATGGGGCCCGATCCGCTCGCGGCACGGCATCCTGCGATGGCGCGTGACGGGACGTCGCGGCTGCGCCGCGTCGCG
>VGXW01000221.1 GCA_016873195.1 Planctomycetota bacterium | reverse complement strand
TCGACGGCGCAACGCTGGTCTGCGCCCATCCCGAGGCCACGCGCGTGCACCGCTTCCCGCTGCCCGGCGCGACCACTGGGCGGCTGACGATCCGCGCGGCGAGCGGCGACGCCCCGCTGCTCGGCGAGTTCTTCGTGCAACCGAGGACCGCGCGATGACCGAGCTGCTGCAGCGACTGCTCGCGAAGTGGCACGGCGACGCCCCCGTCTACCTGCTGGCCGCGGCGGTGGGCCTGCTCGTGGTCGGCCTCGCCTGCTTCCCGGTGCGGTGGCTCGCGGCGAGGCTCGGCGCGATCGACGAGCCGGGCGGCCGCCACGCACACCGCCAGCCGACCCCGCGGCTCGGCGGCGTCGCGGTGCTGCTCGGCGTGCTGGCGGCGGCAGCCGCGGGCCTCGTCACGCGCGACCTGCGCCGGCCCGAGGTGTTCGAGGAGGTGCGCGGCTTCGTCGTCGTCGGCGCGACGGCCGCCGCCGTCTGCCTGCTCGGCGTGCGCGACGACGTGCGGCCGCTGTCGCCGCTCGCCAAACTGGGCGGTCTGGCGGGCGCGGCCCTGCTGCTGGCGCTCGGCGGCGTGCGCCTCGAGTTCCTCGAGCTGCCGTTGCTCGGCAAGTTCGCGCTCGGTCCGTTCGCGTGGGCCGCGACGGTGGCCTGGGTGCTCGCGTGCACCAACGCGGTGAACCTGATCGACGGCGTCGACGGCCTCGGCGCCGGCACGAGCCTCGTCGCCTGTGTGGCGCTCGCGCTCGTCGCGCACGGCATGGGCGATCCCGCCACGGCGACGGCCTTCATGGCGGTCGCCGGCGCGTGCGGCGGCTTCCTGCTGCACAACCGCGAGCCCGCGCGGATCTTCCTCGGCGACTCGGGCTCGCTGCTGCTCGGCTTCCTGCTCGCCGGCCTGTCCGCCAACGGCTGCACCAAGCGCGCGACGGCGATCCTGCTGGCCGCGGGGCTGTGCGCGCTGGCGGTGCCGCTGCTCGACAGCACACAGGCGTTCGTGCGGCGGTTCCGGCGCGCCGGGCGGGCGCTGGGCGGCGGCCACTGGCTCGCCAGGCTGCGCGCCACCGCCGTCGGCGACCGTGAACACATCCACCACCGCCTGCTCGTGCGCGGCCTGAGCCACCGCCGCGTCGCGCGCACCCTGTCGCTGTGCGCGCTGGTGCCCGGCCTGTCGGCGCTGTTCCTGCTGCCGTCCGGCAACACGGGCTGGCTCGCGTTGAGCGCGGCGGCGCTGGCGTCGGCGCTGGTGCTGTGGCGCCTCGCGGCCATGCCATCGACGCTCAAGCCCGCCCCGCCGACTGCCGAAAAAACCGTCGTACTGCCGAGCGCGCCCCCCCGGCGCAGCGTGGACCGCGCCCGCGAACGGCAGCACGAAACGGTATGAGCGCTCCCCTGCACGTTGCGATCCCGGACGGAACCGGGCCGTACTGGCGAGGCCTGCTGGGCCGCGCCGGCCTGCCGGTGCGCGAACTCGGCACGGCCGACCACGCGGCCGCGACGTTGTTCCTGCCGGACGCGGCGGGGCTCGCCTCGCGCGCGCTGCGGCAGATCGTCGCGCGGTGGCGCGGCGCCGGTGTGCCGGCCCTCGCCGGCCCAGCGTGGGGCAAGGTGTTCGGCGTGCATCTCGCGCGCGGCGCGGGGATCGGCCTCTGCCGCGGCGAAGCCGCCCTCGTGCGGCGTCTCGACCCGGCGCCGTTGCTGGTGCTGCCGCTGCCCGACGCCGAACGGCTGTTGCGCGCGCCGGCGTGCCTGCAGGAACTCGCGGGACCGCGCGGCGCCAACGCGCGCGAGGTGATCTCGACCGCCGACCACGGCGGCCTGCGGCGCTGCGTGACCGCGGCGCTGCGTGGGCTCGCCTTCGCGGCGGGCCGCCCGTTCGTGCACCTGGCCCACCTGCCGCCGGGGCGCCACGGCGCGCTGGCCGTGCGCATCGACGCCGACGGCTACCGGCAGGAAGCCACCGACGGCGTGCTCGCGGCGCTGCACGGTGCGGGCCTGCGCGCGACCTGGTTCGTCGACGTCGAACGCCACCTGCTGCGCGGCGGCCTGCCGCACGTGCGCGCGATCGCCGCGGCGGGCCACGAGGTGCAGAGCCACTTCTTCCGCCACTACACCTACCGGTCCGCGGCGCGCAACGAACGGAACCTGCGCCGCTCGCTCGACGAGCTGGCCCGCATCGGCATCGTCGCGACCGCGGCGGCAGCGCCGTTCGGCACGTGGCACCCCGGCCTCGACCGTGCCCTGCGCGCCTGCGGCCTGCGCTGGTCGTCGGAGTTCTCGCGCGCGCACGACGACGTGCCCGGCGGCCTCGCGGGCACAGCCGACGAGCCGTGGCAGGTGCCCGTGCACCCGGTGTGCCCGGCGCTGCTGCTCGCCGGCGGCGCTGGCCCCGCGGCGGTGCGCGAGTGGTTCGGTGCCGAACTGCGGCAGTGTCTCGCGCGCGGCGAGCCGGCCGCGTTCTACGGCCATCCGATCGACGACCTGGGCCGGGTTCCCGACCTGCTGCCGGCGCTGGCCGCCGCAGCGCGCGACCTGGCGCCGTCGTTGTGGACACCGACGCTCGGCGAACTGCACCCCTTCTGCCGCCGCCGCGCCGCGCAGCCGCTGCACGTCGAGTTCGACGGCGACGTCGCGCGCGGCGAGGTCGACGGCGCGGCGCCGCTCGTCGTCGAGCGCGCCGGCGCACCGCCGGCGACGGTCTACGGCAACTTCGCGCTGCGCGCGGTCCGCCCCGCGCTCGCCGAAGACCACGGCCCCGTGCTCGTGCCGGCGCCGTACCGGCCGCGCGCGCGCGGCCGCGACCGCCTGGCCACCCGGAAGCTGCAGCTGCGGCGGTTGCTGCACGAACTGCGGAGGTGAAGCGATGGTGACCCTCGAACAGTGGCGCGCGTACTACGACGGCTGGGCCGCTGGCGACCCGCGGGTCGCGTCGACCGGCCACGAGGTGGCCGACGCCGATCTGGACCGCCTCGGCGCGGCGATCGCGCGGTGGCTCGACCTGCGCGGGCGCGAGCACGTGCTCGACGTGGGCTGTGCCAGCGGCACGCTGACGGCGCGCTGGGCCAGTCGCGCCGCGAGCGGCTGCGGCGTCGACTTCAGCGAGAAGCTGGTCGACGCGGCCAACGCCGCGCACGGCTCCCGCAACCTCACGTTCCACTGTGCGGAAGCCGCCGACCTGCCGTTCGCCGACGGCACCTTCGACTGCGTCGTGTGCTTCAACGTGCTGCTGTCGCTGCCGGACCACGGCTACGTCTGGCGCGCGATCCGCGAGATCCAGCGGGTCGCGAAACCGCGCGCGCGCATCGTGCTCGGCAGCCTGCCCGAGGTGCGCTGCCAGCAGCGCTTCTTCGAGGTCGTGCGCCGCGCTGCGCCGTGGTGGCGCCGCTGGGGCAGCCGCCTGAAGGACTGGCTGCGGCCGCTCCGGAGCCGGGAGACGAAGATCCTGTGGTTCGACGTCGCCGCGCTGCGGCGCCAGCTCGAGCGCGCCGGCTTCCGGGTCGAGGTGCACGACGACCCGCCGTTCGCGAACTACCGCCACTACCGCAAGTCGCTCGTGCTGCGCCGCGCGCCGCCGGGGGGATCCCGGTGAACGACCGCGCCACGGACGGCCCGCTGCGCGCCACGGTGGTGACGCCCGCCGAGGGTCTGGACCTCGCCGCGCGCGCGGAAACCGCCGACCCGGCGGCGGACTTCGCCGGCTCCGCGACCTGGTTGCAGGCGGCGGCCGAGGTGCTCGGCGAGGACCGCCTGGTGCACGTCGCGCTGACCGACCGCGCGACGGGCGAGCTGGCGGGCGCCCTCGCGCTGCAGTCGCGGCGCGCCGGCTGGCGCACCGGCAGCCCGGGTCGCGCGAGCCTCGGCTGGCCGTTCGCCGAGGTCGGCTACGGGTTCCGGCCCCGCTGGTTCGGCGCCGCGCGGCCGGCCCACTGGCTGCCCGCGCTGCGCGAACTGTTCCCCGGCCACCGCCTCGATCTGCAGCGCTGCGCGCCGGACGCGCTGCCGGACGCGCTGCCGCACGGCTTCGTGCGCACCGAGGGCCCCGGCACCTGGGTGCTCGCGCAGCCGGGGTCCACCGAACAGTGGCTCGGTTCGCTCTACGGCAAGCACCGCCGCGACCTCGCCAAGTACCGCCGCGACATCCAGAAGGCCGGCGGGCAGTGGCTCGACGGCGAGGCCGCCGACCCGGCGCTGCTCGACGCGTGCTTCCGGTTGCACCGCGCGCGCCTGCAGGACAAGGGCGCGCAGCGGGCCTGGTTCGCCGCGCCGGTCGAACTGTTCCTGCGGAAGCTCGCGCAAGGCACCGCGGGCCGGGGCCTGCGGCTGTCGCTGCTCGCGCGCGACGGCCGCTACGTCGCTGCCTGCCTGTCGTTCGTGCACCGCCGCCGCTTCAAGGCGTTCGTGTCGGGTTGGGACCGTGCGCACGCGCGGCTCGACCTCGGCCGACAGGTGCTCTACCACCAGTTGCTCGGCGAACTGCCGCGCGGCCTCGACGAGATCGACTTCCTCGGCGGCGACCTCGCCTACAAGCGGGAGTTCGGCCTGCACCGGCAGCCGACCGCAGACGTGATCGCGCACGGTGGCACCTTCGCGGCGCTGCGCGCGCGGGCCGTCGCCGGCGCGATCGCGGCGGTGCGCAGCGTGCGGCGGCGCCTGCGCGCGGAGGCGCTTCGGTGAAGACGGTCGTCTACGTCAGCGCGACCGACGAACTCGGCGGCGCGGACGCGAGCCTGTTCGAGCTCGTGCAGTCGCTCGACCGC
The DNA here is from genome assembly GCA_016873195.1 of Planctomycetota bacterium. Lineage (GTDB taxonomy): Bacteria > Planctomycetota > UBA1135 > UBA1135 > UBA2386 > VGXW01. The sequence goes on along the minus strand of VGXW01000221.1, from coordinate 3,488 downwards.
AGCGCGTGGTCGGCGCACGTGGTGGTGCCGCACGACGGGCCGTTCGCCGCGCGCTACCGGAGCCTCGGCATCCCGGTGCACGTGGTGCCGCTGCGGAAGCTGAAGAACACGCGCGACGTGCGCTGGCACGTCGGCTGGCTCTGGCGCGCGCCGCTGCGCGTGCTGCGGCTGCTGCGGCTGTTCCGCCGGCTGGCCCCCGCGGTGGTCCACGTCAACACGAGCGTCGAGGCGCTCGCGGGGCTCGCCGCGTGGTGGCACTGCCGGCGCACCGGCGCCCGGTTCGTCTGGCACGTGCGCGAGCTGGAGCTGCACCCGCGCTGCGTCGAGAAGGTCCTGTTCGGGCTGGTGCGGAACCTCGCCGACGTGGTGATCGCGATCTCGACGCCGGTCGCGGCGCGCCTCGGCGCGCGCGAACGGGTCTACGTGATCCCGAACGGACTCGACCTCGCGCGCTTCCGCGGCGCGTCGGCCGCATGCGGTGCAGCGGCCGCGGCGGCCCCGATGCTCGGGTGGGTGGGCCGCATCGCGCCCGGCAAGGGCCTCGACCACGTGCTCGCGGCGTTCGCGCAGGTGCGCCGCGAGCTGCCGCGCGCGCGCCTCCTCGTGATGGGCGCGCCGGTCGCCGGCCATGCGCACCATGCCGCGAGCCTGCGCCACGTGAGCCTCGCGTTCGGCGACGCCGTGGAGTGGCTGCCGCCGGGCCCCGACACCGAGCGCGCCTACGCGCGCATGGACCTGTTCCTGCACCTGCCCGACCTCGCCGAGGGCCTCGGCCGCACCGTGCTCGAGGCGCAGGCGGCCGGCGTGCCGGTGGTCGCGTGGCCGCGCGGCGGCCTCGTCGACGCGCTGCAGGACGGCCGGACCGGCCTGTTCGCGCCGGCCGGCGACGTCGGCGCCGCGGCGGACCTCGCCGTCCGGCTGCTCCGCGACCCCGAGCGCCGCGCGGCGATGGCCGCGGCCGCCGCCGAGTTCGCGCGCACCACCTTCGCGCGCGAGGCGTGCGCGCGCGCCGTCGAACGGACCTACGCGGAGCGCCTGCGATGACCGGCCCGACCAGCCTGCTGCACGCGCCCGCCGAGACCGCGCGCCCGGTCGTCGACCTCACCGCCGGCATCGTCAACTACCGCTCGCTCGGATTGCTCGAGCAGTGCCTCGCGACCTGGGCCACCGCGACCGAGGGGCTGCGCGCCGAACTCACCGTGCTCGAGAACGGCACCGGCGAGGCGGTCGGTCCCGTCGTGCGCCGGTTCGCGCCGGGCGCGCGCGTGCGCGTGCGCGAGCGCAGCATCGCGTTCACGGCCGCCGTCAACGAGGCGTTCGCCGGCGCGCGCGGCCGCCACTTCGTGCTGCTGAACCCCGACACGCTGCTGCGCCGCCAGAGCCTGACGCGGCTCGTGCACCACCTCGACGAGCACCCCGACGTCGGCGTGGTCGGCCCGCGCGTGTGGGACGATCCGGAGCACCGGTCGCTGCAGCGCTCGTTCCGCCGCTTCCCGGGCCTCGCGACCGCCTTCTGCCACCGCTACTCGCTGCTCGCGCGGCTGTGGCCGCAGAATCCGTGGACCCGCGCCTACCTGCGCCTCGACGACGGCGGCGACGGCGCGCGCGACGCGGACTGGGTCAGCGGCTGCTGCCTCGCCGTGCGCGGCGAGCTGTTCCAGCGGCTCGGCGGCCTCGACACCGGCTACCCGATGTTCTGCGAGGACGTCGACCTGTGCCGCCGCGCGCGCGGGCTCGGTTACCGCGTCGTCTACGAGCCGGCGGCCGAGATCGTGCACCTCGTCGGCGGCTCGCGGCGCCGCGCGCCGCTGCGCAGCGAATGGCTGCGCCACCGTTCGATCGGCCACTACGTCTGGAAGTTCCACCGCCACGGCAACCCGTGGACCTGGCTCCTGCTCGCGGGCGTCTGGACGCGCTTCCTGCTGCGCGCGCTGCTCGCCGGGAGGACGCGATGAGCTCGGTGCTCGAACCGCGCAGCGCACCGCTGCCGGGCCCGACCGTGCACGTGCTGTGCTGGCGGCTCTACGACTACCGCGGCGAACAGCTGACCGCCGGCGGGCTGCAGCGCTGGCTCGTCGAACTGACGCGCCTCTTGCGTTCGCTGGGCCACCCGGTGCTCGTGCACCAGCGCGCCGAACGCGCCTTCGCGCGGCAGCTCGAGGCGGGCGTCACCGTCGTCGGCCACCCGGCCGCGCCGCGCGCGACCAGCACGCCGTGGTTCAACTGGCGCGCGCACCGCGCGATCCCCCCCGACGCGCCGGTCGTCTACATGGCCGAGGACCTCGCGCACCCGATCTGCCGGCCGAACAGCCTCGTCGTGCAGCACGGCGTCTGGTGGGACGGCGAGTACGGCTGGCTGCGCACGCGCCTCGCCGAGTTCCTCGCGCGCCACGCCGTCGTGCGCTGCGCCGGCGCGATCTGCGTCGACACGAACTTCATCAACTGGTTCCGCGCGCGCTGGCCCGAGTCGGGCTGCGACCACAAGCTGCACTACGTCGCGAACTTCATCGATCCCGCGCAGTGGGGCGAACCGCCCGGCGAACCCGCCGCCGCGCGCCCGGGCCGCATCACGATCTGCTTCCCGCGCCGCAGCGAGAGCCGCCGCGGCGTCTGGCTGATGGCCGAGGTAGCACCGCGCCTGGGCCGGCGCTTCCCGGACGTCGACTTCCGCTTCGTGGTCGGCAGCGGCTACCAGACCGAACGGCTGCGCGAGTCGCTGCGGGCCTCGGCGCTGCCCGCATCGCGCTGGTCCGTCGAGGTGCTGCCGATGCACGGCATGCGCGCGGCCTACGAGACGAGCCAGATCGTCGTGATCCCGACGCTGTGCGGCGAGGGCACGTCGCTGTCGGCGATCGAGGCGATGCACTTCGGCTGCGCGGTGGTCAGCACGTGGGTCGGCGGGCTCGCGAACCTCGTGCAGGACGGCGAGAACGGCCTGCTGGTCGCGCCGATCGCCGGCCAGGTGGAGCAGGCCCTCGCGCGGCTCTGCACCGACCGCGCGCTGCGCGAGGAACTGGGCCGGAACGCGATGCGCAGCGCGCGCCGCTACGGCATCGACCGCTGGCGCACGAACGTCGGCACCGTGCTGCGCGACCGCCTCGGGCTCGGCGCCGTGGTGCCGGGGAGCGCACGGTGACGGGACGGCGCGACGAACTCGGCGCGAACGTCGCGGCGGGCCGGCTGTTGGCCCTGCTGGTCGGGCTCCTGCTGTTCGGCGACTACTTGGCGCTGACGGCGTCGCGCGCGCTCACCGGCTCGCCCGGCAACTGGATCCTCGTCACGGGAGTGCTGCAGGCGCCGGTGCTGGCGCTCGCGATGGTCGGCGGCGAGTCCCGCGCGCGGTTGCCGTGGTCGCTCGTGCTCGGCTACCTCGGGCTCTGCGCGATCGGCCTCGGCCACGCCGCGATCGAGTGGGGCACCGGCAACGAACTGGCCGACTACCCGGCGCAGAAGCTCGCCGCGTTGTTCCTGCTGCTCGGTCCCGCGCT
>VGXW01000220.1 GCA_016873195.1 Planctomycetota bacterium | reverse complement strand
CCCCGCAGCAGGGTCGACTTGCCGGCGCCGTTCTGGCCGATCACGCCGATCTTGGCCCCGTCGAGGAACACGAGGCTGACGTCCTTCAGGACCGGCTTCTTGCCCTGGTAGCTCTTGGTGAGCCGTTCGAGGCTGAAGATGGGCTTGTCGCTCATGGGGGGCGAAGAGGGTAGGAGCCGGCGCGGCGGCCGTCCAGGGGCCGGGGCCGCGGTGCTGCGCCAGGAGCCACCGATCGCGTAAGCTGCCGCCGTGCTCGGTTTCCTGCCATCGCTCGGCTTCCAGGAGATGCTGGTGCTCGCCGTGATCGGGCTCCTGCTCTACGGCAGGAACCTGCCCGAGGCCGGGCGTGCGCTGGGCCGCGTGGTCACACAGCTGCGGCGGGGCTTCCAGGAGTTCAAGGACCAGCTCGACCGCGACGGCAGCCTGCGCGAGGTGAAGAGCACGATGCGCGACGCCGCGCAGGAGCTGAAGCGCGTCGCCGAGGTGCCGCGCGCGGCGGTCGACCCGGCGCGCGCGCTGCGCGACCTGACCCACGAGGCCCTGTCCTCGCCGGTGCCCGAGGCGGCGCCGGAAGCGGTGCGGGAAGCGGCCGCAGCGGAGGCCGCGGCGGAGCCGCAGGTGCCGCCGGAACCGAAGCAGCCATGAGCCAGCCCATCGCCACCGTCGCCGTCGTCGCCACCACCGCGGTCCAGGCCAAGGTCTTCGCCGCGCTGTTGCAGGCGGAGGGCATCCCCGCGCACATCGACGGCGACGGCATCACCGACCACTGCGTGGTGACCGATCGCGACGGCAAGGAACTGCAGCGCCTCGTGCGCAGGCCGGGCGCCGGCTACGCGATCGAGCCCCGCTGAGCCGCGGCGCTACGGGCCCGGCTTCTTCGGCTTCTGCGGTTCGCCGGCCGCCCGTGGCGGCGGGGGCGCCGGCGCTGGTGGCGGCGCTGGCGCCGGCGCTGGCGGCGGTGCCCCGGCGGCCTTCTTCTTCGTCTCCTGGATGGCCTGGTCGCCCGCGTCGAAGATGCTCATCCAGTCGTCCTTCTTCGCCCAAGGATCGGCCCGCTTCTTCGCCCCCTCCTCGCGCCGCTTCTGCTCCTGCTCGGCCCACGCCGGGTAGTCCTTGAACAGATCGGTGAGCACCTTCTTGTTGTCGGAGACGAGGCCGACGTAGGGGAACACCTCGCAGCTGCTCTCCTTCTGGATGCGCGCGAAGTCGTCCGCCGTGATCAAGACGGGCATCGCCACCGTGACGACGTCGTCGAACACGTCGAGCGGCACGATCAGGTGGCGGAACAGCACCTCCTTGGGCAGCCGCGTCTTCGCCTTCTCGTCGATCTGGTGGTTGCTCGCCAGCAGGAACGGCACGCCGAAGTTCTCGGTGACGAGCTTCGCGAGATCCCACTCGGTGATGTGCCCGCCGGCGATCAGCACCTGCACGAACGGTTCGCCGTGGCGGTCCTGCGCGTAGAGCGCGTCGGTCACCACCTCCGAGGAGACCACGGCGCGCTCGGTCAGGATCTCCGCGAGCCGGACCGACGTGATCTTCTCGATGCCCTTCACGCGATCGTCCATCGGCCGCGCCGCGGAGCCGCCTTGAGGGCAGCGTCGGCCGTGGCATCGCGGCTTCAGGCGTAGGCCCAGAACGTCCCCAGCGCGTGCACCGCGAGCACGATCGCCATGCCCCGCACGATCGCCTCGTCGACCGCGGCGCCGACCGCGGCGCCGGACGGTTTGGGCCCGGTGCCGACGTGGTAGCTGCACAGCGCGACGAGCAGGCCCGACAGCGCCGCCTTGCCGAGCACCGCGAGCAGGTCGCCGGCCGTGACGGCGGCGAAGAACGCGTTCGCCCAGCCGGTCGTCGTGAATCCCGACGCCCCGCTGGCCGCGAGCCATGCGGCCCCGGCTGCGGCGACCACACCCACCAGCGTCGCGACCGGCATGCCGATCACCATGCCCCACACGAGCGGCGTCAGCAGGTAGTCGGCGGGGCGGATGCCGAGCATCTGCAGCGCGGCGATCTGGTTGGTGCGCTGCATCGTGCCGAGCCGCGCCGCCGCACCCGCCCCGATGCGCGCCGTGAAGAAGAACCCGCACAGGAGCGGCACCAGCACGGCGACGGCGACCTTGCCGGTGCCGCTCAGCAGCGCCGACTCGAAGCCGCCCTGCACCGGGTTGTTGCGCAGCGCGAAGAACGTCGCGAGGCCACCGACCACCGCGCCGCAGGCGCCGACGAACAGCGCCGGTTCGACGCAGAACCGCGCGACCGTGCGCGCCGTCACCGCGAGCTCGACCGGCGGCAGCCGCCGCAGTGCTTCGCCGCAGGTCGCCGCCGCCGCGCCGAGTTGCAGCAGCGCGCGACGGACGCCGTGCGCGACCGCGGGCTCCCCGGCCGGGGCCGGCCCGGCCGCAAGGCCAGCGCCCGGAGGCTCGCGCCAGCCCGGGCCCTCGAGCCGCAGCGTGCGGTCCGCCGGGTCGAGCACCATCACGCCGTCCGCGAGTGCCGCGAACGCGTCGAAGTCGTGCGTGGTCACGATCGTCGTGCGGGTCCGTTCGGCGTCGTGCGTGCTGCGCAGCAGCAGCGCGATCTGCCGCGCCGCCGTCTCGTCGAGCCCCGCGGTCGGCTCGTCGCACAGCAGCAGGCGCGGTTCGCTCGCGAGCGCCCGCGCCACCGCCACGCGCTTGCGCATGCCGCCTGACAGCTCGGCCACGCTCGGCCCCGGTTCGGGGATGCCGGCCAGCGCCAGCAGCCCCGGCGCCAGGCGCACCGAGCGGCCGGCCGCGCGCAGCGCCAGTTCGACGTTCGCGCGCGGGCTCAGTTCGTCGAGCAGGCCTTCGTCCTGCAGGATCGCCGCGGTGCGGAGCCGCAACGCGTCCCGGCGCCCGCCGGTCACCGGCTCCCCCCAGGCGAGCAGTTCGCCGCTGCGGATCGGCGCGGGCTCGCGCGGGTCGACGAGGCCCGCGAGCACCCGCAGCAGCGACGACTTGCCGCCGCCGCTCCTGCCGCAGAACAGGTAGAAGCCGTGCTGCGCGAGAGCGAACGACGCGCCCACGAACAACTGCACGGCGCCGCCCGGCCGATCGTGCGCGAGTCCGAAGTCGCGGAACTCGAGGGCGGTGGCCACGGTGGTCATCGCGGCCGCAGGTCCTCGGGCAGCAGGTCGAGCGGCACCACCGCGGGCGCGTCCGCGTGGGCCGTCGCGCGGCCGTAGACGCCGACCACCATGCCGGCGACCACGACCGCTCCGCCGAGGTTCTCGGCGAGCTGCGGCAGTTCCCGGCCGCCCAGGGCCACGGGCGGGGCGGGCGCCGCGTCGGCCCCGACCCGGCGCACCTGCGCGTCCGGGCCGATCTCGCCGCCGCCGAAACCGAGCTTGTCCGCGGGCGTGCCGAGCAGGTCCGGCGGCACTTCGTCGAGCACCAGCGCGGCGAGGTCCCTGCCGCCAGCGTGCACCCAGACGCGGGCGCCGCGCAGCACGGTGCCCGCGGGCAGCATCACCTGGATCTGCTCCTGCTCGATGTCCGGCTGCGAGCCGAACGTCTCGGTCTCGCTGTAGGCGCCGTCGACGAGGCTGCGCGCGGTGGCGACGACGATGCGGCCGGCCCGGTCCTGGAACAGCACGCCGGTGCCCTCGTGGTGGATCGGGTCGTCCGGGCTCCAGAAGTCGTGGTCGACCGCGGCGTAGACGATGCGCACCAGCACGAGGTCGGGCGCCGGCGGTTCGGCCGGCCGTTCGGGCTGCAGCAGCGCCGCCGCGGGCACGGCGGTCGGCTCCTCCACCGGCCGGCTGGCCAGCGCCGCGGCGCGGTGGCCGTCGCGCACCGGCAAGCCCTTGCCGGGTTCGCCCTGGTAGGCGACGAACGGCGACAGCAGCGCGGTCACGTCGGTCAGCGTGAAGCCGGAGAACAGGGCGCCGGTCAATGCCGGGCGCGCGACCCAGAACGCGCACTGGTCGGTCACCGTGTGGCGGTGCCGCCGCGCGATGCGCAGTTGCACCTCGACGTGGGTCCCCTGTTGCGCCAGCGCGATGCCACGCACTTCGCCGGTCTGCAGGCCGCGGAACGTCACCGGCGAACCCGGCCTGAGTCCGTGGTTCTCCGGCACCAGCAGCGTCATCAGCAGGTCGCCGTGTTCGACCGCCGCGAGCGCGTCGGCCTCGGCGGGCGCGGGCGGCCGTTCCCAACCCGTCAGCAGGCTGCCGCCGGTCAGCGGCGAACCGCGCTGCGCAGGCGTCGCGAACGCGAGGTAGGCGTCGCGCACGAGCGTGTCGAGGCCCGAGGCGCCGCCGGCGAGTCCGCCGAACCGCGGCGTGACGATCCAGAACACGCTGTTGACGCAGGCCTGCGCCGCCCCGCCCGGCTCGAGCAGCACGCTGGCGACCGCCTTCTCCCCGTCGGCCGCGACCGTCACCGCGCGCACCGTGCCGACGGTGACGCCGCGGAAGCGCACGTCGGCGCCGGCGCGCAGGCCGCGCGCGTCGTGGAACTCGATCTGCAGCGGCACGCCGGGGCGCGCGTCCAGGTTCTGCAGCAGGCGCACGAGCCAGACCGCGCCGAGCACGGCGGCGAGCAGGACCAGGGAACCGACGAGGTAGCGGATGCGGTGCATCGGACGGACCGGGCCAGAGTAGCCGGGCGGGCGGCCGATCCCGTCGCAACTCGCCGCGCGGCGTCCAGGAGCTCAGATGTCGATGTTCGTCGCCTCGAGCGCGTGCTTCTCGATGAACTCGCGCCGCGGCTCGACCTCGGGCCCCATCAGCACCGTGAAGATGCGGTCGGCCTCGACCAGGTCGCTGACCGTCACGCGCTTCAGCGTGCGCCGCGCCGGATCCATCGTCGACTCGAACAGTTGCGACGGGTTCATCTCGCCGAGGCCCTTGTAGCGCTGGATGTCGAGGTCCTTCTCGCAGGACTTCTGGATCGCCTCGATCGCCTCGAACAAGGCCGCGGCGGGCTGGCCCTCGCCCTGCTCGGCGGCGAACACGCGCCACGGCGGCGGGCCGCTGGCCTGCGGCCAGTCCACCGGCACGCCGCAGCCGTCGATCTGCTTCAGCAGCGCCTGCAGTTCGACGCCCAGGTGCAGCGCGTAGACCTCGACGTCGGCCTGGTCGCGCCGGCACGGCGAGTCGGGACCTTCGTAGACGATCAGCTCGCGGCCCTTGCGCGCCTTCAGGTTGTCGAGCTTGCCGTCGAGCTGGGCCTCGGTGTCGACGAACACCGCCTGGCCGCCGTGCACGACGTAGTAGGCCGGCAGCTGCCGGTCGGGAACCGTCGCCTGCGCGAGGTAGGCGACGAACGGCACCGCGCCCTCGGCCGGCATGCGGTTCTCGAGCGCGCGCACCTTGTTGACGACGTCCATCAGGTTGCGCAGTTCGCGGCCCGTCCAGCGCGCGCCGCCGCGGTGCTCGAGCCGCGCGTGGCCGAGACCCAGCTCGGCCATCAGGTTCAGGCGATCGTCCTCGGTCACCGCGTAGCGCTCGGTCTTGCCCTTCCTGACCCGGTAGAGCGGCGGCTGCGCGACGTAGACGTGCCCGCGCGTCACGAGTTCGGGCATCTTGCGGTAGAACAGGGTCAGCAGCAGCGTCCGGATGTGCGAGCCGTCGACGTCGGCGTCGGTCATCACGATGATCTTGCCGTAGCGCAGCTTGTCCTCTTCGAACTCGTCGGTCAGGAAGCCCGTGCCGATCGCGCTGACGATCGTCTGGATCTCCTCGTGGTCGAGGATGCTGTCGACCGCCGCCTTCTCGACGTTCAGGATCTTGCCGCGCAGCGGCAGGATCGCCTGGTGGCTCATGCGGCCCTGCTTGGCCGTGCCGCCGGCCGAATCGCCCTCGACCAGGAACAGCTCCGCTTCGTCGCGCGGGGTCCCCTTCTGGCAGTCGGCCAGCTTCGCCGGCAGGCCGCCGCCCTCGAGCGCCGACTTGCGCCGCACGAGGTCGCGCGCCTTCCTGGCCGCCTCGCGCGCGCGCAGCGCGTCGAGCGCCTTGCCGAAGATGATCTTCGCGGTGCTCGGGTTCTCCTCGAAGTAGGTGCGGATGCCGTCGCCGACGACGGTCTCGACGATCGACTGGGCCTCGCGGTTGCCGAGCTTGATCTTGGTCTGGCTCTCGAACTGCGGGTCGGGGACCTTGACCGACACGACCGCCGCGAGGCCTTCCTTGAAGTCCTCGCCGGTCGGCACCGGGTCCTTCTCCTTCAACGCCTTCTCCTGCCGCGCCCAGTTGTTCAGCGCGCGCGTCAGCGCGGTGCGGAAGCCGACCAGGTGCGTGCCGCCCTCGATCGTGTTGATGTTGTTGACGAACGAGAACACGTTCTCGTGGTAGGCGTCGCTGTACTGCAGCGCGATCTCGACCTCGTAGACCTTGTCGGGGTTCTCTTCCGACGGCATCTGGCGCCGGAAGTAGATCACTTCCTTGTGCAGCGGGTTCTTGCCGGTGTTGAGGTCCTTGATGAACTCGATCAGGCCGTCCGGGAACAGGAACTCCTCGCCCTGGTCGGTGCGCTCGTCGTGCAGCGTGATGTGCAGCCGCATCGCGCCCATCAGGTAGGCGAGTTCGCGCAGGCGCTTGCGCAGCACCTCGTACGAGAACTCGGTGACCTCCATGATGGAAGGGTCGGCCTTGAAGCGCAGCAGCGAGCCCGTGACGCCCGGCGCCACCGAGCCGATGACCTTCAGTTCGCTGGCCTTCTGGCCGCGCATGTAGGTCTGCCGGTGGATCTTGCCGTCGCGGTAGACCTCGACGTCGAGCACCTCGGCGAGCGCGCAGACGCAGCTGACGCCGACGCCGTGCAGGCCGCCCGAGACCTTGTAGCTGCTCTTGTCGAACTTGCCGCCCGAGTGCAGCTTGGTCAGGATCACCTCGAGCGCGGGCTTGCCGCTCTCGTGCATGTCGACCGGGATGCCGCGGCCGTTGTCCTTGACCGAGATCGAACCGTCCTTGTGCACGCGCACGTCGATGCGGTTCGCCTTGCCGGCCAACGCCTCGTCGACCGAGTTGTCGACGACCTCCCAGACGAGGTGGTGCAGGCCCTTCGACGCGGTGTCGCCGATGTACATCGCCGGACGCGTGCGCACCGCGTCGAGGCCTTCGAGGACCTTGATCGAACTGGCGTCGTAGCGCGTTTCGGGGAGTGGCTGGTCAGACATGTCCCGTGCCTCCCAGCCGGAGCGTCAGCTGGGCGATGGGTCGTTCGGGAAGCAGTTGGTTGATGCGCAGGCGGATCTCCTCGCGCCGGAAGCTCGACAATTCGGCGAACAGCGGCGCCGAGTCGACCTCGAGCACGAGCCGGCCGGCGCGGCAGCCGACGACCTGGCAGTGCGATCGGTGGGCCTCCGGCAGGATCGCGTCGAGCGCCTCGTTGTAGCCGCTGCGCTCCTTCTGCCGGCCTGCCGCCCGCAGGATGTCGCGCACGAAGTCGCCAGCTGGTCTCGGTTCGGCCACGGGGAACGTCCTGTGCGATTCCGGGTCGGATGGCCTCTCAGGCGCCGCTGATCGGCATCACCACGTAGGTGAACGATTCGCCGAGCGTGAACCTGGCCGGCATCGAGTCGTCCGTCATGTCGAGGCGGACCGTCTCGAGCTGCGAGACGCGCAGCGCTTCGAGGATGAAGTCGGGATTGAAGTTGATGCTGCCGCCAGCGCCCTTGACGGCGGCGTCGATGGTCACGTCGGCCCGGCCGCGCTGCGAGCTCTCGGCGGTCATGCGCAGCTGCTGTTCGCCGACCTCGAACCGGACCATGCGCAGGTCGTTGGACGCCAGGATCGCCGCGCGGCGCAGGGCTCCCTCGAGCACGGCCTTCGGCACTTCGACGGTGGTCTCGGCGGCCTTCGGCAGCACGCCCTCGTAGTCCGGGAACCGCGTCTCGAGCAGCTGGCTGACCAGCTGCGTGCGCCCCGTCGTGAACACGATCTGCTTCTCCCCGACCTCGATGCGCAGGGGCTCCTTGCTGCCCTCGACGAGCGCGCGGGCGAGCGTGCTCAACGCGCGCAGCGGCGCCACGATCTTGAAGTCGACCTTCGTGTCGACGTTCGCGTAGCTGATCGCCAGCCGCCGTCCGTCCGTCGCGACGAGGCGCAGGCAGTTCCCGCCCGCGTCGACGAGCACGCCGTTGATCGCGTAGCGGGTCTCCTCGCGCGCCGCCGCGAACACGGTCTCCTGGACCATGCGCAGCATGCGGCCGGCCGGGACCTCGATCTGCTTGCCGGACTCGACCTTGGTCTCCTCCGGATACTGCTCGGGGTTCTCGCCGAGCAGCACGAACGAGCCGCCGCCGCTGTCGATCCGGCAGCGCTGTTCGGTGCTCTTCC
>VGXW01000219.1 GCA_016873195.1 Planctomycetota bacterium | reverse complement strand
GGGGGTGCAGCCGGCGACGGTGCTGGTGTTCGGCGTCGCTGTGATCCCGGTTGGCCAGCACGGCCGGTTCGCGATGCCACTGCCCGCCACGCCGGGCCTGCGCGGCGTGAGGTTCCAGGTGCAGGACCTGGTCGTGCTGCCCTCGCTGGGTGCGGCGCTGTCGAACGGTCTCGACGTCACGCTGCAGTGAGGCCGCCGGGACGGTTCGCGGCGGGGTCGCGGACAGCCCGGCCGGGGCCCGCACCACCCCCCGTCAACGCCGCGCCGCCGCCTCGAGTTCGCGCAGCGCCTGCGCGGCCTGTGCGTGCGCGGGGTCGATGCGCAGCACGTCGCGCAGCAGCGCCATCGCGCCGTCGCGGTCGCCGCTGGCCACCGCGCGGCGCACCAGCTCGAGCCGCAGCGGCACGTCGCGCGGCCGCCGCGCCAGCAGATCCTGCAGCAGCCGGTTCGCCTCCGCCGGCCGCCCGAGCCGGAACAGCACGCTCGCGTGGGCGAGGAACGGCTCGCTGCGCTCGAACGGCAGTTCGGTGGCGCGCCGGAACGCGGCCTCCGCCTCGGCGAACCGCTCCTGCCGCTGCAGCGCCCCGCCGAGCGAGTTCCAGTAGACCACGCGGCGCGGCGCCAGTTCGACGGCCCGCCGCAGCAGCCCGACCGCGCGCAGCAGCCGCGGGTCGCCGGGGCCCTGCGGCGCCTTCTCGAACTCCATCATCAGGCAGGTCCCGAGCGTGCCGTGGGACTCGGCCCAGTCCGGCGCCTCCGCGATCGCAACCTCGAGCGCCGCGACCGCTTCCGCGTGGCGGCCGCGCGCCTGCAGCGACACCGCCCAGTGCGTTCGCTCCACGTAGGTCGGGTGGTCGCACGACATCGCCAGGTCGAACAGCGCCGCGGCCTCGTCCCCGCGCCCGGCCCGGTAGAGCATCGATCCCTGGTTGCTGAGGATCTGCGCCGCGAGCATCGTGCGGCTCTGCGGGTCGCGCGCGTCGAAGGCGTGCTGCCAGAACGTGGTCTCGTCCGCGTAGGTGGCCGCGTGCCGCCGCGCCGCCAGTCCGAGCGCGACCACCGCGCCGCACGCGAGCACGGCCCCGAGCCCTCGCGCCGCCGCCGGCGGCAGCCGCGACAGCAGCGCGCGCGCACCGAACAGCACCGGGACGATCACCGCGAGCATCGGCAGGTAGGCCCGCCGCTCGGCGACGACCTCGGTCACGATCGGCAGCACCGTCGAGGTCGGCGCGAGCCACAGGAAGAACAGCGCCCCGAGCCAGCCCCACCAGGGCCACCGCCGCCAGCACCACGCGGTGAGGCCGAGCAGCGCGAGCACGAAGGCGCCGGGCAGCACGGCGGGCCCGAGCGAGTCGACGACGCCCTGGTCGTAGGCGCCGCGCAGCGCGTCCGGCCACAGCGCGAGCCGCACGTACCAGGCGACGACGCCGGCCTGGGTCAGCAGCCACTGCCACGCGGTGGTGCCGAGTCGCGTCGCGTAGCCGACCGTCGGGTTGCCCGGTCCGAGCGCGACGCACGAGGCGAGCACGAGCCAGGTCGCCGCCATCGCCGCGTGGAACCCCGCGCGGACACGCAGCGAGCGCCAGTCGGGCAGCAGGAACGCGCGTTCGTAGAGCAGCACGAGCAGCGGCCCAGCCACGAGGTCCTCCTTGCTCGCCATGCCGAGCGCCATCGCCGCGACTGCGACCGCGCGCCAGCGCAGCGGCGCGCGCACGCCGTGCGCCCGCAGCGTCGCGCCGAGCGCCAGCAGCAGGAACCCGCTCGCGAGCAGGGTCGAACGCTGCGTCGCGTAGGCCACGCTGTCGGTCGCGAGCGGATGCACGACCCAGACGCAGGCGATCGCGAGGCCGAGGCGGCCCGCCGCCGCCGGGTCGAACCGGCCCGCCAGGTTCGGCGCGCGCAGCGTGCCGCGCACGAGCAGGAACAGCAGCATCCCGTTGGCGAGGTGCAGCAGCAGGTTGCCGAGGTGCGGGCCGAACGGGCCCGGCCCGAACACCGCCAGGTCGAGCACGAGCGACAGGCACGCGAGCGGCCGGTTCGCCAGCGGCTGGTGCCGCGGCCCGAACGCGGCGTTCCACCAGTCGCCGGCCAGCAGCGGGTCGTTGCCGCGGATCGCCGGTTCGTCGTCGAACAGGAAGCCGAAGTCCGTGACGCCCCACCACGCGAACAGGCCGGCCGCGAGCACGAGCCCGAGCGGGAGCGTGGTGTGCCAGAGCGGAATCCGGCCAGGCAAGGAGGTGGTCGGCATCGGCGCGGGGTCGGGGGCCGCGATCATCGGTACCCGCTCGGGGCAGCGGTAGAGCCTGCCGCGGATGCGCCGAACAACCGCCCGGTCGCGTGATCGCAGCTGCCGGTGTCGGCACCTTCCGTCGGTCAGCCGCGGGAAGTCCCTGGAGCGTCATGCCGCCTGCCGGGCGCACAGCCGCGCTGCGGTCCGCCGGGCCCGTCTGCCGATGAAGGGCACCTCGCGCGGTCCTCGCGCGCCCCAAGCCCCGCTGCCCGATGCGCCCCCGCCTCGCCACGCCGCTCCGTTGGCTCGTGTTCGGCTTGCTGCTCCTGCTCACGTGCCTGTTGCGCGAGGAGCCGTCGGCAGCGCTCGACCAGGCGATCGTCTGGCTGCCGACCGGCGTGGCAGTCGCCGGGCTCTACCTGCTCGGCATACGTGCTGCCGCCGTGGTCGCGGTGGCGACGCTGTGGCAGCGTTGGCTGCTGGACTACGACTGGTCGGTCGGCGTGACGGCCGCGGCTGCCAGCACGGCGGAGGCCGTGCTCGGCGCGCTGCTGCTGCGGTGGCTGCGCTTCGCCGGGTCGCTCGGCAGACTGCGCGACATGTTCGCCGTGTTCGCGTCGGCCACGGTCGCGCCGCTCGCCAGCATCCTGTGCACGTGGCTCGGCCGCGCCTTCGTCTATTCCGACCCGCTGCTGCCGTTCTGCTGCGGCTGGGGCGGCTGGTGGCGCATGAACGCACTCGGCGTGATCACCGTGGTGCCGTTCGCGGCGAGCTGGCTCGGCGCAGCGGGCCGCCGGTTCGCGCGGCGCGACTGCGCGGAGTTCGCCGCCGGTCTGCTCGGCGTCGCCGCGCTGCTGCTCGGCCTGTTCGCGTTGCTGCCCGCGGGCGCAGCCGGCGTGATGTGGCTCGACCTGCTGCTGGTCGCCGGCGCGATGTCGACCACGGCACGCTGCAGCATGCGGTTGGTCACGCTCGGCACGATGACCGCGACGCTGGTCGTCGCGTGGGCGACCGCGCGAGGTTTCGGCCCGTTCGCGCAACTGCCCGCCGAACAGGTCCACGTCGTGACGCAACTGTTCGCGTTGCTGCTCGTGGCGATTCCGCCCGTGTTCGCCGCCCTGCTGTTCGAGCGCCGCGACGCAATGGACCGCGTCCGCCGCAACGAGGAACTGCTCGCTGCGATCCACGGCAACGTCAAGGACGGGCTGTTCCGCACCGACCCCGAGCTGCGGCTGCTCCATGGCAATCTCGCGCTCGCGCGCATGTTCGGCCACGGCGCGCCGGAGGATCTGCCGGGTCGCTCGCTCGGCGATGCGATCGTCGACGGCGAACGGCGGACGCTGCTGCTCCGGCGCGCGCGCGAACGCGGCCAGTGGCGCAACGAGGAGATCGAGTTCCGGTGCGCCGGCGGCTCGACGTTCTGGGGCCTGACGTCGGGCACCGGCGTGCGCGACGCCCGGGGCGCCATCGTGCACTTCGACGGGGTCATCACCGACGTCACCGACCGCAGGTCCCTGGAGGCGCGCGGCCGCCAGGCGCAGAAGATGGAGGCGCTCGGCAAGCTGGCCGGCGGCGTCGCGCACGACTTCAACAACCTGCTGACCGTCATCGTCGGCTACGCGCAGACCATCCAGGCCGCCCCCGACTGCCCCGCGCCGGTGCGCGACGACGCGTGCGCGGTGCTGGACGCCGCGCGGCGCGCCGCCGGCCTGACCCGGCAACTGCTGGCATGCAGCCGCCGGCAGATGCTGTCGCCGCAGGTGCTCGATCTTGCCGCCGTCGTCGACCGCATGGCCGGCATGCTGCGCCGCCTGGTCGGCGAGCACATCCGCCTGACCACCGAACACCGCAGCGGGCCGTGCTGGGTCTGCGTGGACCCGAGCCAGCTCGAGCAGGTGCTGCTGAACCTCGCCGTGAACGCGCGCGACGCGATGCGCGACGGCGGCCTGCTGACGGTCGCGACGGGGCACGTCGAGGTCGACGACGCGGTGCGGCGCGCGCATCCGGAATGTGCGGCGGGGTCGCACGTGCTGCTGCAGGTGCGCGACAGCGGCGTGGGCATGACCGCCGAGGTGCTGGCACAGGCGTTCGACCCGTTCTTCACGACCAAGGGGCGCGGCGGCGGCACCGGGCTCGGCCTCGCGACGGTGCACGGCATCGTGCGCCAGAGCGGCGGCGGCGTGTGGCTCGACAGCGCGCCGGGTGCCGGCACCACGGCGTCGATCCTGTTGCCGCGGCGTGCGGCGCCGCCGGCCGCGAAGACCGTGGCGCCACCCGCCGTGGCGCCGGCAATGCGCCGCAGCACCGTGCTGGTGGTCGAGGACGAACCCGCCGTGCGCGCGCTGCTGTGCCAGACGCTCGCCGGGGAGGGCCACCGCGTGCTCGAAGCGGCCGACGGCGCGCAGGGCCTCGCGGCAGCGCTGGCCGACCCGGGCCCGATCGACCTCGTGGTCACCGACGTGGTGATGCCGGTCATGGGCGGGCTCGAGATGGTGCGCCGGTTGCGCGAACGCCGGCCCGGGCAGCGCGTGCTGTTCGTGTCCGGTTATCCCGAGGACGGTGACGCGCCCGGCGAACCGGGCGGCCTCGACGGCGAACTGCTGGCGAAGCCCTTCACGCGCGAGCAACTGCTCGCGCGGATCGCCGCGCTGCCGTGAGCCGCGGCGAAGTGCGCGTCACCGGCGCGGCCGGCGGCGCGCCGGGATCCCGCCTGCCCCTCAGCCCCCCGCGATGTCGTAGCGGTGGAACTCCATCGTGAACGTGCCGTGCCCCTCGGTCAGCGAGCGCAACCGCGTCGCGTAGCCGAACAGCTTGCGCAGCGGCACGTGCGCGAGCACGGCGCGCTCGCGTTCGCGTTCGACGACGTCGAGCACCTGGCCCTGCCGCTGCTGCAGGTCGCCGAGGATCGCGCCGAGGTGCGGCGCCTCGACGGCGACCTCGACGCGCATGATCGGCTGCAGCTGGGCCGGCCCGGCCGCGTCGACCGCGCGCCGCAGCGCCTCCGCGGCCGCCGCGCGCGCGCCGATCAGCGGGTCGGCTTCCTCGCGCACGCCGAGCGACGTCAGCACCACCTCGAGGTCGTCGAGCACCTGGCCGTCGAGCCCCGCCGCGGTGCCGTCGCGCAGGCCCTCCAGCGCGGCGTCGACCACACCATGCGGCAGCGGCGGCACCGGCGGCAGCCCGCTGCGCACCAGGAGCCCCGCGCCGCGCGCGCGCGCGCGCACGGTGCAGGCGGCCTCGCCGAAGATCGCCTTCTGCTGCAGTTCGCGCGCGAACACGGCCTGCCCGTGGCCCTCGCCGAGCACGGTGGTGCGGCAGACGACCTGCGGCCGGCCCAGCGTGGCCCGCACGCCGTACTCGGCGCGGATGCGGTCGACGATCACCTCGAGGTGCAGTTCGCCCATGCCGACCAGGATCGTCTGCCCGGTCTCGGCGTCCTCGCGCACGCGGAAGGTCGGATCCTCCTCGGCCATCTTCGCGAGCACCTGCTGCAGCCGCACGCGCTCGTCCTGGTGCTCGACCTCGATCGACTGCGTCAGCACCGGCACGCACGCGTCGATGCGTTCGAGCAGGATCGGCGCGTCGGGCGCGCACAAGGTGTCGCCGGTGACAGCGTGGTCGAGCCCGGCCGCGGCGACGATCTCGCCGGCGGCCGCCGCGTCGACGGCGACGCGCTTGTCGGCGTGCACGCGGAACAGCCGCGTGACCCGCTCCTTCTTCTGCGTGCGCGCGTTCAGCACCTGGTTGCCGCCGTGCAGCGTGCCCGAGAACAGGCGCAGGAACACCACCTTGCGCCCGTCGCGGAACGACACCTTGAAGGCCAGCGCCGCGAGCGGCCCGTCGGCGCGCGCCTCGCGCGCGAGGATCTTCGCCGGATCGCGCAGGTCGTGGCCCGTGGCCGGCGGCACGTCGAGCGGCGACGGCAGATAGTCGACCACCGCGTCGAGCAGCGGCTCCATGCCCTTGTTGCGCAGCGCCGACCCGCACAGCACCGGCACGAAACGGCCCGCGATCGTCGCCTTGCGCAGCGCGGCGGCGAGCGTCGCGGGCGCGATCTCCTCGCCGGCGAGGTAGCGTTCGGCGATGCCGTCGTCGAGGTCGGCCAGCGCGAGCACGAGGCGCTCGCGCGCCCTCGCCGCAGCGTCGGCGAGCTCCGCCGGCACCGGCTGCTCCTGCACCGGTTCGCCCTGCACGCCCGAGAACGACAAGGCCACCATGCGCACGAGGTCGACCGCGCCCGCGAACGTCTCGCCGGCGCCGATCGGCAGCTGGATCGGCACCGCGTTGCTGCGCAGCCGTTCGTGGATCTCCGCGACCACGCGCTCGAACGAGGCGCCGACGCGGTCGAGCTTGTTGACGAGCACGAGCCGGCCCACGTGGAACTTGTCGGCCTGCCGCCAGACCGTCTCCGACTGCGCCTGCACGCCGCCGACGCCGCAGAACACCACGACGCAGCCGTCCAGCACGCGCAGGCAGCGCTCGACCTCGACGGTGAAGTCGACGTGGCCCGGCGTGTCGAGCAGGTGGATCTCGCAATCGCGCCACGGCAGCGTCGTCGCCGCGGCGGTGATCGTGATGCCGCGTTCGCGCTCCTGCGCCATCCAGTCGAGCTGCGTCGCGCCGTCGTGCACCTCGCCGGTCTTGTGGATGCGGCCGCCGTGGAACAGGAAGCGCTCGCTGACCGTGGTCTTGCCCGCGTCGATGTGCGCGACGATGCCGATGTTGCGGACGCGGTCGACGGAGACCATGAAGGCGCGCATCGTCGGGCAGCAGGCCGACGGCGCAAGGGACAACCCGTGCCGGACCCGTGCGCCGGCGGCGCGTCTGCCTACCTTTCCCCGCCCCCGCTGCGCTCGAAGCGGGTGTCCCTGCCGTCCTGGTGCAGCACGAGCGCCTTCGGCCGCTCGCCGTCGAACTCGAACGTGATCGACGCGACGACCGCGCGGTAGAAGAACTCGGTCGGCGAACGCGGGTAGAGCCGCAGGGCCGGCTGGCCCACGATCTGCGCGAACAGCCCGCGCTCGCGCAGCTCGACGGTCAGCACGGCGCCGAGTGCCGCGCCGAGCCCGGCGCGGTAGCGGCCGGCGCAGCGCGCGAGTTGCGCGCGCTCGACGGCCACCGGCACCTCGAACGACTGCGGCTCGACCACCATGCCGTGCAGGCGCTGCAGCAGGCGCTCGCCGAGCAGGTCGAACTCGCCGCGCGCGGTGTTCGCCAGGATGCACACGGCGCGGCGCGTCGCGGGCGCGACCGCGAGGTAGCCGTGGTAGCCGCCGGTCTGGCCGTTGTGCCACAGCGTCCTGCCGTCGCGCGCGAAGTGCCAGCCGAGCGCCATCGCGAGGCCGCGCGCGCCCTCGTGGCGCTTCTGCTGCGACAGGCGCACGGCGTCGCCGAGCGGCCCTTCGGGTGAGATCTGCACGCGCAGGAAGCGCAGCAGGTCGTGCACCGTCGAGCGGATGCCGCCGGCCCCGGCGAGCGCGGCGAGTTGCCACGTGTGCGCGGGTTCCCCGTCGGCGTCGTGCGGCGGCGCCTGGCGCGCGGCGCGCGCGGGGTCGAGCACCACGTGCGTGTCGGCCATCTGCAGCGGCCCGGCGATGCGTTCCCGCAGCAGCGCGTCGTAGTCGGGCAGGCCCTGGTGGACCGCGAGCGCGTGCCCCAGCAGGCCCGCGCCGAGGTTGCTGTACTCGTACTCGGCGCCGGGCTCGCGGCGCACGCGCAGCCTGGCGAGCACCGCGCCGAGCCGTTCGGGCGTGAAGTGCGCGTAGGGATCCTGTGGATCGCTGCCCTTCATGTCGGGCAGCCGCGGCAGGCCCGAGGTGTGCGTCGCGAGATGCCACAGCAGCACCGGCGTCTCCTCCCACTTCGGCACCGTGACGCCCTCGGGCAGCAGCTTCTGCACGGGGTCGTCGAGCGCCGCGGCGCCGCGCTGCACGGCGTCCGCGAGCAGGAGCCCGGTGAACACCTTCGAGATCGAGCCGATCTCGAACAGCGTGTCGCCATCCGGGGCCCGGGCGGCGCCGTGGTCGAGTGCGCCGTAGCCGCGCACGAGCGTGGTCTCGCCGTCGATCACGCCGGCGACGAAGGCGTTGGCCAGGCCCGCGGGGG
>VGXW01000218.1 GCA_016873195.1 Planctomycetota bacterium | reverse complement strand
CCACGACTTCGAGCACACGATCCTCGGCCTCAACGCCTACCGCTCGATGGTGCACAACAAGGGCGTCGGCTACTGCGAGGGATTCCGGCGCGTCCTGCTGCCGGGCGCGCGGTGACCGGCCGCCGCCGCCTACAGGAACAGCCGGTGCTGCTTGAAGCGCGCCTCGAGGCCCTGCTCCGCGGGCAGTTCGCGCTGGCGCAGGCCGCCGCACAGCTCGGCGAGCCGCCGCGCGAGCTGCTCGAGCGAGCGCGCGACCGGGGCGCCGGGATCGGTCGCGACGAGCGGCAGCTGGCCGAGCCGCTGCTGCGACACGCTGTCGTCGTCGGCGATCTCGCCGAGGTAGTGCAGGCGCACGCCGACGTGCTGGCGCGCGACCTCGGTCAGCTTCTGGAACGCGAGTTCGCCGCGGCCCGGCACGGCGACGCGGTTCACGACCACCAGGAACTTCGCGCGCTCGTCGAGCTGGGCCACGCACTTGACGACCGCGTAGGCGTCGACGAGGGCGGCGATCTCCGGCTGCGTGACCAGCACGACCCAGTCCGCCGCGAGCATCGTCAGGATCGTCGCGGGCGAGATGCCGGCGCCGAGGTCGAGCAGCAGCGCCTGCTCGCGCGCGGCCATCGCGCCGAGTTCGCGCGCGAGTCCGAGCAGGTCCTTGTCGCCCATGTTCGCGAGCCGCCGCACGCCCGACGCGCCCGGCAGCAGGGTCGGCCCGCACGGCGACGTGCACAGCACCTGGTCGAGCGTCGCCTGGCCCGCGAGCAGTTGCTGCAGCGTCAGCGCCGGCTTCACGCCGAGCAGCAGGTGGTCGCAGGCGAGGCCGAAGTCGCAGTCGACGAGCGCCGTGCGCACGCCCGCGCGGTGCAGCAGCACCGCCAGCGAGGTGGCGAGGAACGACTTGCCGGTGCCGCCCTTGCCGCTGCCGATCGCGATCGACACGCCCTCGGTGCGCGGCGCGGGCGCGCTGCGCAGGCCCTGCAGCAGCCGCCCGAACAGGCCGCGGCCGCGCGGGCCGAGCCCGCCCCTGGGCGCCGCCTCCGCCTGCTTCTGTGGTGCCGTTCCGTCCATCGTCGCGCGCGGCAGTTTCGCCGATCGTGCGCGGGAATGCGCGCCAGAACTGCGCCAGCGCCCGCGGCCGCTCAGCGCGGCAGCAGCTCCAGCGCGAACCGGATCGGCACGCCGAAGTTGGCGCCCGGGTAGTCGGGCAGGATCGCGAAGTTCACGGCGATGACCTCGCCCGAGCCGTCGAACACCGGGCCGCCGGAGCCGCCGTGCGTGGTCGGCGCGTCGTAGACGAGGTTGCGTTCCTCGACGTTGCTGACGATGCCCTGCGTGATCATCGGCGAGATCTGCTGCGTGGCGGCCAACTGCGCGATCGCCTGCGTCATCGTCGCCTGCTGCTGCCGCAGCGACTCGACGAGTCGCCCGTCGGCGCGCGCGAGCAGCGCCGCGAGCCCGGTCGGGTAGCCGACGACGACCGCGCGGGCGCCCTCGTCCTGGCCCGGCGCGCGCTTCAGCGGCAGCACGGGAAGGCCGGCCACGGCGGCCGGATCGAGCTGCACGACCGCCACGTCGAGATCGTCGGTGCGGCGCACGATGCTCGCGACCGGCACGTCGATCGGCGCCTTGCCCGGAAACGTCGCGGTCAGTTGCACGAACTCCGGCACGGCACCCCCGGCGACCAGCGGCGACAGGGCATCCATGTCGGCCCACGGCGCGACGACGTGCCGGTTGGTGACCACGTGGCCCCGGTCGCTGACGAGGAAGCCGGAGCCCGTGTACTCGACCTCGAGCGGGTCGGCGCCGGGGGCGAGCCAGCTGCCGTCGGGCAGACGCAGCCGGAACACGCCGTGCATCAGGCAGACGCCGCGGCTCCACTCCTGCTGGATGCGCCGCACCACCGCGTTCGCGCGCATCAGCCGGCCGAGTTCCTCCTGCTGCGCGAACTGCTGCGCGCGCAGGCTCTCGAGCTCGGCCTGCGTGACCAGGTCGGCGGTCCGTTTCTGCTCCGCCACGGTCGGCCGGCTGCCGAGCCAGCCCCCGAACCAGCCGGCCAGGAACGCCGCCGCGACGACGGCCAGCGCGAAGCCGGCCTTCAGCAGCGGCGTGGCGTGCCGCAGCAGGTCGACCGTCAGGCTGCGCGTGGCCGCCCCGCCGCCGCTGCGCTGGCGGACCGCGCGCGCGTCGGCCAGCATGCGCCGCACCGGCTTGCAGACCGCGCCGGCCGGCACGTAGACGTGGAAGCGCACCAGCGGGCCGTCGATGCCGAACTCGATCTGGTCGTCGTCCTGCAGCACGACCTCGCGGATCTCGTTGCCGTTGACGAACACGCGGCCGTCCAGCGCGCGCAGGTGGAAGGCGCACTGCTCCTGCACCCACTCGATGCGCGCGTGCGAGCCGTGCACCGCGGCGCCAGGCAGCATCACCGAGTTGCCCGGCGCCGAGCCGACCGTCACGACCTGCTGCGGGTGCGTGAACGTGCGGCCCCGCAGCGGCCCGGAAAGGTGCAGCAATTGCGCCCGCATCCCCGCACCATAGTGGACGTGCACACCGGGGCCAAACCGCACGTCGCCGTCGAGGTCACCGTCGACTCGGTCGCCGGCGCGCGCGCCGCGGCCGCCGCCGGCGCCGACCGGCTCGAACTGTGCTGCGCGCTGCTCGAGGGCGGCACGACGCCGAGCCCGGGCCTGCTCGCGGCGGTGCGCGCGGCGGTGGCCGTGCCCGTGTTCGCGATGCTGCGCCCGCGCGGCGGCGACTTCCTGTACGACGAGGACGAGTTCGACGTGATGCTGCGCGACGCGGCGCACCTGCGCGCGGCGGGCGCCAGCGGGTTCGTCGCCGGCGCCTTGACCGCCGCGGGCGAACTCGACGCCGGCCGCCTCGCGGCGCTGCGGGCGGCCACGGCGCCGCTGCCGCTCGTGTGCCACCGCGCGTTCGACCTGTGCGCCGACCCGCACGCGGCGCTGGCGGCGCTGGTGCGGCTGGGCGTCGACCGCGTGCTGACCTCGGGCCAGGCGCGCTCGGCGCCCGAAGGCGCGGTGCTGCTGCGCGAACTCGTGCTCGCGGCCGGCGGCCGCATCGCCGTGATGGCGGGTGCCGGCGTGCGCGACGCGAACGTCGCCGAGCTCGTCGCGCGCACCGGCGTCACCGAGGTGCACCTGTCGGCCACCGCGTGGCGCGACAGCGGCATGCAGTTCCGGCGGCCCGGCGTGCCGATGGGTGCCTCGGTCGCGCCGTCGGAGTACGCGCGGCGCGAGACCGACGGCGGCATGGTGGCGCGCGTGGTCGCCGCGCTGCGGGGACGCTGACGGCCCGCGCGCCGCTACGATCCGCTGCCCATGGTCCCCTCCGACGACCCGCCGGCCGGCGCCGTTCCGCAGCAGCCCGGGCCGCCTTCGGTCCAGGCGATCCAGCGCGCGCGCCGGGAACTGCTCGGCCTGGTGCGCGAGACGCCCGCGTGGCACTGGCGCGGCCACCGCGTCGACGCGCTCGGCCCCGCGGGCGCGACGATCTGGCTCAAGCTCGAGCTGTTCCAGCACACCGGCACGTTCAAGCTGCGCTGCGCGCTGCTGGTCATGCAGGCGCTCGACCCCGGCCAGCGGGCGCGCGGCGTCGTCGCGGTCAGCGCGGGCAACCACGGCATGGCGGTCGCCCACGCGGCGCAGGCGCTCGGCTGCCGCGCGGTGGTCGTGATGCCGGCGACCGCCGACCCGGCGCGCATCGCCGCGTGCCGCGCGCTCGGCGCCAAGGTCGAGCTGGTGCCCGACATCGCCGCCGCGTTCGCGGCGGCCGCCGAACTCGAACGCAGCGGTGGCCGGTTCCTCGTGCATCCGTTCGAGGGCGAACGCCAGGCGCTCGGCAGCGCCACGCTGGGCCTCGAGTTCCTGCGCCAGGTGGGCCAGCTCGACGCGCTGTTCGTCGCGATCGGCGGCGGCGGCCTCGCCGCGGGCGTCGCCTGTGCGGTGAAGCAGCTGCAGCCGCGCTGCCGCGTGTTCGGCGTCGAGCCCGCGGGCGCCGACACGATGCACCGCAGCTTCGCGGCCGGCAGCCCGCAGCGCATCGACGCGGTCGCGACGATCGCCGACAGCCTCGGCGCGCCGGCGGCGATGCCCTACTCGTTCGGCATGTGCCGCCGCTTCGTCGACGAACTCGTGAAGGTCGACGACGACGAGCTGTGCCGCGCGATGGCGCTCCTGTTCGCCGACGGCAAACTCGCGGTCGAACCGGCGGGCGCGGCGACCACCGCGGCGCTGCTGCAGCAGCGCGAACGCTTCGCCGGCCAGCGCGTGGGCCTCGTCGTGTGCGGCAGCAACGTCGACCCGGAGACGTTCGCGCGGTGCCTCGCGCGCGGGCGCGCGGGGGTGGTGTAGCCGGGCGCGACTGCCGTGCCCTCGGCAGCGCCGCGAGCCCGTGCGATCAGGGCCGCACGTGAAGGGGCAGGCGCGCGGTCACTTCGCGCCACACGTCGCGAGCCACCGCCAACGCTCCCTGGGCTTCGGCCTCGGTCGGGCCGACGGGCGTGCCGGGGTAGCGGTATCGCCAGGCGTACGGCGCCAGGTCGATGGCAAGGTCCACGACCGCGGCCAGCGAAGCGTCGATGGCCACGGCAGCACTCCCGATCTCGTCGATGTCGTGGGTCTTGCGAAACGGGCGCTCGTGGGCCGCCAGGAACGCCTTGATCGTCTTCTCCGCCGCCTGCTGACAGTGGAACACGGCCCCCCGGATCAGCGGCGGCGCAGCCACGAGATCGTGCTCGGCCTCACGAAGGTCTTCCGCCGCACGCAGAAGCCAGTCGCGTACTTCGGCGGCGACCTCAGGCTGCATAGAGCAACCTCCCCTCGCGCAGCACGGTGGCAGGAAGGGAACTCGGTGCTCCCAGGCGGGCCTCGAACTCCTCCCTGGTCCAGACGATGACGTCCTTGGCGACGCCCACCCCCCGCAGCGCCCGGAACGCCTGCTGGTCGCGGCGGTGCGGCGGCAGGCTCGCCGAGGGGACGACGACCAACAGGTCGTAGTCGCTGTCGGGCCCCGCGTCGCCGCGAGCCTGCGAACCGAACAGGTAGATGCGCTCGGGGCGGCACGCTGCCACGAGTCGCCGGACGATCTCGGCGAGCACTGTTTCCTGCTCGTGCGTCGGCTTGCCGGGAGGAGTCAAGCGCGGGGCCTCGGGTCGGATGGAGGCCGTCACCGTACGGACCGGGCATGGCCGTCGTCAACCGGCGAACCCCGCCGCCGGCGATTCCCGCGTTGCCACGCAGCCCACGCCGCCGCGGCCCGGGATCACGGCACTGCGCCGAGCCCCACCGCGGCGATCGCCTCGTCGAACGCCGCCATCATCTGCCGACACAGCACCTGCACGTTCGGCTCCGTGCACATCGTGAAGTGGTTGCCCGGGCACTGCGTCACCGCGACGCCGCCCTGCACGTAGGGCCCCCAGCCGAGCCGCTCGTCGAAACGGTAGCGGGTGCCGAGGTCCTGGTCCGTGCAGCGGAACAGCCACACGCGGCCCTCGTACGGCGCGACCCGGTGCGCCTCGAACGCGCGCTCGAACGCGAACTGCACCTCCTCGCCGCGCAGCGCCGGCGGCATCGCGCCGCCCTGCGCGCGCGCCGCCGCGTTGCGCTTCGCCGACGCCCGGCGCTGCAGCTTCATCTTGACGATGTCCACGGGGTACATCGGCCCGCGCCGCAAGAGCCGCCCGAGGTGCATCGCCGCGCGCGCGACCTTGCCGCGCCGCGCCAGCTGCGGGCACCACGAGTCGATCAGGCCGACGAAGGCGACCGGCTCGCCGACCTGCCGCAGCAGCTGCGCCATCTCGTAGGCGACCACGCCGCCGCCGCTGTAGCCGCCGAGGAAGAACGGCCCGTGCGGCTGCACCTCGCGCAGTTCGGCGAGGTAGGCCGCGGCCATCTCGCCGATCGTCTGGTGCGGCGCCTGCTTGCCGTCGACGCCGCGCGCCTGCAGCCCGTAGACCGGCTGGTCTCTGCCGAAGTAGTGCGACAGGTCGCGGAAACCGAGCACGTTGCCGCCCGCGCCGTGCACGAGGAACAGCTTCGGCCGCCGGCCCTCGGTCTGGATCGGCACCACGAACTGGCCCTTCTTCGCGGCGACCGACCGCGCCGGTTCGCTGCCGGGCTCGGGCAGCTGCAACTGCTCGCGCACGACGGCCGCGAGCTTGCGCACGGTGCCCGCGGCGAGCAGCGTCGCGAGTTCGAGGTCGAGGCCGAACTCCTGGTGGATGCGCGCGAACAGGCGCACCGCGAGCAGCGAGTGCCCGCCGAGTTCGAAGAAGTCCTGGTCGAGGCCGGGCCGCTCGACGCCGAGCAGGTCGTGGAAACCCGCGGCGAGTTTCTGTTCGACCTCGTCGCGCGGCACGTCGGCGGTCGCACCCGGAGGCCCGCCGGCCGGCGCCGCCGCGGCCGCCGGCGCGCGCGGTTTCTCGGGCGGCAGCGACAGCCAGTGCGCGGTGCGCGCGACGTCGAGCGAAGACACGACCACCTGCGGCAGGCCGGCGGCGATCGCGCGGTGCAGCGCCGCCATGCCCTCGGCCGCGGTGATGCCGCGGCCGACGATCGCGGCGATGCGCGGCACCGGCTGCCCGGCGGGCTGCGGCGGGCGCGGTGGCGCCGGGACCGGCCGGCCGGCGGCGGCCGGCTGCGCGCCGAAGCCCCCGCGCACCGCGAACAGCTGCAGGCCGCGCAGTTCCACGAGCACGATGCCGTCCGGCGTCGCGACCGCGACGTCGAGCGTCGCGAGCCGCGCGTGCTCGTCGCGCGCGGTCACCGCGACGTGCGCGACCAGCGCCGCGTCGAGCCGGCCGTGCACGGCGACCTCGCGGACGCCGACCGGCACGAACAGGCCCGGCTCGCCGCGCGACAGCAGCCGGATGCCGCAGCCGAACGCCATGTCGAGCAGGGCCGGGTGCAGCGGGTGCGCCACGAGATCCGCGGCGAACGCCGCGGGCAGGACCAGGTCGCCGACCGCGATCCCGTCCCCTTCGTGCACGGCGGTCACGCACTGCCAGCGCGGGCCGAACGCGACGTGCCGTGCCTGGTCGGTCGCGGGCCGTCCGGGTGCGGGCGCCGCGGCGCGCCACGCGGCGACGTCGGCGAGTTCGGCGCCGCCGGCGCCGGCGGCCGCGAGAGCACGCGCGTGCGTGGTCCGCTGGTGCACGTCGTCGCTGCCCGCGGGCGCGCTCTGCACGGCGACCTCGTGGCCGTCGCGCAGTTCGCGCACGGCCACGACGACGGTGCGCGGGGCATCGTGCGGGAAGGTCAGCGGCGACAGGAACTCGACCGCGCGCAGCGTCACGCAGCCGGTCCCGGCCGCCGCCTGCGCGGCCGCGGTCATCAGCTCGAGGTGCCCGGTGCCCGGCAGCACGCAGTCGCCGCCGGCGAGCCGGTGCTCGGCCAGCTGCCAGTGCGTCGCCGGCGACCAGACGGCCCGGAATTCGATCGCGCCGTCGGCCGGCACGCGTTCGCCGAGCCAGGCCGGCGCGGGCGCGGCGTCCGGCGCGGCACCCGGCGCGGCGGCCAGCATGCCGCCCTGCTGCCAGATGCCCCAGTCGATCGCCACGGTGCGGCCGGGCCGCGCGCCGCTGCGCCAGTGCGCGAACGCGTCGAGCCCGGCGTTCGCGGCCGCGTAGTCGCACTGCCCCGGGATGCCCGCGAGGCCGCTGGTCGAGCCGAACAGCACGAACAGCTCGGGCGGGCTTCCTGCGGTGACCTCGTCGAGCACGCGGGCGCCCTCGAGCTTCGGCGCCAGCATGCGTTCGACCTGGTCCGGCGTGCGCAGCTGGATCAGCCCGTCGTCGAGCACGCCGGCCGCGTGCACGACGCCGTGCAGCGCGCCGAACCGCGCGCGGCAGTCCGCGACGACCTTCGCCATCGCCGCGCGGTCGGCGACGTCCGCGGCGACGACCTCGACGGCCGCGCCGGCCCGTTCGATTTCCAGCACGCGGCGGATGACGGGAGCGAGCCGGTCGCCGGGCCGCAGTTCGAGCCAGCGAGACCACAGGCCCCGCGGCGGCAGGCCGCGCCGCGACAGCAGCACGAGCCGCGCCGCGGCGGTGGCGGCGAGGTGTTCGGCGAGCAAGAGCCCGATGCCGCCGAGCCCGCCCGTGATCAGGTAGATGCCCTGCTGCCGCCAGGGCAGCGGCGGCGCGCCCGGGATCGGCTCCACCGCGGCGAGTTCCTGCACGAACCGCTGCCGGCCGCGCAGCGCGACCTGCAACGGCGCGCCGTCGGCCTCGATCTCGCGGCGCAGCGCCGCGACCGTGTGGGCCGGGTCGGCCAGCGCGGCCCCGTCGACGTCGACCGCGCGCGCGTGTGCGCCCGGGAACTCGCGCGGCACGACGCGCAGGAAGCCGGCGACGACGCCCTGCTCGGGCCGTGCCATCGCCTCGCTGCCGGCGCGGCAGCCGCCCGAGGTCAGGCCCCC
>VGXW01000217.1 GCA_016873195.1 Planctomycetota bacterium | reverse complement strand
GGAGACCGTCGCGGCCGAGGTGCTGCGGCCGCTGACGTCGCGCATCCAGAGCAAACAGCTCGAGGTCGTGCTCGAGATGGCGCCCGATCTCGCGTCCGGCCACCTCGTCGACGACGTGCGGCTGCGCCAGATCCTGACCAATCTGGCCGGCAACGCGGTCAAGTTCACCGAACGGGGCTTCGTGCGGGTGCGGATCGGGGCGGTAGGGGCAGCCGTCGGCGCCGCCATGCAGCAGGTGCAGATCACCGTGCAGGACAGCGGCGTCGGCATCCCGGCGGACCGGGTGCCCTTGCTGTTCACGCCGTTCACGCAGGCCGACAGCTCGATCACGCGGCGGTACGCGGGCACCGGGCTCGGCCTGTCGATCACCGACCGCCTGGTGCGGCTGATGGGCGGGAGCATCGAGGTCGACAGCACAGTGGGGGTCGGCACGACGTTCCGCGTCACGCTGCCGCTGCCCCTGGTCCCTGGCCCGTTGCTGCCGGTCCCGCCGCTGGAGCCGGGTTGGCGCCTCGTGCTCGCGAGCCCGACGCCGCAGATCCGGCAGGCCGGGGCCGCCCTCGCGCAGCGTCTCGGTGTCGGCTTCGTGGCCGCCGAAGGCGTGCACGATCTCGCCGCGGTGGGCGCGCTGGGTCCGCGCGACGCGGTGCTCGTCGACGACCGGGATCCGGACCACGACGCGGCGATCGACGCGGCCGTGCCGGTGGGGCCCGGTGGCCAACGCCGCGTGCTGCTGCTGACCGGTTACCAGGACCTCGCCCGTGCTGCGGCGCGCTGCCAGGAACGGCGCTACGCGGGCTACCTCATCAAGCCGGTCGTCGGCCGCGAGGTGGCGCAGCGGCTCGTGCTGCTGCAGGGCGGCGCCGCACCGGGGGCCGAGCTCGCGGCGCCTGCCGGGAGCTGCCGGGCAGCGCGTCCGGGCGAACCGCTGCGCATCCTGGTCGCGGAGGACAACGCCGTGAACCAGAAGCTGATCGAGCGCGTGCTGCAGCGCGACGGCCACCAGGTCACGATCGCCGCGAACGGCCGCGCCTGCGTCGAGGCCTACGCACGCGGCGCGTTCGACGTGGTGCTGATGGACATGCAGATGCCCGAGATGAGCGGGATCGACGCGGCGGTGCACATCCGCCGCGGCGAGGTGGTCCACGGCGGCCGCGTGCCGATCATCGCGCTGACCGCGAACACGAGCCGCGAGGACCGCGAAGCCTGCCTGCACGCCGGCATGGACGAGGTGCTCGCCAAGCCGCTGTCGATCCCCGCGCTGCGCGCGCTGCTCGCCCATCACGGCCGCGGCCGGACCGATCCCGACGAGACCACCGCTGCCGGTGGCGAGGAGCCGAGCTCATGACCCGAGTTCCATTCCACTGGTCGCCGATCCTGCTCGCCGCGGGCCTGCTCGCGCAGCAACCGGCAACGCAAGCTCCGGTGCCCGTCGAGAGTTCGCTCGACCTGACCGAGCTGAGCCTCGAGCAGCTGATGGCCGTGCCGGTCGAGGTCGGGGCGCGCCACCAGGAGTCGCTGGCGTCGACCGCGGCCTCGGTGTACGTGCTCAGCGAGCCCGAGATCCGGCGCTCCGGCATGCGCTCGGTGCCCGACCTGCTGCGCCTCGTGCCGGGTCTGATCATCGCCCAGGACGTGCCGGGCGCGTTCGGTTTCAGCAGCCGGCTCGGCGAGCACAGTTTCGCCGGCATGCTGGTGCTGCTCGACGGCGAACGGCTCTACACGACGCTGTTGCGCCGCGAGTACTGGCAGGCGATCGACCTGCCGATCGAGAACATCGAACGCATCGAGGTCGTGCGCGGCCCGGGCGGCGCCCGCTGGGGCGACAAGGCCTCGCAGGGCGTCGTCAACATCGTCACCAAGAAGGCTGCGGACGCGCAGGGCCTGCGCGCTACCGCGAGCTTCGGCACCGACGAGCGCGGCATGGCATCGCTGCGCTACGGCGCCAGCGTCGGCGACGCCACGCAGTTCTACGTCTACGGCAAGCTCGCCGAGCGCGACGGCGGCTACCCGACGGTCGCCGGCGACCGCTGGGGCGCGGACCGCGCCGGCCTGCGCGTCGACAGCGCGCTCGCGCCGGATCTGCGGCTCGCCGTCGACGGCGAATACCACGACAGCTTCCTCGGCGACTCCTACGAGATCGATCCGGGCTTCTCGTCGCTGAACGACATCCGGGGCGGGCATGTGAAGGGCCGGCTGCGCTGGGAGCACGAGGGCGGCGGCAGCACCGAGTTCCGCGCCGCCTACGACAGCTACGACCAGGACATCCGCAACTTCTGGATGAACGCGTTCGACGAGCACTTGATCTTCCGCGAGGATCTGGTGTCGGCGACCGTGCAGCACACGGCGCAACTGGGCGAGGGGCATCGGCTGACGCTCGGTACGGGCATCCGGCAGCTGACCGTCGAGTGGCTCTACGTCGCTGCCGCCGACGGCGCCGAGTACAACGAGACGCGTGGCGACGCCTTCGTCGCGTGGGACTGGGACCTCGGCGCCGACCTGCGGCTCACGCTGGGCGGCAACGTGGGCTACCTCGACGGCAGGTACACGACCGGCGTCGACGTGCAGCCCGACGTGCGGCTCGCCTGGACGCCGAGCCCCGAGTTCACGCTGTGGGGCGGCGTCAGCGCCAACGAGGAGCCCGACCGGCGCGTGCCGGACTCGGGCCTGCTCGTGCGGCGCAAGGCGAGCAACCTGGCCGCCTGCGAACTCGGCATGCGCCGGCGCTGGGGCGACTGGTTCCTGCTGCAGGCGGACACGTTCGTCTACGACGTCACCGACCAGGAGAACGGCGACTACGTCGAGCCGGTCTCGGGCGCGACGCTCTACACGAACGGCGGCGAGACGCGGGCCTACGGCGGCGAGCTGGCCGCGACCTGGACGCCGGACCGCGATTGGCGCGTGTCGGCGTTCGTCGCGACGACCCAGGCGAACGCGCAGGACTTCGCGCCCGACGCGTTCACGATCGAGGTCGAGGTGCCGCGCACGCGGGCCGGGCTGACGGTCGGCTGGGAACCGCTGCCGGGGCTGCAGATCGACAGCCACGTGCTCTACACCGAGCAGCGCTACGACGTGCCGACCTGGTGGCGCGTCGACCTGCGCGTCGGCTACCGCTGCTCGGAGCGCACGCAGTTCGAACTCGTCGGCCACAACCTGACCGACCCGCACCATCCCGAGTACTGGTACGAGGAGCAGGCGGAGCGCGGCGTGTACTTCCTGGTCTCGCACCAGTTCTGACCGCCAGGGCCCGTGGCCGCGCTGCCGCCGGGGCCGCTCAGCGCGCCCGCGCGATCACCGCCTCGGCCGCGGCCCGACCCCGCGCACGTCGACCGGTTCGATGCCGAGCGCCCGGGCCGGGCTGTCCTCGCGCAGCCGGTAGTCGTCCTTGCTCGCGTCGACGAAGCCCGGGTCGGCGATCCGCGAACCCGTGTCCAGACCCTGCTGCTGCCACTCGGCGAAGCTCCACTTCGCGAAGCGGATCTCCTGCCCGTCGGTCCGCCAGTAGACGTTCTCGGCGAAGGCGAAGTGCAGGTCGGCGAGGTTGCCCGCGAACAGGTTGCCGGTGGGCCACACGACGACGTTGCGACGGAACGTGAACGAGGTGTGCGGCTCCTGCCGGGTGCGCTGGACCTGCGCGTCGCGGCCGGCGACCAGCACGTTGTTGGCGAACACGTTGTCCTTGCCGTAGTGCTGGTGGAAGCCGCCGTGCGTCGTGCGCGCGACCACGTTGCGTTCGGCGCGCACCTCGCTCGTGCCCTCGTCGAAGTAGATGCCCCAGCCGCCGTATCTGAAGGCCGCGACGTCGTGGAAGAAGTTGCCGCGGATCACCGTGCCGGGCTGCGTGCCGAGCGTGTAGATGCCCGCCATGTCGGCGAGCCACGGGCCCTCGCCGTTGCTGCGCGCGCCGACGTGGTGCACGTGGTTGCCCTCGACGAGTTCGTCGCGCGCGGCCGAAGGCCCGTAGCCCCAGGTCCAGCCGATCGAGATGCCCGTGTAGAGGAAGTCGTGGATCTCGTTGTGCACGAGCTGATTGCCCGGGCTCTGGCCGATCCAGACGCCGACCGCGCTGTGGAACAGGTGCCCGCCGTCGCCGATCGTGCAGTCGCGCACGATGTTGCCGGCCGTCGCGTCGTGCGCGTCCTTCGGAATCGCCGTCTGGCCGATCTTGATCCCGCCGGCGCCGAGGTCGCGGACACGGCAACGGTCGAGCACGTTGCCGACGCAGCCGCGGCCCAGTTCGAGCGCATAGCCGCCGACGTGCGCGATCTCGCAGTCCGCGAAGCTGCAGCTGCGCGCGCCGGTCGCCTCGATGGCGGCCGGCACGAGGATCGCCGCCTGCGCGAAGCCGCCCGCGTCGGGCGACGGCCAGTTCGACCGGAAGTCGGCCGGGAACCACCACTCCGCGTGCGCGAACGCG
The DNA here is from genome assembly GCA_016873195.1 of Planctomycetota bacterium. Lineage (GTDB taxonomy): Bacteria > Planctomycetota > UBA1135 > UBA1135 > UBA2386 > VGXW01. The sequence continues at coordinate 4,043 of VGXW01000217.1, read as the reverse complement.
ATGCCCCTGAAGCGCACGTTGTCGACGAAGCGGCCCGACTCGGGCGCGCCGTCGAGCCGCAGCAGCTGGGCCAGCCGCGGCACGTAGGCCGCGACCTTCGCCGGGTCCTCGCCGGGCAGCGGCAGGTAGGCGAGGCGGCCGGTCGCGCGGTCGACGCAGAACTCGCCGGGCTGGTCCAGGAAGGCGCGCGCACCCTCGGCGTACCACGGATCGCCCGGGTCGAGGCGGAACACGCTGCGTTTGCTGCTCGTGAACGTGTGCTGCTCCGTATCGACGGCCGTGACCGGCAGGTGCGACTCGACCCAGCGACACATCACGACGACGTCGGCGCCGACGGCGTCCTGCGTGAGTTCGCCGGGCCGGAAGCGGAAGCCGAAGTTGCCGGCCGTCCACTCACCGCCAGCACCCGGCACCGCGTCGACCGCGAACGTGCCGCGGTCGGGATGGCGCGCGAGCGTGCGGCGCCTGCCGTCGACCCACAGTTCGCGCACGTCCCTGGCCGCCGGCCCGAGGTCCGCGGTCCACAGCGGGCGGCCGTTGGCTTCGGCCACCTGCCAGCGCACGCGCGTGCCGCCGCTGAACACGGGGTGCGCGCCGGCCGCGGCTTCGATCACGAGCTGGCCCTTCGGCGCGGTGCATTCGGGGCCGATCACGATCGGCTCCGCGAGCACGTGCACGCCGTCGGGCACGCGGATCGTGAGGTCGCCGGCCTCGCCGGCCTGCCGCAGCGCGCCGGCCGCCGCGATCGCCGCGGGCAGCGAAGCGTGCTCCGTCTTCCCCGCACCGCCCGCGAGCACGAACGGCGCCTGCGCGCACAGCGGCAGGGCGAGCAGCGGCAGCATGGACCGTGGAACGGCGCGCAGGGTGAGGACGCGGGCGTGGGACATGGCGGGGATGTTACGGCGGCGACCGGCGCGGCAGGCGTGCGCACCACCGCGCCCGCGGGCATGTCGCCCCGGGGATCCCGGTGGTAGGTTTCGCCGCGCCGGCCGCGCCCCGCGGGCCTGGCCCAGACCCCTCTGACCCGGAGCAAGCAACATGCTGTCTGCCCTGTCGTGCCTCGCGGCACTCACCTTCCCCCAGCAGGAGACCAAGCCGGTCGCGCCGGAAGTCAAACCCGCCGCCGCGGCCCAGAAGCCGCCATCCGGCGCCGTCGCGCGCAAGGGCGATCTGCGCGCGACCCTCGAGCGCAAGGGCCGGCTCGTGCCGGTCGACGCAGCACCGGTGCGCGTCGAGTTCGAGGCCTACCAGGGCGAACTGCTGGTGGTCGAGGTGACGCCGCACGGCCGGCCCGTCAATCGCGGCGACGTGCTGCTGCGGTTCGATACCAAGAAGATCGACGAGCAGCTGCGCAGGGCGGAGTTCGACTTGGAGCAGGCGAAGAAGCGGCTCGAGAACGCCGACGAGGAGAGGCGCCTCGCCGACGTCGGGGCACAGGACGAGCTGACCAAGGCCGAGAGCCGGCTGCAGTGGAGCCGGCGCAGACTGCAGGGTTTCCTCGAGTTCGAGATCGAGTTCGACAAGGAGTCCGAACGGCTGAGCCGCCAGTCGACCTGGTCGCGGCTCGAGGACCAGCAGGACGAGCTGACGCAGCTCGAGAAGATGTACAAGGAGGACGAACTCGTCGACGCGACCGAGGAGATCGTGCTGAAGCGTTCGCGGCGCGACTTCGCGAGTTCGCAGGCCTGGGCGAAGCTGTCCGAGCGGCGCACCAAGTACGAGTGGGACTTCGACAAGCCGATGGCGCGCGAGCGGCTCGAGCAGGAGACGGCGATGGAAGGGCGCGCGATGGAGCGGCTGCGCAAGAACCTGGAGCTGGCGCGCACAGGCCGCGAACTCGGCCAGCAGCGCACGCGCTTCGACTTCGACAAGCAGAAGCAGGCCCTCGACGATCTGCGGGCCGACCGCGAGCGCTTCACGGTGCGCGCCGGCTGCAACAGCCTGCTGCTGCACGGCGAGGTCGACGCCGCGCCCGGCAAGGGCATCGAAGTCGGCAACCGGCTCGGCGCCGGCCCCGTGCTGATGACGATCGCCGATCCGGACCGGCTCGAGATCCGCACCGACGTGCCGGAGACGCACCTGTTCCGCGCCACCACCGGCAAGGCCGCCGAGGTCGAGTTGACCGCGCTGCCGGGGCAGAAGCTCGCGGGCGCGATCCGCGTCGAACTGCTGCCGAACGCGCGCGAGGGCGACCTGAACCTCTACCGCACCGTGGTGCCGCTCGCGGCCGCCGACCCACGCTACCGCCCGGGCATGGGCAAAAAGGTCACCATCGTGCTCGATCAGGTGAAGGACGCGGTGCTGGTGCCGCTGGCCGCGATCGTCAGCCGCGACGGCCAGAAGTACGTGCGCGCCGGCAGCAGCGACAAGGGCCCGTTCGACGAGCGCAAGGTCGCGTTGGGGCCCGACGACGGCAAGGACGTGGTCGTCGAGCGCGGCGTCGCCGCGGGCGAGTTCGTGGTCGTCGAGGAGGCGAAGAAGTGATCCGCGCCGCGTTCGCCCTGGGCCTGCTCGGCGTGCTGCCGGCCATCGCCCGGGGCCAGGAAGAGGCGCCGAACCTCGCGGTCGCGACGCCGCCCGCCGCGCAGGTCACGGTGGCGGAGGCGATCCGCACGGCCGTGGAGTTCCTCGTGCAGCACCAGAACGCGGACGGTTCGTTCGGTTCCTACACGGCGGGCCGCGACTACGAGATCCTGGCCGCAGTCCCGGGCTCGCTGCACGCGTTCAAGGCCGCGTCGACGGCGCTGTGCTGGATGGGCCTGCACGGATCGCCCTGGCAGACCGACGCGAGCCGCGCCGCCGCGCGTCGTGCGCTCGGCTGGCTCGCCGAGCACGTGCGCGTGCGCCGCCCGAACGGCACCGAGATGTACAACATCTGGGCGCTCGGCTTCGGCCTGCAGGCGCTGGCCGAGGCGCTGCGCGACCACGCGGAGGGCGCCGACGAGGCGGCGCTGCGCAAGAAGGCGAAGGAACTGGTCGACGCGATCGCGATCTACCAGGTGCCCGACGGCGGCTTCACCTACTACGACTTCCTGGCGCAGACGTGGCGGCCGTCCGACACCAGCATGTCGTTCTGCACCGCGACGGTGTTGATCGCGCTGCACGGCGCGCGGCAGGCCGGGATCGAGGTGCCGCAGCCGATGATCGACAAGGCCGTGGTCAGCGTGCGCCGCTGCCGCACGGCCGAGGGCGCGTACCTCTACGGGACCTACCTGAGGTACGAACCGCGCATGGGCGTCAACCTGCCGAAGGGTTCGTCGCTGCGCACGCAGACCTGCAACCTCGCGCTGCACCTGTTCGGCGGCGGCGTCGGCACCGAGGACCTGGTCGCGGGACTCGAGCAGCTCGTCGACCAGCACCGCTTCGCGGTGGCCGGCGTGCGGCGGCCGATCCCGCACGAGTCGTGGTACCAGGTGTCGGGCTACTTCTATCTCTACGGGCACATGTACGGCGCCATGGTGCTCGACAAGCTCGACGACGGGGCGCGCCGCACCTGGTGGCCGCCGGTCGTGCGGCAGACGCTGAAGGCGCGGCAGCCCGACGGGTCCTTCTGGGACTATCCGCTCTACGGCTTCCACAAGGCCTACGGCACCGGCTTCGCGCTGATGACGCTGGCGCGCTGCCCGGCCGAGATCGCGACCGGCATCGCGCCCGCGACGGACGGCCGCTGAGCGGCGGGCGCCCTCGCCGGGCGCGGCGGCGGACGCTGTGTTCCGCACCAGGTCTGCTGTTGGCATCCTGGGGGGCATGGGCCCGTGGCGGCTGCCGCGCGGCCGCGCTACGACACCGCGATGCTCCGCACGCCATCCGGGCCTCTCTGCGCCGCCATCGTGTCCGCCGCCTGCGCGTTCGCCGCGCCCGCGCAGGAACCGTGGCGCCCGGTGCCCGGCCGCATCGCGACGCGCTGGGCCGCCGAGGTGACCCCCGAGAACGTCTGGCCCGAATACCCGCGGCCGACGCTCGCCCGCGCGGCCTGGCAGAACCTGAACGGGCTCTGGGACTACACGATCACCGCCGGTGACGCCGGCCTGCCCCCGCAGGGG
>VGXW01000216.1 GCA_016873195.1 Planctomycetota bacterium | reverse complement strand
GCCCGCGCACGCGAGGCCGAACGTGTGCGCCACCTTCGACGCGTCGGCGCGCGGCTGCAGCGCGCCGGACAGGACAACCATGTCGACCGGCACCCGGCGCGTCTGCCCGAGCAGCGTGTCCTCGGCGACGACCACCAGCTTGCCGCGTTCGGCGGCGGTCTCGGCGACGTCGGTGACCTCGGCGGCCTTGCCGCGCACGAAGTGCACGCCCTCCTGCAGCAGGCGCTGGTAGAACTCCTCGTAGCCCTTCCCGGCGGCGCGGATGTCGATGTAGAAGTTGTAGACCTCGGCGCCGGTGTGCTCGCGCACCAGGTGGGCGAACTTCAGCGAGTACATGCAGCAGACGCGCGAGCAGTACTCGTGGTGTTCCCGGTCGCGGCTGCCGATGCAGTGCAGGATCGCGACCGCCGCGGGCGCCTTGCCCGCCGCGGTCGCGATGTGCCCGCCGGTCGGGCCGCTGGCGTGGCTCAGGCGCTCGAACTCGAGCGCGCTGAGCACGTTCGGCAGCCGGCCGTAGCCGTAGCGTGGGATCGCGGTGGCGTCGAACAGCTCGAACCCGGTCGCCAGCACGATCGCGCCGACGGCGATCTCGCGCACCGTGTCGCGCATGCCGTGGTCGATCGCCTTCGCCTCGCAGGCCGTCGAGCAGACGCGGCAGTCGGAGCAGACGGCGCAGGCGAGGCACCGCGACGCCTCGGCGCGCGCGGCCTGCTCGCTCATCGTCAGCTCGACCTCGTCCATCGACGTCTTCGTGGCCCCGTTCATCGGGATGGACGCTCGTTTCTGCCTCGGCAGCTCCGGACGGCGCACGTGGTCCATGCGCGGCAGGTGCTGCGGGCGATGCTCCTGTCCGCGCAGGATCCCGAGGTCCTTGCCTTGCAGGAACAGGTCGACGGCGGTCGCGGCGCGGCGGCCGGACGCCATCGCCTCGACGACGGTGCTCGGGCCGGTCACGGCGTCGCCGCACGCGAACACGCCCTGCTTGCCGGTCGTGCACGTGGCGCCGTCGGCGCGCAGCGTCGCCCACTTGGTGAGGTCGAAGTCGCGGTCCCGGACCAGGAAGTCCAGGTCGGGCAGCTGGCTGATCGCGAGGATCACCTGGTCGACGGCGATCTCCACTTGTTCGCCGGTCGGCTCCGGCCGCCGGCGACCGCTCTCGTCGGGCTCGCCGAGGCGCATGCGCGCACACCGCGCCTTGGCGAGGTGCCCGCGCGAGTCGGGCAGCAGCTCGACCGGGTTCACGAGCATGTGGATCTCGACGCCCTCGCGTTCGGCCGCGTCGATCTCGGCGCCGATCGCCGGCATCTCGGCGCGCGTGCGCCGGTAGAGGATCACGACCTTCTGCGCACCGAGCCGCAGCGCCATGCGCGCCGAGTCGATCGCGGCGTTGCCGCCACCGACCACGGCGACGCGCTTGCCGGTCTCGGCGTGGCCCTCGAGGTTGGCCGTGCGCAGGAAGTCGAGGCAGTTGACCACGCCCGGCAGCCGCTCGCCCGGGATGCCGAGGTCGCGGCCCTTCGTGGTGCCGAGCGCCAGCAGGATCGCGTCGAAGCCGTCCGCGCGCAGGCTGTCGATCGTGACGCCCTGCTCGCCGAGCGGCGTGTTCAGGCGCAGCTCGATGCCGTGGTCGAGGATCCACTGGATCTCGCGCTCCAGCGCCGGGCGCGGCAGCCGGAAGGCCGGGATGCCCGTGCGCATGAGCCCGCCCGGCTTGCCGTACTTCTCGAACACGGTGACCGCGTGGCCCTGGGGGGCGAGGTCGTAGGCCGCGGTGAGCCCGGCGGGTCCGGAGCCGATCACGGCGACCTTCTTGCCGCTCGCGGGCGCGCGCTGCGGCACCGGGACGATGCCCTGCTCGACTTCCCAGTCGGCGACGAAGCGCTTCAGCGCGCAGACCGCCACGGGCTCGTCGTGGCTGCCGCGCTGGCACTGGTTCTCGCACGGGTGGTGGCAGACGCGCCCGAGCGTCGCCGGCAGCGGGTTGACGTCGCGGATGACCTTCAGCGCCTCGGCGTAGCGGCCCGCCGCGATCAGGTTGACGTAGCCCTGCGTGCGCGTGTGGATCGGGCAGGTGTCCTCGCACATCGGCACGCCGCGCTTGTCGATGCGGTAGGTGCCGGGCACCGCCTGCGGGAAGCTGCGGTGGATCGCCTTCCTGGTGGCCATGCCCTGCTCGAACTCGTTCTCGTGCGAGCACGGGCAGGTCTCGGCGCACTGGCCGCAGCCGGTGCACTGGTCGTTGACGTAGCGGGCCTTCTGCCGGACCTTGACGTGGAAGTTGCCGACGAAGCCGGCGACGTGCTCGACCTCCGCGAGCGTCAGCAGCTCGATGTTCGGGTGCTGGCCGACGGCGACCATCTTCGGCGTCAGGATGCACGCCGCGCAGTCGAGCGTCGGGAAGGTCTTGTCGAACATCGCCATGTGGCCGCCGATCGCCGGCTCCTTCTCGACCAGCCAGACCTTGCGTCCGGCCTCGGCGAGGCGCAGCGCCGCCTCGATGCCGGCGACGCCGGCGCCGACGACCATGGCGTCCGGCAGCACGGGCACCTCGTCCTGCTGCATCGGCCGGTGCCTGGCGACGCGGCGCACCGCCGCCGCGACCAGCCGCCTGGCCTTCTGCGTGGCCGCGGCGCGGTCCTCGTGCACCCACGAGCACTGCTCGCGGATGTTGGACATCTGGAACAGGAAGCGGTTGAGGCCGGCGTCCTCGCAGGCGCCGCGGAAGGTCTCCTCGTGCATCAGCGGCGAGCACGACGACACGACGATGCGGTCGAGGCCCAGCTCCTTGCTGTCCTTGTGGATCAGCTCCTGCCCCGGGTCCGAGCACATGTACTTGTACTCGCGCGCGACCACGACGTTCGGCAGCGTGCGGGCGTAGGCGGCGAGGTCGGCGACGTCGACCGTGCGCGCGATGTTGCTGCCGCAGTGGCAGACGTAGACGCCGATCCGCGGTTGGCCGTTCTCGCTCATGGTGTGGCTCCCAGTCCCGCCAGCAGTTCCCGCGCGGGCGTCAGGGCTTCCTCGAGGCGCAGGTCCCCGCTGCCGAGGCCGAACGCCCATCCCATCAACTGCGTGAAGTAGAGCACCGGGATGCGGCAGTCCTCGCCGCGCTCCCGGCCGATCGCCCGCTGGTAGGCCTCGAGGTTCACCTGGCACAGCGGACAGGCCGTCGCGACGCAGTGCGCGCCGCCCGCCTTGGCGGCGAGCAGCAGCTTGCCGGTCATCTCGCGGCCGAGCCCGGGCTGCGTGGTCATCAGCATGCCGCCGCAGCACCTGGTCTTCAGCGGGAACGGCGCCGGCGCCGCCCCGAGCCATCCGACCAGCCGGTCCATGACATCGGGGAACTCGGGATCGTCGATCTCGCCGTGGGGCCGGCTCAGCTGGCAGCCGTGGTAGCACGCGACGGGCAGCCCTTGCAGCGGGCGCACGACGTGGCGCCGCACGGCCTCCTCGCCGACGTCGCGCACGACGACGTCGAGGAAGTGCCGCACGGTGACCGTGCCGCGGTAGTCCATGCCGCCGGCGCGCAGCGCCTGCTGCACGTCGCGGCGCAGGTCGGCGTCCTCGGCGAGCCGGTGGTTGGTCTTGCCGAGCGCCAGGTAGCAGCCGCTGCAGACCGTGACGAGGTCGTGGCCGCGCGCTTCGGCCAGCGCGAGGTTGCGCGCGGCCATCACGCCGGCGCGGGCCTCGTCGACCCCGAAGTAGGCCGTCGCGCCGCAGCAGTTCCAGTCCTCGAGTTCGGGCATCTGGATGCCGAGCACGGCGGCGACGTTGCGCGTCGAGGCGTCGTAGGCGCGGTTGCTGCACTCGAGCGAGCAGCCGGGGAAGTAGCTGAACGCACGCCCGCTCATGCTCCGCTCCCGGGCCGTTCGAGCGCGGCCATCATGCGCTGCAGGTCCTGCCGTCCCACGATGCCGCGCCCGAACAGCGACAGACGGCCGCGGCGCCACAGCCGGAACGCCAGCGGCAGCGCTGCGATCGCGCGCAGCGGGTTGGTCGAGAGCCAGTAGCGCAGCAGCAGTTCGGTCTCGGCGCTGCGGCCGAGCCGGTCGGCGACGCGCACGAAGGCGCGCGCCAGGGCGCTGCCGCGCCGGTCGTCCACGCCGGTGCGCGCCGCTTCGCGCTTCAGCGCGTAGGCCACGTCCGTGAACGGGATCCCGGACGGACAGCGCACGACGCAGGCGTAGCACGAGGCGCAGAGCCACAGGGACCTGGAGCTCAGCACGGTGTCGCGCTGACCGGCCCGCAGCGCGGCGACGATGCGTCGCGGCGACAGGTCCATCGCATGGCTGGCCGGGCACGAGGCCGTGCAGGTGCCGCACTGGATGCAGGGCGCCACCATGGACTCGGGCGATCTCGGCCGGGAACGAGCGTGGGCGGCACGGTCCGCCGCGGGACTCGGAGCGGCAGTGGCAAGCACGGGCGAACGCACTCCTGGCGCACGCGGAACCGGTCCATCCGGTAGGGACGGCGCCGCGGCGCGCCGAGCAAGCGCCGTGCCCCGGGCGCGCGCGGAGTCGCGGCGGCCGCAAGTGCAGCGATCCGGCCGTACAGGCGCCGTCGCGCGGCGGCGGCCGGGCTGCCGGCGGGCCGTTGCGCCCACGGCAATCCGCGCGGGCCACGGCAATCCGCGACCCGGGCCGCTTCAGAGGTTGTGGCGCGCGAGGTGGTCGCGCAGCGTCGAGGGCTTGAGCCCGAGCAGCCGCGCGGCGGCCGTCTTGTTGCCTTGCGTGGCCGCCAGGGCCTTCACGAGCATGTCGCGTTCGTAGTGCGTCAGCCGCGCTTCGAGGTCGCCCGCAGTGGCCTGGGCGGCCGGCTCGGCGCCCGGCGGCGGCAGGGCCAGATCCGCGCCGCTGATGCGGCCGCGCCCGAGCAGCCACGCGCGTTCGAGCGTGTTCGCGAGTTCCCGCACGTTGCCGGGCCAGCGGTGGGCGCGCAGTTGGTCCATCGCCTCGGGGTCCACCGCCACGCGCTGGCCGCCGGCGATGCGGTCGAGGTGGTGCCGGACCAGCAGCGGCAGGTCGTCGAGGCGGTCGCGCAGCGCCGGCACTTCGATGCGCAGCACGTTGAGCCGGTAGTAGAGGTCCTCGCGGAAGGCGCCGTCGCGGATGCGCTGCAGGAGGTCGCGCTTGGTGGCGGCGATCACGCGCACGTCCGCGCTCACGGGCACCGTGCCGCCGATCCGCTCGAACACCCGTTCCTCGATCACGCGCAGCAGCTTGATCTGCTCGTCGAACGGCACGTCGTCGACGTCGTCGAGGTAGAGCGTGCCGCCCGCGGCGAGGTCGAACCGGCCATGGCGCGGACGTTCCGCGCCCGTGAAGGCGCCCTTCTCGTGGCCGTAGAGTTCGCTGGCCATGAGGTCGCGCGGGAACACGGCGCAGCACACCTTGACGAACGGCGCCTGGCGGCGGGCACTGCAGCGGTGGATCACCGAGGCGATCAGGTCCTTGCCGGTCCCGGTCTCGCCGCACAGCAGCACGTTGCGGTCGTTGCCGGCGCAGATGCCGACGAGTTCCTTCACGCGGCGCATCGGCGGCGAGTCACCGACCAGGTAGAGGTCGATGTCCTCGGCCGGCGAGCCGTCCGTCCGCCCGGTCTGCAGCGCGCGGTCGCTCTGCTGGGCCTCGATGCGGCGCAGGATCGGCAGCAGCTGTTCGTTGTGGAACGGCTTGGTCACGAAGTCGAACGCGCCGCGCTGCATCGCCTCGACGGCGACCGGGATGCTGCCGTAGGCGGTGATCACGACGAACTCGGCGGCGATGCCCTCCGCGCGGCTCTGTTCGAGCACCTGCAGGCCGTCGAGGCCCGGCATGCGCAGGTCGACGATGGCGACTTCGAACTGCTGTTGCCGCAGCAGCTGCAGCGCCCGGCTGCCGTCCTCGCAGGTGACGACCTCGTGGCCTGCGGCCGTGAGATCCTGGGCGAGGGAGAGGCACTTCATGGCCTCGTCGTCGGCTACGAGTAGTCGCATACGGCGTCGCCTCCAGGCGCGGCCACCGGCAGGACCACGCGGAACGTAGTACCGCGGCTTTCCGCCGGGCGCAGTTCGATCCTACCGCCCATCTCGGCGAGCAGCATGCGGCAGAGGCTCAGGCCGAGGCCGGTGCCGCCCTGCTCGCCCTTGGTCGTGTTGAACGGCTCGAACAGGCGCTGCCGTGACTCGGCGGGGATGCCACAGCCGGTGTCGGCAACGTCGATGGCCACGGCGCCGGCCTCGCCGACGTCGTCGTGCGGCAGGCGGAACACGCGGATCGAGAGGTCGCCGCCCTGCGGCATGGCCTCGACCGCGTTCGTGCCGAGGTTGAGCAGGGCTTCCTGCACCGCGTAGGGGTCGCCGAGCGCCTTCGGCACCTGGGCTGCGCGCAGGGTCAGGACCACCCCCCTCGCGCGGCACGGCGCGTCGAGCAGCTGCACGACCGCGTCCAACGGTCCAGCCAGGTCCATCGGCTGGACGCGAAGCCCGCCGGGTCGGGCGAACTCCTGCAGCCGGCGCGCCAGGCGCGCGATCCGGTCGAGTCCCTCCCGCATGAGGCGCAGCATGGTCGCCGTGCTGCTGTCGTCGGCGCAGCGCGCCTGCACCTGCCGGAGGCAGTTCTGCAGCCCGTCGAGCGGGTTGTTGATCTGGTGCGCGAAACCCAAAACGAGCTGGCTGATGCCGAGCATCTTCTCCTGCTGGCGGAGCTTCCGGTGCGAGTGCTCGACGTGCCGCGCGACGGAGGAGGTGAAGTAGACGATGAGCCCGAGGCAGCACGCGAAGCCGAGGAAACCGGCCAACACGAAGGCTCCTTCGGGTGCTGGCGCATCGCGCAGCGACGGCACGGCGAGGCGGTGGATCGGGATCGCGCCGAGGTGCTGCAGCAGCAGCACGCTGCCGACCAGCAGCGCGGTCAGCGCCGCGAGGAAGTACGGCGTGGCTCCGGGCAGCAGGATGCTGATCACGACGAGATGGAACGGGTAGCAGGCGAGCAGCGGGTTGTGCGCGAGATCGGCGAAGTAGAGCAGCAGCGTCAGCGCGAACAGGTCGAGGGTCACCTGCAGCAGCAGCGCCCGACGCGCCCATTCCTGCCCGGCGCCGTGGGGCCGCCGCTGCCAGCGCCAGTGCAGCAGGGCGTTGTAGCCCAGCATCGCCCCAAGAACCGCGTAGAGCGGCGCCGGATCCGCGACGAGCTCCAGCAGGCGCGAACTCGCGAAGGTGGCCACGAACACCAGGAGGCAGGCGAACCAGCGGACGGAGATCACCCAGCGGGCGCGCTCCTCGAGACCCTGCACGGGCAGTTGCATGGTGGGCATTCCCTGGCCGGGCGGCAGCCTTGTGACGGAGTTGCGGATTGTAGGGTCGCGTCGCCCGGGTTGCGCCGGTTCCCGCGCGGCGTACGGACAGGGGGTCGAGCCGGTCCGCGCTCCGTGGCGGCCATGCCACGGCAACGTCAGCGCGGCCGCAGTTCCTTGCCCGCGAACCCCTGCGCCGTGGCGGGTTCGGTGGCGAACCCGGCCTCGATGGCCGCGAGCAGCCCTGATGCTCCCGGGTGGGCCGCGCCGAACGCCGGATCGCGCAAGGTCTGCTCCGCCTCCGCGGTGAGCCAGAGGCGTTCACTGGCGGCCGCGCGCGCGCGCAGCGCCGCGACGAACGGCTCGGCGCCGGCAGCATCGTCGACGGTGGGCCAGAGGCGCACGACGGCGCCTGCCGGCAGCGCGGCGAGCGCGAACCCGGCGTCACGCTGCGGGCCGATCACGAGCGCGAACGGCTTGCCGCCCGCGAGTTCGCGCACGCCGGCCGCCCAGGCTGCGCCGGGCTCCCACTCGGCAATCCGCCAGAGCTTGGTGCCCGACAGGCCCGCGGCCACGAGCACGAGCAGCAGCGACAGGCGCACGGGCAGCCAGCGTGCGGCGAGCACCGCGGCCAGCGGCGCGAACGGCAGCAGGAACCAACCATCGGCGCTGCGCCCGGGGTTCAGGTGGCAACCGAGCACCACGGCGACGGCCGCGCCGGCGACGAGCAGCAGCGCCTGGCGGTGGTGGCGGTGCGACCACAGCGCCGCGACGGCGACGAGCGACAGCGGCAGGAAGGCGAGGCCGGCGCCGTACAGCGTCAGTCGCCCGAGCGTGCGCAGGTCCTGGCTGCCGACCTCTGCGAGCGTCGGCATGCCGGGCGCCAGTTCGCCGCGTTGTTGTTGCGCCAGCCAGGCGAGGCCGGCGCCCAGCGCGAGCGCCGACCCGCCGAGCAGCGCACGTCGCAGCCGCGTCGGTTCGTTGGTCGGATCCTGGCGCAGCAGCAGCGGCAGCGCGGCGAACGGCAGCAGCACGCCGGCCGGCAGCAGCCAGCAGGCGCCGCCGAACACGAGGCCGAGCGGGGCCGCCGCGACGAAACCGCCGCGCTGCGCGAGGGCCGCCGCGAGCCAGGCCGCGAGCGCGCCGAGCAGCAGGAACAACGCGTGCACGTGGATCGTCGTCGCCGCGACCGCGAAAC
>VGXW01000215.1 GCA_016873195.1 Planctomycetota bacterium | reverse complement strand
ATCCGCTGCGTGCTCGAGGCGCGCGGCATGCGCCGGAAGGAACGCGACCAGCGCGCGCGCGAACTGCTGCAGGACCTGCAGCTGATGCACGTCGCCGACTCGGTCGCCGAGACGATGTCGGGCGGCGAGAAGCGGCGGCTCGAGATCGCGCGCGCGCTGGCGACCGAACCGCGCCTGCTGCTGCTCGACGAACCGTTCGCCGGCATCGACCCGATCACCGTCGAGGAGATCCAGCACATCCTCGGCGCGCTCGCGCGCTCGGGCATCGCGATCCTGATCACCGAGCACAACGTGATCGCCACGCTGCGCATCACGCACCGCGCCTACATCATCAACCAGGGCAAGGTGATCGCCGAGGGCGACGCGCAGGCGATCGTCGCCGACCCGCAGGTGCGCGCCGTCTACCTCGGCAGCACGTTCGGCGAGGGCATCACCGCGGAGGAGGAGCGCGAGCTCGGGCTCGACTGACGCGCCCGCCGACCGCGGCCGAACGCCGGCGCCCCTGCCCCGTACAAGGACCCGGCCGGGGGGAACCCGGCCGGGTATCGCGGGGGCGCACCCCGCGGCGGCAAAGGAATCTCGTGTCCGTTCCCGCGCCTGCCGGCGCGAGTTGCCGGCCGGGCCGCACGGCCCGGCGTCGAGTCTCGTGCGGCGGCCGGTGCGCGGCACCGTCACCGCACCGCGCGGATCAGCCCTGCAGCAGCTGCAGCGCCGTCTGCGGTTGGGCGTTCGCCTGCGACAGGATCGAGATCGACGCCTGCTGCAGGATGCTGTTGCGCGTCAGTTCGGCCGTCTCGAAGGCCACGTCGACGTCGCGGATGCGGCTCTCGGCGGCCGACAGCGACTCGCCGGCGACGCCGAGGTTGGCGATCGTCGAGGTCAGGCGGTTCTGCAGCGAGCCGAACTTGCCGCGCAGCTGCGACACGATGTTGACCGCCGCGTCGATCTGCGCGATCGCGAAGCTCGTGTTGCCGCCCGAGCCGACGTCGAGCGTGCTGAGGCCGAGGCTCGTGCTCAGCGCCGGGCTCAACGACACGTTCAGCTGGTCGATGTTGGGGGTCGTGTTGATGCCGACCTGGAACGTCACCGTCGACGCCGACCCGTCCAGCAGCTTGATGCCGTTGAACTCCGTCGACTGCGCGATGCGGTTGATCTCGTTGACGAGGCTGTCGAACTCCTCCTTGATCGTGTTCTTGTCGGCCGTCGAGGACGAGCCGTTCGCCGACTGGATGGAGAGTTCGCGCAGCCGCACGAGGATGTTGCTGACCTCGTTGAGCGCGCCCTCGCCGACCTGCACGAGGGAGATGCCGTCGTTCGCGTTGCGCGACGCCTGCGCCAGCGACCGGATCTGCGAGCGCAGGCGCTCGGAGATCGCGAGCCCCGCGGCGTCGTCGGCCGCGGTCGAGATGCGGAGACCCGTCGACAACCGCTGGTAGCTGCGGGCCAACCGGGTGGTCACCAGGGCGGTGTTCCGCTGGGCGTTGATCGACGCGATGTTGGTGTTGACTCGAAGTCCCATGACCGTTTCCTTTGCCTTGCTGTGATTCGCCGACTGCGGCAGCCGGCTTCGCTTCCGGCTCCACCGGTGATGCTCGGACCACGGCGGCGTCGCTTGAGCGATCGGCCGCGGTTTTTCGGGCGCGCGTGCGGCGAGGAGCCGCCGGCAACAGCGGGATCTCCGGCCCCGGCGGGGCCGCACCGGCGCGCCGGCGCGCCCGAGGGAGACCGCCGCAGCGGCGCCCGCGCGCGTGGTTCGGCCTGTTGCAGGTCGCCGCGGCGCGGCGGTGGCAACCTCAGGCCTGCGACGGCGCCGGGCCGCCGGCGTGCAGCAGCGCGTCCTCGCGGCTCACGAGCTGCTGCGCCAGCAGACCCTGCAGGGCGAGTTCGGCCGTCTGCATGCCGAGCCCGCGGCAGCGCTGCATGATCGCGGGCAATTCGTGGAAGTCGCCGGTCCGGATCGCCTGGCGCACCGGGCCGTTGGCGACCAGGACCTCGACCAGCGGGACCTGACCCGGTGCCTTGGACCGCTGCAGCAGGCTCTGCGCCACGGCGCCGCGCAGCGCGCGGGCCAGCCGCAGCCGCAGCCGCCCGCGCAGTTCGGCGGGCACGGTCTGCGTCAGCTCCGCCAGCGCGCCGACGACCGAACCGGCCGCGACGCCGCCGAAGACGAGGCAGCCGGATTCGGCGGCCGCGACCGCGGCATCGAGCGACGCCGCGTCGCCGATTTCGGTGGCGACGATCGTGTCGACGCCGAGCGCCAGGGCCTGGCGCACGCCGTCCGCCGTCGACCCGACGTGCACGCCGACCTCGCGCTGGTGCAGCAGTGCCGCACCCGGCGGGTGCAGGTACTCGATCGTCGGCTCGATCGTCACGACGTGTCGTGCCGGATCGCGGTTCAGCGCGTCGACGATCGCCGCGAGCGTCGTGCTGCGGCCCGAACCGAAGAACCCGGCGACGAGCACGAGGCCGCCGTGCGCCTGCGCGAACGCGCCGACGGCCGGCGGCAGGCCGAGTTCGTCGAGCCGCGGCGGCGTGGCGGGCACCGGCCGCAGCACGAGCGCGTGCGCGCCGTCGAGCGCGGTGACCGTCGTGCGGTAGCGCCGTCCCGTGCGCGCGACGCAGAGCACCTCGACGTGCCCCTTGTCCGCGAGCTGCTGGCGGTGGTCCGCGAACAGCATGTCGCGCAGCAGTTCGTCGACGGCGTCGGGCGCCAGCGGATCGGTTCCGGCCGGCACGAGCCGCCGTTGCACGCGCAGGCCGGGCGGGCGGCCGGGGGCGAGGTGCAGCGCCGAGCCGCCGGCCCGGTGCATCTCCGTGAGCAGGGTTTCGAGCCGTTCCAGGTCCATGGTCACCTCCCCGCCGCCTGCTGGCCGCGCGCGCGGTCGAGCAGCCAGGTTTTCGCCTCGGTGCGCGCGAACACGTCCTCGGCGCGCACGCGGCCCGCGGCGAGCAGGTCGAGCAGGCTCTCGTCCATCGACCAGCCGCGGCGGCCGTCGCCGAGCCGCATCAGCACGGTGAGGTCGCCGAGGTCGCCGGCGCGCAGGGTCTCGCGCACCGCATCGTCGACGAGCAGCAGTTCGGTCGCGACGACGGTTCCGGTCCGCTCCGCGGCCGGCAGTTCGCGGCGCACGAGCACGGCCTGCAGCACGGCGCACAGGCTCGCGCGGGCCCGCGCCACCGCGTAGGTCGGCTGGAAGTCGAGGATCCGCTGCAGCGCGGCCACGGTGTTCGCGGCGTCGATGCAGGCCACGACGAGCCGGCCGCCCTCGGCCGCGCGCAGCGCGAGGTCGAAGGTCTGCGCATCGCCGGCGTCGGCGACGAACAGGGCGTCGGGATCCTCGCGCAGGGCGCAGCGCAGCGCCGCGGCGCGGTCCTCGGGCACCAGTCCGTAGCGGCGGCGCACGGTGAAGCCCGGCAGCGACGCGGTCGGCAGCGGTTCGTCGGCGACCACCACCGTGTAGCGGGCGGGGTCGGCGGCCGCGAGCGGCAGCAGCGGCGCCAGCGCCGCGAACCGCCCGACGCCGCGTTCGAGCACGACGAGCACGAGGCCCGCGCCCCCGCGCACGATCTCGGCCAGCTGCGGCGGCACCGGATCCGCCGCGGCGGCTGCCGCGTCCGGCGCGAACGTGACGCGGACCGCGACGCCGTCGAACTGCCGGAACGCAGTCGCCGTGCCCGAACCGGCCTCCTGGTCGCGGAACGAGCGCACAACGAAGTGCCGGTCGGCCAGTTCCTCGAGCACCTCGCCGCCCATCGCCTCGCGCACGAAGTCCCACACCTCGGGCCCGCGCAGTTCGCCGCCGGGCAGCTCGCGCCACTCGCCGGCGACGCGCAGGCGCACCGGGCGACCTTCGCTGACGACGATCTCGCTGGCGCGGTTCGCGCACGCGGCCGCGAGCAGCCCGCGGCTGCGCCGGTCGGCGGGCGCGACCTCCGCGGCGCGCAGTTCGCCGCGGCCCTGCTGCAGCTCCAGCAGGCGTTGCAGCGTCGACGCGTCGACGAGCCCCTGATCGACGAGGATCTGTCCGAGCGGGCGATTGCCGCCGGTCAGGGACTGGATCGCGAGACAGCGCTCCAGTTCGACCTCCCCGACGATGCCTCCCTCGAGCAACAACGTTCCGAGCCGGTTCCCGTCCATGCGCCGACCTGTCCTCCGCTGCCATGGCATCGACCGCGACGGCGCCGCGGCTTGAGCCGCCGGTCAACGCAATCGCTGCAGCGCGGCCTCGGCCAGTTCGAGCGCGAACGGCGCCTCGACCAGCCGGCACTGGGCGCGCACCTGGCCCCAGGTCCGGACGGCGCCGGCTCGATCCCCTTCGATCTCGGCCAGCAAGGCCCGCCCGACGTTGCCGAGCAGCGGGTCGCCGAGGTGCAGCCACTCGCGCAGCGGCGCCGGCGGAGCGACGCTCGGCACCGGCCCGTCGCCCAGCGGCGCCTTCGCCGCCGCATAGCCCGGCCGATCCCCGAGCGCCACCGCCGCGAGCAGGCCCACCCAGCGGTCGCCGGGGTCCGCACTGCGCAGCGCGCCCTGCAGGGCCGCGCCGAGCGCCCTCCTCCGCTCGGCCCCGTCCAGATCCCCGTCCGCGAGCCAGCGCACGGCTTCGGCGACGTCCGGGGTCCAGAACCGCGCCCAGGCCGCGTAGCCGAGCAGCGAGAGGACGGCGAGCAGGAACGCCACCAGCGGCGGCCGGAACACGCGCTCGGCCCGCACCATGGTGGCGGGGTCGTGCATCCTCTCGGCGGGCGGCTGGGTCTCGGACATGCGCGGCAGTCTGGCCGGCAGCAGCGGCTCGACGCAACGATGCGGGTGCAACGAGCGATGCCCCGGGGGGCGGCCGCGGCCCGGCGGCCCTGCAGCCGCGGTCTGCGCCCTTCGGGCACTTCCCGGTCTTGCGGAACCTGCTAGAATGCGCCCCCAGAATCACGCGTCCGAGCGGACCGAATCCAGACCCCAGCAACTGCGGCAGGGAGGGCGAACATCATTCGCTCGGCCGCATCCATGCTTCTGGTTCACCGCCCGGTGCCCGAGACCCCCATGGCATCGAAAGCACCCAGCAAACCGTCGGGCAAGAAGGCCCGGAAGAGCAAGTCGAAATCGGCCCGCCCGTCCACGCCGTCCCAGAGGATCCAGGTCCGGCCCTCCTCCGGTCGGACCATCGCGCCGCCGGTCCGCCCGAAGCAGCCCTTCGTGCCGCGCGCCATGGTGAACCTCGACGACGATGACGTGCTGATGGCAACCGGCGGTGGCGGCGGGGGTTTCGGCCGCTGCGGCGGCAGGCTCCTGTCCAGCAAACTGGAGCAGCACCTGTGCCATCGGCTCGGCTTCGCGGGAGTCGTGCACAGCCACAGCCCACGCCACTACGAGGTCCGCTACCCCGAGGGCCTGGTGGCCGCCTATGCGCCGATGATCGTGCTGCGCGGCCGCGGCCGCGAGGGCAAGAGCGTGGTGATCGAGGCCGTCGACGACGCGCAGGCCACGATCCTGCGCAAGATCGTCGCCTTCCGCGACCAGTACGGGCAGGAGTTCTACGTGATCCTGGTCGCCGCCGACGAGGTGCTCGACGAGGTGCCGCTGGCGGCCTTCGACGAATCGTGCTCGGCGACGAACGTGAACACGCTGATCGCGCGGCTCGCGGAGTAGGCGCCGGACAGACGGCTCGTCCGGAGAGCGGCCCGGACCCCGGACCGGGCGACCGAGGCTGGAACTGGCAGATCCGCGGCGCGGCCGCTATCGTGCCCCGCCCTTTTGTCCGCTCTCCTTCCAGCTCCCGAGCCACGACGTTGACGCCCGACCTCGTCCATCTCGCGCGTTCCCTCCAACTCGACTCACTCGATGCAGCTTGGGGCCAGGCAGTGTCGGCCCCGCGTGCCGAGGACGCCGGCCGCTACGCGGCGGTGGTCGAACAACTCTGCGAGCACGACATGGCGAGCCGCGCCCTGGGCCTGGCCAGTGCCATGATCGAAGCACTGGCCGCCCAGGGTTCGACCGACGCCGCGCTCGAGGTCGGCTTCCGGTCGCTGCGGCGCAACGCGCACAACGATGCGCTGACCAGGAAGGTCGCCGGCCTGATCGAGAAGCGCTACGGCGCCGAAGAGTGGTTCGCGGTGCTGCAGGCCCGCTCGGGCCTCGCCGCGGCCGCGACGGTGCACAGCGTGCTCGAGTTCGACCGCCTGCGCCGCTTCACGAAGGGCTTCGTGGTCTACCACGCGGCCGGCTGGGGCGAGGGCTGCGTCGAGGCCTTCACCGTCGCGACGCAGGAGGTGACGGTCGCGTTCGTCAGCGGCCGGCGGGAGTCGTTCCCGCTGGACACGCTGCTGTCGCGGTTCAAGTCGCTCGATCCGAACGACCTGCGCGCGATGAAGCTGCAGCGCATGGACCAGCTGCGGCTCGAGGCCGAGCGCGAGCCGAGCGCCTTGATCCGGCGCGCCGCCGCGCTCTACCGCGGCACCATCACGAGCCAGCAGGTCAAGAACGAACTGTCGCCGGCCGTCGTGCCCGAGAAGGACTGGGCGAACTACTGGAAGCGCGCGAAGACCGCGGCGACCAAGGACCCGTGGCTGCGCGTCGAGGGTTCCGCGGCGCGGCCGACCTTCGTGCTGCGCGAGAAGCCGGTCGGCCTCGTCGAGGAGGCCACCGCGGTGCTCGGGCACCAGAACGACCTGGGCCAGCGCGTCGCCGCGCTGCGCGACTACCTCGCGCGCGGCACCGACGAGGAGTCGCGCGCGCAGATCCTCGGGCTCGCGGCGAAGACCGTCGAGCAGGCGATCGAGGAGAAGAAGGCCAGCCACGCGCACATCCTCGACGGCATCCTGCTCCTCGAGGAGCAAGGCCTGCGCGCCTCGGTGCCGGCTGCACTGGAGCTGCGCGCGCTGCTCGTCAAGGAGGACGGCGGCCTGCGCCCGTCGGCGCTCGACCGGCTCGCGACGCAGGCCTCGCGCGAGCACGCGATCGAACTGCTGCCGCAGGCGCTCGGTGAGAACTGGGCCGAGCAGTGCGCGGTCACGCTGCCGGAGTGGCCGAGCACGGTGCTCGAGCGGGTCGTCGACAAACTCGCCGAGCACGGCAGGGGTGCGCTGTGCCTGCCGCTCTGGGACCGGATCGCACCCTACCCCAAGCGCTTCCCGCTGCTGCTCTACCTGCTCGGCCGGCTGCACGGCGACGGCGTCTTCGACGCGAGCGAAGGGCGGCCGGGCCCGGTCGCGGTCGGTCGCGTGCTGCTGCACCTGGGCCGCACGCTGAACGAGGACCGCAAGAAGAACCCGGTGCACGCGCGGCTGCTGGGCCGGCTCACGAGCCTCCTGTCCGGCAAGCGCGGCATCCTGCACCGTTCCCTCGACGGCATCTCGCGCGAGGACCTGACACACTACGTCGGCATCCTGCGCCGCGCCGGCGAGGACTTCCCGCAGGAGATCGTCGACATGATCGACCGCGTCGTGGCCGACCACTTCCCGGACATCCTCGCGCGGGCCGAGCTGCCGTTCTGGGAACGCGACCACACCTACACGACGCGCGACGGCCTGCGCCGCGTCAAGGAGGCCTACCGCGTGCTCGTCGAGGAGAAGATCCCTGCGAACAGCAAGGCGATCGGCGTGGCGGCGTCGCACGGCGACCTCAGCGAGAACAGCGAGTGGGAGTCGGCGATGGAGGAGCAGCGCAACCTGACGAGCCGCGCCGCGGATCTGGACCAGCTGATCCGGAACGCGCGGCTGCTCGAGGACCAGGACGTCCCGCACGACCGCGTGGCGCCCGGGACCAAGGTGGTCCTCGCCGAGGAGACCGGCGGCCGCGAACACGCCTACCGCGTGCTCGGGCCGTGGGACGTGACCGACGACCACACGGTCAACTACCTCGCGCCGATCGCGCAGGGGCTGCTCGGCAAGCGCGTCGGCGAATCCGCCGAGATCACGACCGCCGAGGGCCCGGCGCGCGTGCGCGTGGCGTCGATCGAGCGCATCGTGTGACCCCCGGCGGGCGCGACTGTCCGGGTGCAGACGGCGCGGCGGGCCACCTGGCACCGCTGCAGCGCGCCGAGTTCGCGCCCGCGCCAGGGCAACGCCTCGCCGGCGACCACCGGCCGGGCGCAGCGCCGGGCTACCTGTTCCTGCACGGGCTCGGCTCGGTGCGCACGGGCGAGAAGAGCGAGTCGCTGTTCGCGCACGCGGCCGCCAACGGCCGCGCCTGCACGCGCGTCGACTTCCGCGGCCACGGCGAGTCGACCGGCGACTTCGGCGAGGTGACCTTCTCCGAGCTGATCGCCGACGCGCTCGCCGTGCTCGGGCACCTGGGCCCGACCGTGGTGGTCGGATCCAGCCTCGGCGCCTTGGTCGGCGCCTTCGCCGCCGCCGCGCGCCCCGACCTCGTCGCCGGGCTCGCGCTGCTGGCGCCGGCGCTGGGTTTCGTGTCGCGGCTGGAGCAGCGGGTCGACGCCGACGGCCGCATCACCACCACCGACGGCCGCGGATTCCTGCTCGCCCCCCGCGTGCTC
>VGXW01000214.1 GCA_016873195.1 Planctomycetota bacterium | reverse complement strand
GGCGTCCGGACAGCCGGCGACCTGATGGAGCGCGATCGGTTCCTTCAAGCGATCCACAAGTTCAAGCAGAAGGTCCCCGCCATCGCGCTGTCCCACGGCTACCAGTCGACGATCGCCTGGATCGCCGATCTCATCGGCCATGCCCTCCTCGACAACCCCGAGATCGCGTCGCTCGACGACGTCCGCGGCCTGGTCCTGATCGACGAGATCGACCTCTACCTGCATCCATCGTGGCAACAGGGCCTCGTCGATGCGCTGCGGATCACCTTCCCGAACGTCCAGTTCGTGGTCACGACGCACTCGCCCGTGCTGCTGGCGAGCGTGCGCCCCGAGGAGATCGTGCGGCTCGGGCACGACGAGGCCAGTGGCGACATCGTGCGCATGGTACACGACCCGGAGACCGGCAAGTTGCGCCAGCACGCGAACGGCACTGCACCGGATCTTCGTGCCGAGCCGGATCCGCGGCGACTCACCGGGACCGAGATCTTCCGTGACTGGTTCGGTTTGTCGCACATCACGCTGAACCCGATGGGCGACAGGCTCAAGCAGTATCGGTGGCTAGCGGCGGATCCGACACGCACCAAGGAACTCGACCAGGAGATGAGGAGGTTGAGGAAACAGCTGGAGGACGCGGGGTTCCGGGGCCTTGGCGAACCTGTGGAGCGACAGACCGGATGATCCGCCTGGATCTCGGAGCCGAGCCCAGGGCCCTGTCAAGGGTCCGGGCGCAGCGACTCGCGAAGGCGATCGTACTGTTCGACAAGGAAGGCGTCGGCGAGGCCCTGCGCAAGAGCCTCTCTGGATACCGCGAGGCCGTGGCCGAACCGCTCTTCCTCCGGCAACAAAGGCGTTGCGCGTATTGCGAGCGTCCGATCGGGCTCGACGGCAACCCGGTCGAGCATTTCCGGCCCAAACGCGAGGCACACCGCGACGGCGGCGTCGTCGATCCCGATCGCTACTGGTGGCTGACGTGGAACTGGGAGAACCTGGTGCTGGCCTGCGCGACGTGCAACGCGCTCAAGAGGAACCACTTCCCGCTCGAACCGGGCACGCAGCCGATGCAGACACCTTCGCGTCCCATCGGCAGGAAGCTGCCCGACGCAGCGTTCGACGTCTCCCGTGAGCGCCCGCTGCTGCTCGATCCCCGGCGCGACCAGCCCCACCTGCATTGCCGGTGGACGGTCGACGACGATCAGTTGCCCATGAGCGAATGGAAGTGGCGGCTCTGGACCTGTTCGGCGCGCGCGCGCCGGACGGCGAAGCTGCTGGAGTTGGACGCGGTCACCGACGAAGTGAACCAGATCTACGCGGCTTCCGTGCTGCCCCAGTGGGAGACCGTCGCGGCCATGGTCGCGCAGGATCCTCGGGCGGCAGTCGTTGCGTGGGGCCTGACCGAGGGCCGGCTTCTGAAAGAGCCGTGTGCCTTCCCTCTGGCCGTCTGGTCCATGCTCGATCGACTCCGGAGCGAGGGCCAACTTGCCGCACTGAAACTGCCATCCCCACCGCCTCCCGTGGCTACCTGGCCGAGACCGTAGAGCAGTTCGTTCGCTGGCTTCTCCAAGGCGCCCCGGATCACGTTTCCATGTCGCCGATGGTGCAAGCAGGCGAACACCCTGTCAGGCGTGCACAAGCTGCTCGACAGCTCCGGTCTCTCCGCGTCCAGCGTGCCGGCGTGTTCGCCGGTAGTCCGTGGGATCCTCCGCCCGTTCGCGAGAACCCGTGGAGCCGTTCCACGCGTTCCTGCAGAACTGAGCGTCGCGATGACGGGGCGCCCCCTGAAACCGGTGAACCTCGGCTGCAGACCGTGTCCATCGACGGCAGCCTGCGTCCCGAGGTCTGGAATCGCGTCGGGACGAAGTTGCTGCCGAAGCTGCGCACGGGCTCGAACCTCGTCATTTCGGTCCGCTTCCAGGTCGACCTGCGGGAAGACCTCCAGATCATGCTGCGCTCCGATCTCGAACAGATCCTCCGGGACCTGGGGATCGAGAACTCGCTCCGCATCACCTGACCGGGCCCGCGTCGCGATCGTTCAGCCGAGCCCCAGCAGCTTCTCCCCCGCCGCGATCACCTCCTCGACCGTGATCTCGCGCATGCAGCGGTGGTGCCCGAGCGGGCAGACCTTGCGCTGGCACGGCGAGCACGGCAGGTCCCTGCGCAGCAGCACCGTGTGCTCCATGCAGTAGTTCGTGTAGTTCGGGTCGTTCGGCCCGATCAGGCAGACCGTCGGCCGGTCGAACGCGACCGCGAGGTGCCGCGGCCCCGTGTCGCCGGTGACCACCAGCGCCGCGCGCTGCACGAGCGCCTTGAGCTTGTCGAGCGGCAGCACCGGCCGCGTCAGCGCGATCGCGCCGCCTTGCTCGGCGATGCGCTCGCCGAGGGCCACCTCGGCCGGCCCGACCAGCACCAGCGCCTGCAGACCGTGCCGCTGCCGGAAGTGCCGCGCGACCGCCGCGAACCGCTCCGGCATCCAGAGTTTGCTGGCGCCGAAGTTCGCGCCGACGACGAGTTGCAGCAGCCGCGCGTCGCGGCGCACGCCGAGCGCCTGCAGGTGGTCGTCGACCCACGCGGCGTCGGCCGGCGGCACCGCGAGCTCCGGGTGGTGGCCGCCGGGCGGCAGCCCGAGCACGTCGAGCAGATCGTGGTAGTAGACCGGCATCGGCACGGGGAAGCGGCGCGGCCCGCGCCGGCGGTGGTACCAGCGCCGCCGCACCTGCGCCGACAGCCCGAGGTTCATCAGCAGCGGCCGGCCCTGGCGGTAGCCCAGCCGCAGCGGCACGCGGGCCAGGAACGGCACGAGCCCGGTGACCGGCGAGTTCGGCAGCACGATCGCGAGGTCGTAGCGCGCCCGGCGCATCGCGCGCAGTTCGCGCCACAGCCCACCGAGGCCGCCGCCCTTCGGCGTCTCGACGACCGCGTCGAACCAGTCGGTGCCCGACAGCAGCGGGCGCAGGAACGGGCGCAGGCCGACGGTCAGGTGGGCGGCGGGGAACGCCGCGCGGATCCGCGCGAACGACGCGGTCGCCATCACGAAGTCGCCGAGCCAGTTCGGCGCGCGCAGCCAGATGCGGCGCACGTGCGACAGGTCGGCGCCCGGCGGCGGCGCGCCTCGGTGCGGAGGAACGGTCACGCAGGGCCACGGTCTAACGACGCGGCACCGCCGGGGCAACGCCGGGCTGGCCCGGTGCGCGCGGAATGCTGGCGGGTGACCCGGGCCGTGTTATCGTGGCGGCCCACCTCGCCGCCCTTCCGGGCCGCACACCAGCATGGCATCCACCGCCACCCTCGACCGCCTCCTCGCCGAGTTCGACACCCCGCCGGAGACCACCGCCGCGGTCGTCGCGCTGCTCGAGGAGCGCGCCAGCCCCGCCTACATCGCCCGCTACCGCCGCTGGGCGATCGGCAACCTCGCCGAGGACCGCATCCAGGCGATGGCCGAGCGCCTGCACACGCTGACCGACCTCGAGCAGCGCAAGCTGGCGATCGCGCAGCAGGCGCAGGAGCGCGGCCGCTGGACCCCGGAGCTCGAAGCGACGCTGGCGACCACCGTCGACCAGGACTTCCTCGACGACCTCTACCAGTCGATGCGGCCGCGCCGGCGCGGCATCGCGGTGCAGATGGAGGAGAAGGGCCTGCTGCCGCTCGCGATGGCGCTGCAGCACCGCCAGCTCGGCGACGTGCCGCTGCAGGAGACCGCGGCGAGCTACCTGTCCGCCGAGCACGGGCTCGGCTCCCCCGAGCAGGTGCTCGAGGGCGCGCTGTTGATCCTCGCCGACCGCATCGCCCACGACCCGGCGACGCGCGGGCGCGTGCGCGACGAACTGCGGCGCGGCATCCTGCGCGCGCGCGCCGTCGCGCCCGACCAGAGCGGCGCCCAGCGCTACAAGGACTTCCTCGACTTCGCGGAGCCGATCCAGCGCATCCCCGCCGGCCGCATGCTGGCGCTGCGCCGCGCCGAACGCGAGGGCATCCTGCAGCTCGAGCTGACGCTGCCCGAAGGGCGGCACCGCGAACTGCTGCGCGAACTGCACGGCGCGGACCTCGTGCCCGAGACGCAACTCTACGAGTTCTACCAGCTCGTGTTCGACCAGGCCTGGCAGATGCTGCAGGAGACGTGCAGCAGGGACGTGCGGCGGCGGCTCAAGGAGAAGGCCGACCGCGAGGCGGTGCGCACCTACGGGCGCAACCTGCGCAGCCAGCTGATGTCCCCGCCGCTCGGCCACAAGAAGGTGCTGTCGCTGCGCACCAGCAGCAAGAGCGCCTGGGCCGTGCTGCTCGCCGAGGACGGTTCCGTCGCCCAGCACAAGACGCTGCCGCTGGAGAGCGACGAGCAGAAGCAAGGCTCGCTCGCCTGGCTCGTGGAGGTGCTGCGCACCGAGCAGCCGGCCGCGATCGCGATCCCGCACGGCCGCCGCCAGGCGGGCAGCGAGAAGCTGATCGCCGAACTGCGCGCGGCGCTCGGCGAGACCCCGCTGCCGATGCTGGTGCCCGTCGACGAGGCCGGCGTGCGCACGGCGATCTCGATCGGCCGGCGCCTGCAGGATCCGCTGCTCGAGCTCGCGCGCATGGACATGCGCACGCTCGGCATCGGCCAGACCCTCGACGACGTGCACCAGGGCATGCTGCAGCGCGAACTCGCGTCGGTGACCGCGTCGTGCCTCGCCGCGGTCGGCGTCGACCTCAACACCGCGACGCAGGACCTGCTCGAGCAGCTGCCGGAACTGACCGCGGAGCAGGCGCACGCGATCGTCGAGCACCGCAGGAGGATCGGCGGCTTCGCGACGCGGACCGCGCTGGCCGAAGTGCCGAACCTCGACCCGATGGCCGTGCGCAACCTGCTCGGCCTCGTGCGCGTCGCCGGCGGCAGCGAGCCGCTCGACGACTCGCCGATCCACCCCGAGGACTATCCGATCGTGCAGGCCATCGCGGCCCGGCGGAACGTGCCCGCCACCGAACTGCTCGGCGCGAACCTGCGCGACGTCTCGGCCGACGACGTGACGATCGACGGCGTGCCGCGCGCGCGCGTGGTCGGCGTGCTGCAGCAGTTGCAGCGCGCCAAGGAGGACGTGCGCGGCGTGCTGACGCCGACCCGCAACGAGGGCGTGAACACCATCGCGGACCTGCGCGCCGACCAGGAGCTGCGCGGCCGCGTGGCGAGCCTGACCGAGTTCGGCGCCTTCGTCGATCTCGGCATCGGCCAGGACGGTCTCGCGCACATCTCGCAGATCCCGGGGCACCGCCTGCGCGACCCGCAGCACATGCTGCGCGTCGGCGAGGTGGTCACGGTGTGGGTGCTGCACGTCGACCAGCAGAACCAGAAGATCGCGCTGTCGATGCACAAGCCGCGGCACCTGCAGGAAGGCCGGCTGCCGACGATCGGCGAGCGCATGGAGCAGCAGGGCCGCCGCCGCCACCGCGAAGGCGGACCCACCGGTCCGACCGCGGAGCCGCGCAAGCCCGGCCGCTTCCAGGACAGTCGCTTCGCGGGCAGTGGCTTCCCGGGCGGTGGCTTCGCGGGCGGTGGCCACCGGCCCGAGCGGCGCGGTCCCCCGGAGCCGGGCGACGGGGATCGCCGGCCGCGGTTCGGCCGCGGCGGACCACGCGGTCCGGGCGAGCGTGAGGGCGGCGATCGGGGCTTCGGCGATCGGGGCTTCGGCGACCGCCGGCCCCGCGGCGGCCCGCGCGAACAGCGCGTCTACACGGTCGAGCCGGCGAAGGAGGTCGTCGAGACCCGGACCCACAAGGGTGAGGTCACCTCGCTGGCGAGCCTTCGCGCCCTGTTCGGCACGAGTCCGCGACCGACTCCGCCAGCCCCGCCGCCCGCCCCGCCGCCCCCACCGCCGGAGGCGCCGACCGAGGCTGGCCCCGGGGCAGCCGCGCCGCAGTAGCGCATGGCCCAGGTGCTCGTCGTCGACCGCGGGTCGCTCTTCGGAGGCGACTGGCCACAGGGTTTCGTCCCCTGCCCCGGAGCCGATGGCAGCGCCATGCTCGATCGCTGCCTCGAGGGCGCACGCTACGTCGAGCGCGCGGTCGCCGAGCGGACTCCGGCCTGGAAGCAGTGGATCCCCTACTGCGTGCTGCGCTGCGTCCGGCCGCAGCCACCTGGTCATAACCAATTGATCGAAGCGGTCTTCCGTGTGCAGCGCAGCACCGGGCAGGCCGAAGCCCGGCTGCACGGCCTCTGGTCGATCGGCATCGGCGGCCACGTCGAACCCGAGGATGGGGAGCCCAGCACCATGGCTGCGGCGACCTTCTTCCGGTCGTCGCTGCTGCGCGAGTTGCACGAGGAACTGCACCTGCAGTTGCCCGATGGAGCGACGCCCCGGTTCGTCGGGTTGCTCAACGACGATCAGACCCCCGTCGGCAAGGTGCACGCCGGCCTTGTCTACGTGCTCGATCTGCCGCTCTGCCTCGCCGAGGCAGCGGCAGCCGTGCGCATACGTGAAATCTCGAAGATGGCCGGTGAGTTCGGGTCCCTTGCCGAGTTTCGGCATCTGTGGCAAGATCGTTCGCGGTTCGAGACGTGGTCACAGTTCCTGGTCGATGCTGGAATCGCCGGTCCCATCGGCGGCGCCTCGTGCCAGGAACTGGCTGCGGAACGACCGTGACCATCCCCACGGAGCCCGCGGTCGGGCTTCCCACCGCGGTGACCCAGCCGACAACATTCCTCTCGATGCTGCCGGCCGCAACACGATTCGAGACCCAGACAAACCAGGCCTGCGGACCCCCGCCGCAAGCCGAGGAGTATCACGCACATGACCGACCGGAACGCGACGCGCCCCACGCGCGACGAAGTCTACGACCTGCTGATGAACGCCCGTCAGGCTGACTGGGTGGAGTTGTCCCTCGAGGACGGCCGCTCGCTGTCGGGAGCCATCATCTTCAACGAGTTCAAGGGCACGGGTCGCCTGATCAACGTCGACGAGGAGTTCAGCTTCGACTTCAACGTGGATCAGGTCGTCGACGTGAAGCGGGGATCGCGTTCACGCCAGAGCCGCGGCACACGATGTGCCGGTCCAACCAGCCTGCCAAGGTGCAGGCTGGTTGCGTTTTCGGGTCCCTCGCGCCGTCGGGCCGGTGCGCGGCGGCGCGCGACGCGGGAGGAGATCGGCGCACCTGGAGATCGGCGCCATGGGAGAACGGCGCCATGGGAGAACGGCGCGGACAGAAAAGCGCCGCCGGCCCTTGCGGAACCGGCGGCGCAGAAGCTCCAGAGCCTGAGCGGCTTCGCGGCGCGAGGAGCAGCCTGACCATCGTTCCGGTCCATGCCGGACACCGCACTGCCCTGGCGATCCAGGGCCACCGCCGCAGGCGACCAGAGTCGAGCCACCCGGGTGCCTGGTCCGAGCGGCCCATGCTGTCGGTCCCTCCCAACGGCGACCGCCCAACACGGGCGCGGACTCTACGTGACGAAGGGCCCGCTGCCAAGCGGTTTCTCGACCGTCACCACCAAGGATGGTGCCTGAGGCGGGCGACCCATGCGATTCCTCGCGCCGTCACGAGTCCGGGGCGCGGTGCACCGGCAGCACCACGCGGAAGGTCGTGCCGCGCCCGACCTCGGTCTCCACCTCGATGCGCCCGCCGTGCCGTTCGACGATGCCGTGGCTGATCGCGAGACCCAGCCCCGTCCCCTTGTCGACGTCCTTGGTCGTGAAGAAGGGATCGAAGACCTTCTCGAGGTTCTCGGGCGGGATGCCGGTGCCGCGGTCCCGGATGCTGACCACGACCTCGTCGCCGGCCAACTGGTCGTCGATCCAGACGGTCGCGCCGCGCGGCGACGCGTCCTTCGCGTTCAGCAGGATGTTGATCAGCACCTGCAGCAGGTGGTTCGGCGAGCCGCGCACGTCGACCGCGAGCTGGGCGGCCTCGCTGACGAGTTCGACGCCGGCGGTCCGGAACGGCACGCGCACCAGATCGGCCGCCTCGCGCAACAGCGCTGCGACGTCCAGCGGCCGCAGTTCGAACGGCTGTTCGCGCGAGAACTGCAGCAGGCCCGCCGTGATCTGCGCGATGCGCCGCGCGTGCTTCTCGATCACGTCGAGTTCCGCCGTGAGCCGCTCGCCGCGGTCGCCGTCCTGCACGCGGTAGCGCAGGATCTGCACCTTGTTGGCGATGACGCCGACCGGGTTGTTGATCTCGTGGCTCACGCCCGCCGCGAGCGTCCCGATCGAGGCGAGCTTCTCGCTCGTCGCGAGGTGCCGGCCGAGCGTCGCGATCTGCCGCTCGTTGCTGCGCAGCCGGGCGAGCACCGCCGCGACGAAGTAGATCGAGAACCCGTGGGCCACCGCGTGCGCGAAGAACAGCAGCCAGAAGCCGAGCGGTTCGATGCGGCCCAGGTCGAGCAGCCCGAGCCCGAGCGGATGGTGGGCGACCCAACCGAGCCGCTCCGCGAAGCCCAGCAGCGCGAGCAGCAACAGGCTCGACGCGGCGACGACGACCGCGGCCAGCACCGACAGCACCAGCGCGGCGATAAACGTGTGGAACAGGTAGAACAGCGCGAGCGGGTTCGTGATGCCGCCGGACC
>VGXW01000213.1 GCA_016873195.1 Planctomycetota bacterium | reverse complement strand
TTGCTGCGCAACGCCGCCGGTGCGCCCGTCGCGGACCTCTACGGGATCGGCAACCAGCTCGGCGACATCGCGCCGGAAAACCTCGACGGCTTCCGCACCGCGCTCGTGCGCCAGGCGACCGCGGCGCCCGAACCCGCGCGGTTTGCCGCCGCAGTGGCGCTGAAGAGCCTGAAACCCGACGACACCTACGGCAAGGACCTGCTCGAACTGCTGAAACCGCTCGCGGCCGCGAAGGACGACCAGCTGCGCGCCGCGGCGATCGCGCTGCTCGGCGACGACCGTTCGTTCAACAACCGCGTGCTGCCCGAGGTGCGCAAGGTCGTCGAGCCGAACTGCAAGGACGAGACGGTGCCGGCACGGGTCCGCATCGAGGCGGCCCTGGCCCTCTGGGCCGTGGGCACCAACGAGCAGCGCGCCGCGAGCAAGCAGACCCTCGAGCAGTTCCTGAGATCGAGCGACCGCGACCTGCAGGTCCGCGGCGCCCTGGCGCTCGCGCAGATCAACACCGAAGGCGGCCCGGCCTGGCAGATCCTGCGCGAGGTCGCCGCGGAGCCGACCGACCTCGGCCGGCTCGCCAGACTCTACATCGCGCGCGAGGAGGAGCGCCGCCAGCTGCTCGCCGACCTCGCCAAGGTCGTCGAACGCAGCGCCGGCAGCCCGGAGCCCGCCGCCGGCAAGGACGAGTACCTGGTGCTGCGCGAACTGCGCGACCGCGTGCGCGCGCAGCACATCCGCGGCGAGCAGTTCAGCGAGCGCGACCTCGTCGAGTTCGCGGCCAAGGGCATGCTGCAGGGCCTGGACCCGCACAGCGCCTACTTCACGAGCGACGAGTTCAAGCGGTTCTTCTTCGAGCTGAACCGCGAGTACGGCGGCATCGGCGCGTTCGTGAACTTCGACCAGGACAACGACTTCTCGATCGTGCGCCCGATCTACTCGGGCCCCGCCTACCGCGCCGGGCTCAAGAGCGGCGACAAGATCCTCGAGGTCGACGGCTGGGAGACCGCCGGCCACACGACCGACGAGATCATCGCGCGCCTGAAGGGCCGCCCCGAGACGCCGGTCGTGCTGAAGTGGTTCCGCCCCGGCCTGCAGGAACCGCAGACCGTCACGATCGTGCGGCAGCAGATCGCCGTGCCGGCGGTCAACTGGGCGATGGTGCCTGGCGGCATCGGCTACATCGAGCTCGTCAACTTCAGCAGCAACATCAGCGAGGAGCTGCAGGCCGCGCTGTCCGACCTGATGGCGAAGAAGGCCGTGGGCATCGTGCTCGACGTGCGCAACAACACCGGGGGGTTCCTGGGCCAGGCCCGCGACGTGGTCGAGAAGTTCGTGCCCGGCCGCGAACTCGTCGTCTTCACGAAGGGCCCCGCCGAGAAGCCCACCGAACACCACACGCGCGACCGCGCGACCTGCGACCTGCCGCTCGCGGTGCTGACCAACGACTTCTCGGCGTCCGCCAGCGAGATCACCGCCGGCGCGCTGCAGGTCATGAAACGCGCCGTGATCGTCGGCGAGCGCACCTTCGGCAAGGGCAGCGTGCAGAACCTGCTGCCGCTGCGCAGCGATCCGCCGGAGGAGTTCGAGGACCTGAACGGCGACGACATCTGGCAGGAAGGCGAGGACTACCGCGACCGCAACAAGAACGGCAAGTACGACGTCGGCGCGCACATCAAGCTGACGGTCGCCAAGTACTACCTGCCCGACGGCCGCTGCCCGCACCGCGAGTTCGACAAGGACGGCCGCATCGTCAATCCGAACTGGGGAGTGACTCCCGACAAGGTGCTCGACCTGCTCGAGAACAAGCCCGAGGACGCGTGGAAGAACGCGGCGGTGTTCGCGCTGCTGAAGAAGAACGCCTTCCGCGACTACGTGAAGAAGCACCTGCCCGGCAACCAGCAGCTGTTCCAGCAGCTCGCCGAGGGCGACGACGGGGACTGCGCGCGCTACCCCGACTTCGACGCGTTCTACCAGAGCCTCGACACGAAGCTGACCAGGGACGACGTGCGCCGCTGGGTGCGCTACGAGGTGCGCGACCAGATCAGCGACCTGCGCGGCGCGGTCTATCCGGGCCAGCGCGCGTTCGGCGACCCGCAGGAGGACGCCCAGCTGCAGGAGGCCGTGCGCACGCTGCTGCAGCAGCGCGGCGAGGACGTGCGCACGATCGCGGCCTACAAGAACGTGCTGAAGATCAAGTTCGACGACGGCCCGCAGACCTCGGCGAAGTGACCGCGCGCGGCGTGCGCTCGGCCGGTCCGGGCTGTCCCGGGCCCGCTCGGCCGCGCACAATGGGCCGCGTGACCACGCCCGTGCCGCGATCCGCCGCAGCGCTGTGCGCCGCCGCGTTGTCCTGCGCGAGCGGCGTGCGCGGCCAGGATCTGGCGCAGTTGCCCGAGCCGCGCGCGGACCGGAGCCGCGCGTGCACGTCCTCCGACCCCGCGGGCGGCAACGAGGACAGCGGTCACTACCTCGCGGTGTTGCCCGACAAGAGCCGCGTGCTCGCCGAGTTCCCGGGCCCGGGCCGCCTCGCGCGCGTCTGGTCCGCCGATCCGCGCGGCGACGTGCGGATCGAGATCGACGGTGCCGAGCACTTCCGCGGCCCGTTCCGCGCGCTGTTCGACGGCTCGAACCCGCCCCACGGCCCGCCGCTCGCGGCGCCGTTCGCGGGCGGCTTCCTGTGCTTCGTACCAATCCCCTTCCGGCACCGTTGCCGCGTGACGAGTCCCGCCGGTCCCGGGACCTACCATCACTGGACGGCTCTGCTCGGCCCGGCTCCCGAGCTCGTCGCCCTGCCTGCACCGCGGCCCCCGGTGGTGCGCCGCTGCGAGGTCGCCGGTGCCTGCGAACTCGCGACCTTCACCGGCCCGGGGGAACTCGTCGAGATCGCGGTCCGGATCGAGCGAGCCGACCCGCGCGCGCTCTGGCTCTGCGCCACCGCCGACGGTGCCACGGTGCCGGGCCTCGCCGCGCCGCTCGACCTGCTGCTGCCCGGTGACCTGCCGACTGCGGCGACGCAGGGCACCGGCGACGGGTTCGTCGCCCTGCACCTGCCCGTGCCGTGGCGGCAGCGGCTCGTGCTCGCCGCGCGCCACGAAGGCGAGGGCAGGGCCCTGTTCGACCTGCGCACGCGCGTCCGCGACCTGCCCGCGGACCACCGCCGCCACTACCTGCACGCGCACTTCCACCGCGCGGCGAACCGCTGGGGCGAGCCGTTCCCCGTGCTGCGCGTCGACGGCCGCCCGGGGCACCTGGTCGGCGTGGTCGCCGAACTCTGCGGGGGCCCGGCGCAGGGCCTGTCCTTCCTCGAGGGCGACGAGACCGTCGTGGCCGACGGCGAGACGGTGCTGCGCGGCACCGGCACCGAGGACTTCTTCGGCGGCGGCTGGTACTTCCGCGGCAATCCGGCCAGCAGCCCCTGCGCCGCGGTCGCCAGGATCGACGAGCGGCTCTGCCGGGTGCGCGCCGCACGCTGGCTGCTGTTCGACCCGATCCCGTTCGCGCGCGACCTGCGCGTCGACCTCGAACACGGCGGCGGCAACGACGCGGCGGGTTCGGACTACGCCACGCTGGCGGTCTGGTACGACGACGCCGCGGGCCTCGGCCGCGCGGACCTGGCGGGCAGCCTGCCGGCGAACGCGCCCAGGCCCGCCCCGCAGTGGGAAGACCTGGAGCCCGCGGCCCTGTTCCCCGGGCTGCTTGCGTCTGCTGGTGCGGTCGAACTGCCGCCGGGCGAGCACCACCTGCCCGCCGCCCCCGCCGCCCGCTGCTACACGCTGCGGGCCGCCGGCCGGCCGGTGCTGCCCACGCTGCTCGCCCCCGCCGGCGAACGCGCCACGCTGCGCATCGGAGCTCCGCTCGCCGTGGACGAGGTGCGCGTCGAACCGGCCCTGCCGGCGATCCGCAGCTGGCGGATCGCCGGCCCGTTCCCCGGTGGAGGCCGGCGCGGGCTCGACCGCACGCACGGTCCCGAGACCGATGCCGGCGAGGCACGCGCCTACGAGGTGCTCGGCGACGGGCCGCGCGGCTGGCGCGCGATCGAGGTGCCGACCGCGAGCGGCGTGCTCGACCTCGATGCGGCCATGGGGCGCCGCGACGAGGTCGTCGCCTTCGCGGCGACCACGCTGAGAGCCGCGAGCGACCAGGACGTGGTGCTGTGGCTCGGCAGCGACGACGCGGTGCGCGTCTATCTCGACAACGTGCCGGTGCACGAACGAAGGGGCGTGCGCGGCGTCGCGCGCGACCAGGACCGGGTTCCGCTGCGCCTGACGCAGGGCGAACACCTGCTGCTGTGCGAGGTCGAGGACTACCACGGCGGCTTCGGCCTGTTCGCGCGCATCGATGCCGCTTCGGTCACCGCGGCGGCGTTCCGCGCCCGCTGATCCCCCCCGGGACCGCCCCTGCCGCCACGCGAGCCCGTGGCTCCCGCGGATTTCCTGCCCCCGCCCGTGCCACTAGGCAATCGGGCCCAGAGCGGCCCGAGGACGACCATGCAGGACCGCACCCGACACGACTTCTCCGGCAGCCTGCCGCCGCTGCCGTTCCCCTTCCCCCAACGCCGCGACCTGGCTCGCTTCCGCGACACCGTGCTCGCGTGGTTCCGCCGCCGCAACCGCCCGGTGCGGTTCGGCCCGGACCTCGTCGCGACCGAGCCCAACGGTTTGCAGCACGGCCTCGTGAACCTCGCCCAGGAATGCAGCCTGGCCCCGGCCGCCGCCTGGCCGGCGATCGTCGGCAACCGGCTCGGGCTCTCGGACCCGCGCCGCCTGCAGCGCACCGTGCAGCACGCCGCCGAGGCACCGTTCGCGGACCTCGCGCCGAGGTTGTTCGTGCGCATCTACCCGGCCGGCCACCTGCCGGAGGCCCACCTCGACCAGTTCGTGCACCGGGTCGACCTCGAGGGCACCGTGACCGCCCTGGTGCTCGACATCGGGCCCTCGATGCTCACGGTGCCGCGGCCGTTCGTCGCGCCGTGGGGCCAGGACGATGCGGCGCTGTTCGCGAGAGCGCTGCAGAACGTCGCCGCGCTGCCGGCGGAATGGGAAACGTCGACCCTGCCCGGCCCCGCGGGCGCCGTGCTGGACCACCTGTGCGGCGACGACTTCGCGAGTTCCCGCGCGCTGTGCCCCGGCGCGCTGCCGCGCTACGGCCGGCACGGCAACCTGCTCGCGCTCGGCAAACGCGGGCTGCTCAGCAGCTGGGCGATCGACGCGATGGCGGACACCCTGCCGATCGAGGGCATGGCGCTGCTGGCGGCGGCCGGCTTCCGCACCGGACCCGGCTCGATCACGCCCCACCTCTACTGGCGGGCTCCGGACGGCCGGTTCGAACGGCAGCAGACCAGCGTCGACCAGCATCACGTGCAGGTCGCTCCGTCGCCGGGTTTCGCCGCCGTCTGGCGCGAACTGCTGCCGGAGCCTGCATGAACGGAACGGGCCGGCCGCCATCGTGCGCGCTGCACGTCGAAGCTGGCCTCGGCGAGCCACGGCGGTTCGGCACCCAGCGGCAGCGCGTGGTGCCCTGGGCGGACGAGCCATGAAGGCCACCGACCACGGCCGGGGGGCTTTGCGAAATGCTGCGTCGTGTCGATCCCGGAGCCGTCGCAGCCCAGAACCGCGAATTCGCTACCCATGGGTTGCGGGCTTTCGGCGCGCCCAATAGATAGTGGACCTCTACGCCGCTCGGCCCGTCCTCGTCCCTCCGGTTGGAACGGTTCTCCCACGGGTCGGGCGGCGTGGGATCCAGGCACTTCGGTCGGGTGTCCGGATCGGTGCCAGGCCGTGGTTCTCCGCGGCAGCGCCAGTTCCCGCGGTCGCGTCGCCTCCGGTGCCGTGCCCGCGAACGTGAACCGATGGTCAGATCGTTCCCGTGAAACACGCGCTGCCGAGTCCAGGTGTAGCCACCGCAAACTGCCCCGCGAGGTCCGCGGGCCGACGCAGACGGCGAGCGAGGGAGCGCTCGACCGTCCGGCTCGCGCGCGGGACGGCACCACCCAGGGTTCCGGCTGAACGGCTGTCGGCAGGCGACTCGACCAGAGAGCGGTAGCAGCAGGCGGGCGGCGCGGCCACCCGTCGAGGAGGACGTAGTGTGAAGGTCTCCCGGCGTTTCACGGTCAAGGGCAAGTCTCCGTACGAAGGCATTCCGTTCGCCAGGCGCAGCAGCGAGATCCGCAACCCGAACGGCTCGCTGGTCTTCGAGGCCCCGGACATCGACGTTCCGGAGCGCTGGAGCCAGGTGGCGGTCGACATCCTGGCGCAGAAGTACTTCCGCAAGGCGGGCGTGCCGCAGACCGGGGCGGACGGCCGCCCGCTGACCGACGACGGCGGCAACCCGGTGCTCGGCGGCGAGACCGACGCCCGGCAGGTGTTCCACCGCCTCGCGGGCTGCTGGCGCCACTGGGGCGAGGAATACGGCTACTTCGACACGCCCGAGGACGCGCAGGCCTTCGCGGACGAACTGTGCCACATGCTGGCCGCGCAGCACGCCGCCCCGAACTCGCCGCAGTGGTTCAACACCGGCCTGCACTTCGCCTACGGCATCACGGGCCCCGCGCAGGGCCACTGGTTCGTCGACGACAGCGGCGGCCAGGGCAAGCTGATGAAGAGCCGCAACGCCTACGAGCGGCCGCAGCCCCACGCCTGCTTCATCCAGGCCGTGACCGACGACCTCGTCAACGAGGGCGGCATCATGGACCTCTGGACGCGCGAGGCGCGGCTGTTCAAGTACGGCTCCGGCACCGGCAGCAACTTCTCGGCGCTGCGCGGCGAGAACGAGCCGCTGTCGGGCGGCGGCAAGAGCTCGGGGCTGATGAGCTTCCTGCGCATCGGCGACCGCGCGGCCGGCGCGATCAAGTCGGGCGGCACCACGCGGCGCGCGGCGAAGATGGTCTGCCTGGACCTCGACCATCCCGACATCGAGCAGTTCGTGTCGTGGAAGGTCCACGAGGAGCAGAAGGTCGCGGCGCTGGTCACCGGCAGCCGGCAGCTGCGGCGGCACCTCGCCGCGGTGCTCGACAGCTGCCACGTGCGCGACGCCCAGGGCAACGAAACCGTCGTCGTGGTGCCGCGCGACAACGAGAAGCTGCACCGCGCCCTGCTCGAGGCACGCGCGGCCTGCGTGCCGGAGATGTACCTGCAGCGCGCGCTGCAGCTGGCGCAGCAGGGGCATCGCGCCTACGACGTGCCCGAGTACACGACCGACTGGGACGGCGAGGCCTACAACAGCGTCGCCGGGCAGAACTCGAACAACTCGGTGCGCGTGCCCAACGACTTCCTGCGCGCCGTCGAGGCGGGCGGGAAGTGGCGGCTCGTGCGCCGCACCGACCGCTCGGTCGAGAAGGAACTCGACGCGCGCGAACTGTGGGACAGGATCGCCTACGCCGCATGGGCCTGCGCCGACCCCGGCGTGCAGTTCGACACGACGATCAACGAATGGCACACGTGCCCCGAGGACGGCCGCATCCACGCGAGCAACCCGTGCTCGGAGTACATGTTCCTCGACGACACGGCCTGCAACCTCGCGTCGATCAACCTGACGAGCTTCCTGCGCGACGACGGCGGCTTCGACCTCGACGGCTACCGGCACGCGGTGCGGCTGTGGACCGTCGTGCTCGAGATCAGCGTGCTGATGGCGAGCTTCCCGAGCCAGTCGATCGCGCAGCGCAGCTACGACTACCGCACGCTCGGACTCGGCTACGCGAACCTCGGCACGGTGCTGATGCGGCTCGGCATCCCGTACGCCTCCCCGAAGGCCTACGCGATCGCCGGCGCCCTGTCCGCGGTCCTGTGCGGCGAGGCCTACGCGACCTCGGCCGAGATGGCCAAGGAGCTCGGCGCGTTCCCGCGCTACCCGAAGAACCGCGAGGCGATGCTGCGGGTGATCCGCAACCACCGGCGCGCCGCCTACAACTCGAGCCAGTCCGAGTACGAAGGCCTGTCGATCCCGCCGGTCGGCATCGACCCGCAGCTCTGCCCGGGCGAACTGCTCGAGGCCGCGCGCGAGTGCTGGGACCGCGCGCTGCACCTCGGCGAGAAACACGGCTACCGCAACGCGCAGGTCACCTGCATCGCCCCGACCGGCACGATCGGCCTGCTGATGGACTGCGACACGACCGGCGTCGAGCCGGACTTCGCGCTGGTCAAGTTCAAGAAGCTCGCCGGCGGCGGCTACTTCAAGATCGCGAACCAGAGCCTCCCACCCGCGCTGGCGAAGCTCGGCTACAGCCCCTCGCAGATCGAGGACGTGCTCGTCTACGTCGCCGGCCACCGGACCTTCGTCGGCGCGCCCGCGATCAACCACGAGACCCTGAGCCAGCGCGGCTTCGACGAACCCGCGCTGCAGCGTCTGGAGCAGGCGCTCGACGCGGCGTTCGACGTCGGTTTCGCCTTCAACAGGGGCATCCTCGGCGAGCAGTTCCTGAAGACGAACCTCGGCCTCACCGACGCGCAACTCGCCGACTGGAGCTTCGACCTGCTGAAACACCTCGGCTTCGGCAAGGCCGACGTGCAGGCCGCCAACGACTACGTCTGCGGCACGATGACCGTCGAGGGCGCCCCGCACCTGAAGGAGGCGCACCTGCCGGTCTTCGACTGCGCGAACCGCTGCGGCCGGAAGGGCCAGCGCTTTCC
>VGXW01000212.1 GCA_016873195.1 Planctomycetota bacterium | reverse complement strand
GGGGCTCGTCGATCACGAAGCGCCGCCGCAGCAGTTCGCCCGTGTCGATGGTCGCCGTGAGCTCCTCGGCCGCGAGCAGGTTCTTGTCGAGCGCCTTGCTGTCGGCGACCGCGAGGTCCACCACGCGCAGCGAGCCCGCGGCGAGGTCGACCGACGCCGCGCCGACGTCGACCGTGGCGCCGTTCACCGCTTCGAGCCCGGCCCGCAGGTTGTGCGTCAGGATCGGCGTGCTGAACCACTGCTGGAACACGCAGAGGCTCGCCAGCAGCACGGCCACGAGCAGCACGCCGGTGATGCGGATCGGCAGCCCGCGCTTCTTCGCGGCGAGTTCCTGCCAGGTCACCTTGCCCTTGCCCTTGCCGAGCACGAGCCAGGTGCCGAACCGGACCCAGCGCTTCTGCGCGTACTTCTGGTAGCGCTCGCTGTTCTGCTCGGCGTCGGCCATCTTGGTGCGGATCGCCCGGATCAGCGCGTTCAGCAGGAGGCCCGCGACGACGCCGAAGCCGAGCCCGATCACGAGCCCGCCGGTCGTCGCGTAGTGTTCGAGCCCGAACCACGCGGTGACCTTGCCGTTGACGAGCCCCCGGAACGCGCCCGGCAGCGCGTCGACGAGCCAGGTGCCGATCGCGTAGGCGTAGGGCAGCGTGAACAGGCTGACCAGCTTCGCGACCAGCGTGACGAGCCCGAACACCGCGAGGTTGGCGTTGAGCACGAGCACGCAGCACAGCAGCACCAGGATCAGGCCGGGCGCCTGCAGGAAGCCGCCGCCGAGGTCGCCGGGCAGGAAGAAGCCGGGCACGAAGCCGAGCATGCCGCCGAACGAAGTCGCCAGCAGCACCTGCAGCGGCGTCGCCTTGCCGCGCAGGATGGAGCCGATCTTGCGAGTCAGGAACATGCCCGGAACCGTAGTGGCGGGGCCGCCTCCACGGCAACCGCAGCCTGGTCACCTCGCGCCCGGATGCAGGCGCTGCACCTCGCTGCGGAAGTGCTCGGCGAGCGCGCGGTGCGCCGCGGCAAGGGCCGGCTCCGGCAGCACGGCCTCGCCCAGGTGCACGAACGGGCCGACGACGTCGTCGGTCGTGAGTCCCGCCTCGCCCACCGCGCGCCGCACGGACCACAGCGCCTGCAGCGCCGCACCGAGGGCCGCGGCCTCGCTCTCGACCAGCGGCCGCACCGGCACGTCGAAGACGTTCGCGAGGATCTGCCGCCACAGCGGGTTCTTCGCCGCGCCGCCGACGAGGCGCACCTCGGCGACGGCGACGCCGAGCGCGCGCAGCCGATCGAGCCCGGAGCCGAGGTTGCACGCCGTGCCCTCGAGCGCGGCGCGGTAGAGGTGTCCCGGGCGCAGCAGACCCGGCCGCAGGCCGAGCAGCGTGCCGGTCGCGAGCGGCAGGTCGGGCACGCGTTCGCCGCCGAGGAACGGCAGCCACAGCAGCCCGTCGTTGCCTGCCGGCACCCGGGCGGCGAGTGCGGTCAGCTCCGCGTGGCCGAGCCCCGTGAGCGCCACCACCTCCTCGGTGACGCCCGTCAGGTTCATCACGCACAGCAGCGGCAGCCAACCGCCGTCGCTGCTGCAGAACGGCGCGATCGAGCCCGCGGGATCGATCACCGGGGCCGCGGTGCGCGTGAAGATCGTGCCCGACGTGCCGAGGCTCACGACCACGACGCCGGGCCGCGTGGCGCCGCTGCCGATCGCCGCCATCATGTTGTCGCCGCCGCCCGGCGCGACCGGCAGCCCGCGCGGCAGGCCGAGCAGCACGGCACCGCCCGCCGACAGCCGGCCCGCGAGTTCGCCCGGCGGCCGCAGCTTCGGCAGCAGGCGCGGCAGTCCGGGCGCGATCGCCCGCATGGCTTCCTCGTCGAAGGCGCGCTCGACCGGGTCGAAGAAGCCGGTGCCCGAAGCGTCGCCGAACTCCATCGACGGCAGACCGCACAGGCGCAGGTTCACGAAGTCGTGCGGCAGCAGCACCTGCCGCACGCGGGCCCAGTTCACGGGCTCGTGGCGCCGGAGCCACAGGAGCTTGCTCGCCGTGAAGCCCGCCGGCACCGAGCGGCCGAGCCGCGCGGACAGTTCCTCGGCCTCCGCGGCCGTCGCCACGTCGCACCAGAGTTTCGCGGGCCGCACGACCTCGCCGGCCGCGCCGAGCACGACGCAGCCGTGCTGCTGGCCCGAAACGCCGAGGCCCGCCACGCGCGCCGGGTCGACGTGCCGCAGCAGCTCGCGCGCGGTCGCCGCGACCGCGTCGATCCAGGTCTCGGGGTCCTGCTCGTTGTGGCCCGGCGGCAGGCCGGGCAGGAGCCCGTAGGCGACCGCGGCGCGCGCGACGACCTCGCCGCGCGCGGTGTCGATCGCGAGCGCCTTCGTGCCCTGCGTGCCGACGTCGAACCCGAGGTAGAGGCTGCACGGTTCCATCGTTGCTCCTGCGGCGCGCGGCCGCCGCGCCGCTAGCCCTCCCGCTGCAGCAACTCGTCGACAGTGAGGCTCACGTCTCGCGCGATCTTGCGCAGCAGGGTCGGCGAGACGTCCTGCCCGGGGTGGAACGGCACGGTGGTGCCCCGGCCGTCCGGATGGCGGTACTGGCGATGCGACCCGCGCTGGCGCACCTCCACGAAGCCGAGCCGCAGCAACAGCGCGGCGACCTCGCGCGGCTTCAGCACAGGGACCGTGCCCATGGTCACGCCACGCGGATCGTCTGCAGTCCCACGAACTCGGATTCGAACCTGGGTTCGCCGTCCTCGAGCAGCATGGCGATGACCTCGCGCAGGTTCTCGTCGAGTTCCTGCTGCGTGCGCCCCTGGCTGTGCGCACCCGGCCATCCCGGGACCGAACCGACCAGGAGCCCCGTATCAGGGTCCCGTTCGACGATGACTTGGAACGTCCGCATGGGCCGGGCCAATCTAGGCCCGGCGCCGCCGCGCCGCTAGCCCCGCACGCCGAGCAGGTGCTCGACCAGCAGCTGGTCGAGCCGTTCGTAGCCGAGGCCGCGGCGGCCGAGCGCGTCGGCGTCGATCGACACGCCCCGCAGCGCCTCGGCCACTTCGCGTGAATTGCCGCCCGCGAGCAGCGGATCGAGCCGCGGGTCGTGCTGTTCGGCGAGCAGCGCCCGGACCTCGGGATCCGCGTCGAAGCCGCGCGCCTTGTGCGCGAGGATCTTGTAGGTGCGCATGCACCCCTTCGCGAACTCCCACACGCCGGCCTCGTCCTCGCTGCGGTAGGCGTGCGCGTCGAAGTGCCGCGGCCCCGTGTAGCGCCCGCCGCCGCACGTGCCCTCGAGCAGCCGCACCAGCAGCAGGGCACCCTTCTGGTCCTCGCTGCCAAAGCGCAGGTCCTGGTCGTAGCGGCCGATCTTCTGCGCGTTGAGGTCGACGTGGAACAGCTTGCCGGCCGCCATCGCCTGCGCGACACAGTGCGGGAACGACAGGCCCGCCATGACCTCGTGCGCGACCTCGGGGTTCACGCCGACCATCTCGTGGTGCTGCAGCGTGGTGATGAAGTGCAGCATGTGCCCGGTCGTCGGCAGGTAGATGTCGCCGCGCGGTTCGTTCGGCTTCGCCTCGAGCGCGAAGCGCAGGCCGTAGCCCTGGTCCAGCACGTAGCCGCACAGGAAGTCGAGCGCCCAGCGCAGCCGCTGCAGCGCCGCGCGCGGATCGCGGCACGCGTCGGCCTCGCTGCCCTCGCGGCCGCCCCAGAAGACGTAGATCCCGGCGCCGAGCTCGGCGCCCAGGTCGATCGCGCGCAGGGTCTTCTGCAGCGCGAACGCGCGCACGCGCGGGTCGTTGCTGGTGAACGCGCCGTCCTTGAAGGCCGGGTGGCCGAACAGGTTCGTCGTCGCCATCGGCACCTGCATGCCCGTGTCCCGCAGCGTCCGCCGGAACTCGCGCACGATGCGATCGCGTTCGGCCGCCGAGGCGCCCGGCGGCACCAGGTCGTCGTCGTGCAGGTTGACGCCGTGGGCGCCGAGTTCGGCCAGCCTGCGCACGAGATGGTGCGGGTCCGGCACCGGCCGCACCGGTTCGCCGAACGGGTCGCGCCCGCGGTTGCCTACGGTCCAGAGCCCGAACGTGAACAGATCCTCCCGCTGCGGGTCGAACGGAGACGCCATGGCCCGGACAGGCTAGCCGCAGCGCCGCGCGGTGCCGAGCGGTTCCTGCAGGCGGCGGGCGGTCGCGGGGTTCAGGGCAGCACGACCAGCCCACCCGCCGGCACGGTGACCGGGAAGGCGCGACCGTCGACGATGGCGCGGTAGTCGCCAGCCGGCACGTCCGCGACCTCCCACCCGGCCTCGTTGCACGCGAAGCGCACGAAGACCGGCTGCATTCCGGCCAGGGGAGCATCCGCACGCTCGAAGCGGATCGGCACGGCGACGCTGTTCTCGAAGGAGCCGGGGCGCAGGGCCGGATCGAGCAGCACTTGCCCGGTCGGCGACACCGCGATCTCGAGGTCGCCGCTCTGGCCGACCACTTCGGCGAAGCCGATGGCGCCGTCGGCACCGAGCACGCAGAGCGCGCCCTGGGCGTCTTCGGCTCCGACCGCGATCGTGCCGCTGCCCGAGGTGTAGCCCAGGAACCGCACCGCTCCGGCTCCGCGCGGCAGGCGCGCTCGCACGCCGAAGACCTGGGCGCCCGCCAGCGCGCGGAGCGTCCAGGCCTCCACGGCCTGCACGGTGAGGCCCGCCGCAGGCAGGCCGGCCTGGAAGGCCTGGAACCGGAACGAGCCCGCGACCAGCACGTCGCTGCCCGCCAGGGCCTGGCCTCGCTGGAACACCGCATCGAAGGGCTTCCACGATCCCTCGTCGGGCCGATAGACGGGCACCGCCGCGAGACTCTCGAGCACGAGCGGGCGCACCATCGGGTGCGAGGGGCTCGTGTTGCGAAGCCACAGATCACCGCGCGCGACGCGCAGGCCGACCACTTCGCCCTGGCCGTTCGTCGTCACGCTGCGCCGCACCATCGCGGTCCCGGCAGGCAGACCCTGCACCTCCTCGAACAGTTGCAGCGACGCCGACTGCGGCAGGCCGACGAGCCGGACCGTCCGCAGCCGCCTGCCCAGCAGCGGTGGCTGGTAGGCCCGCGACGCGGGACTGCCGCGCGGCGGCAACGGCAGCACGGACGGCTCGAGGTCAGGATGCAGCAGCAGCACGACGAGCCGCTGGTGGCGCGGCAACACCACCGGCAACCGTTCCAGACGGAACTGGCCACCGGCATCGGTGATCGCCGAGCCCTCGAGCCAGGGCAGCACGCACGAGAACAGCTCGTCGACCACGCACGGCACGAGCCGCACGGAGCCGACCGGCATGGCGGCATCGTCGACGACCAGGCCCGTCATCGGTTGCGACACGTCCAGCACCGGCGACGACAGCAACCGCGCATCGCCGTCCGAGTAGCCGAGGCGGAACGCCTCGGGCACCGTGAGGCCGAGTTCCGGCCGCTGGCCCGGCGGCAGCACGTGCAGGATCGCGAACGGCGTACTGCAGGCCAGCGGGCCGCCTGCGGTGCCGGTCTCCAGCGCGAAGCTGCCCGCCGCGGTCGTCGTGGTGCCGCCGGAACGGAGCACGCCGCTGCTGCCGAACGAAGCGAGCACGTCCGCCCCGCCGACCGGAGCACCGGACCGCTCGAGCACCGTGCCGCGAAGCACGGCCTGCCGCAGCGCGGGCAGCGGCGGCGGCTCGCTGCGCCCGGCGCCGAACTCCGGTTGGGCGTGCGGGCCCGACCGGATGTCGACCGGGGAATCGCCGCGGTATACGCCGATCTGTCCCGGCGCGACCACCGTCGGCGCGACTTCCCGCCGAACCACGTTCGCCGCATCGCCACGCAGCACCTCGATCGACACCCGCAGGCCCTGCGGCGCGTTCGCCAGCGGGTTGGCGCGGTTGTGGTGCAGGCCAGCCAGTTCTTCCGCGGTGATCACGTAGTCGCCGACCCCGAGTTCGAGCCGGCTGCCATCGGCGACGGGGATCTTCACCGGACGGGCCGACTCGACCCGCACGGTGCCGTTCTCGAGCCACGGCTCGCCTTCGCGCATGCGCAGGAGGCCGTTGTTGGACAGGGCGAGGGTCGCCGCCGGCTGACTCTTGGCCGACGCGTCGTGCCAGTCGACCTTGGCGAGACCACGATCGCCGACCCACAGGAACTGGGCTGCGCCCA
Organism: Planctomycetota bacterium; assembly: GCA_016873195.1. Taxonomy (GTDB): domain Bacteria; phylum Planctomycetota; class UBA1135; order UBA1135; family UBA2386; genus VGXW01. The sequence goes on along the minus strand of VGXW01000212.1, from coordinate 2,487 downwards.
GGTGATCGCCGCGCGACAACCGGGCGCCGAATTCACCGTAGGCGTCTTCTGCGCCGGTGACGACGAGGCGCGCGGCGCGCTCCGGGCCGTGGTCCTCGTCGCCGGCGACGAAGCCGACGACCAGCGCGGCCAGCACGAGTCCGGCCATGGCCAAGGAGCGGGCGAACGGGCGCCAGAGACCACGGCGGGCGGGCGCGGGAGCCTCGGCCGGTGCGGCGGCGCGCGCGGCGTCGAGCGCTTCGCGCGAGAGCATCGAGGTCTCGTCGACGACCAGGCGCCGCACGACGCGCTGCGCGAAACCCGGGCGAGGTCCCCGCGGGCGCTCCGGCTCCATCGACATGGCCGCGAAACCGAGCCGGAGCCGCAGGTGTTCGTGCTCGACCCGCGCCAGCGCCAGGGCACAGGTCCGGCAGCCGTGCGCGTGATCCTCGACCCGGACCTGCTCATGGGGCTCGAGGTCGCCGTCGACGAAGTCGCGCAGCAGGCCGCGCACGGCAGCGCAGTCCGCCGTCGCCGGCGGGAAGGCGCGCAGATCCGCCGGATCCGGCGGCTGGTGCAGCGGTTCGCGTGGCAGCGGGCCGTTCATGCCTCGCGCACCCCCTGCAGGCGGCTCTGCAGGATGTCCTTGCCGCGCGCCAGGTGGACCTTCAGGTTGCTGAGCGACATGCCGAGCGCGTCGGCGATCTGCTGGTTCGTCCACCCGCGCAGGTACTTCAGCTCGAGGGGCAGCCTGACCTTCTCGCTGAGCGACTCGAGTTCCGCGCGCACGCGGCTGCCCACGTGGTGCCGCTGTCCCTCTCGCGAATGCCGGGGGTCGGGCAGTTCCTGCGTGAGGTCCTCGTCGCCCCGCACGACCGGCAGCGCATTGGCCCGGAGCCGGCGCAGTTTGTCGCGGCACGTATTGCCGGCAATACGCAGGAGCCATGGCTCGAGACTGCGCGAGCCATCGAACTGGCCGCGCGCGCGGAACAGCTTCAGGAAGGTGTCCTGCGCCGCTTCCTCCGCGTCCTCGGGTCGCCGCAACATGCTCGAGGCCAATCCGTACACGATATTCTGGAACCGTTCGACCAACTGCGCGAACGCTTCCAGGTCCCCGGCCTGGATCCGGAGCATGAGTTCGTTTTCGGGGCGCAAGCTCAAGAGGTGCGGGGACGGGGCGCGAGCGCAGCAGTATGCCACTCCCTACGCCGGCCATCCCGGGGGGGGGCCGGGAAAACTGCGCAGAATGGCCCAGGCGACACGGGGGTAGCGGAAGAACCGCCTCCCGGAGACAGAGGCCAACCCGGGCGATTCTCCACGCTCTTCAAGCCGCCGGGCCGAACAGCCGATGCCATGGGGGCTGGCGCCTGGAGCGCCCATCCCACCAGAGCCTCCCCATGGCCAAGATCCCCGACAAGCAGGGCCTGTTCTTCGAACTCGACGGTGTCATCGTGCAGAAGGCCGCCTTCGCTGCCGACGGCTCGATCCCGTTCCTCGACCGCGCGATCGACGGCCTCGCCCGGGTCGACCACCGCCAGTTCCGGCTGTTCGTCGCGACGAGCCGCCAGGACGTCGCCTTCGGGCAGGTGAAGGAGCGCGACTTCACTCGCTTCTGCGAAGCGTTCCTGCTGCGCATGCGACAGGAGGGCATCCCGATCGCGAAGATCTACTCGTGCCCCTACCACCCCAAGGGCAGGGGTCGCTTCCGCAAGGAGAGCGTGTTCCGCAAGCCGGGCCCGGGCATCTTCAAGATGGCGCAGCAGGAGTTCGACCTGAACCTGCAGCGCTGCTGGATGATCGGCCACACGACCGCGGACGTGCTGGCGGCGCAGCGCGCCGAGATGGGCACGATCCTGGTGCGCACGGGCCAGGGCGGCCGGGACGGCGAGTTCCCGGTCGAGCCGCACTTCGTCGAGGACGACTTCTGGACCGCGGTCGCGCGCGTCAACGTGTTCGAGTACGCGCTGCGCTGCTGAGCCCGGCTCACCCGAGCGCCGCGACGCCGGGCAGCACCTTGCCCTCGAGCAGTTCGAGGCTGGCACCGCCGCCCGTCGACACGTGCGACAGCTTGCCGACGATGCCGAGCTTCTCGGCCGCCGCGACCGAGTCGCCGCCGCCGACCACGGTGAACGCGCCCGAGCCCGCGACCGCCTGCGCGACCGCGTCGGTGCCCTTGCAGAACGCGGCCATCTCGAACACGCCCATCGGGCCGTTCCAGACCACGGTCTTGCAGCCCTTCAGCGCGGCGACGTAGTTCTTGACCGTCTCGGGGCCGATGTCGAGACCCATCAGGCCCTCGGGCACCTCGCCCCTGTGCACGCTCGCGGGCGAGTCGGCCTTCAGCTCCGCGGCGCAGACGTGGTCGACCGGCAGCAGGATCTCCTTCTTCGCCGCCTGGGCCTGGGCGAGCACGGCCCCCGCTTCGGCGATCAGGTCCTTCTCGACGAGCGACTTGCCGACCTTCCTGCCGAGCTGCGCCAGGAACGTGTAGGCCATCGCGCCGCCCCC
>VGXW01000211.1 GCA_016873195.1 Planctomycetota bacterium | reverse complement strand
GGTGGTGGCTGGGCTCGGCCTGCCGTGAGGGGGCGCGGCGGGCGCGATGCCCTGCGCATCGGGGATTGGCGCCGGTCGCCCGCGCAGTCACCACATCCCCAACCCCGCCTGCTGCGCCCAGCGCCGCAGGTGCTCCTGCGCCGCCGCCGACAGCCTGCCGTTCGCGAACCCGCACGCCTGCACCACCGCGCGCCCGCGCACCTCGATCGTCGCCATCGTCTCCACCTTCTCCCCCCAGACCCGCGTCATCGTGAAGATGTGCGACCGCCCGCGCAGGCAATCCGCCGCGTAGCAGTAGACGCAGTGGCGCATCCGCGCGCTCTCGTGCCGCAGTTCGAGCGCGCTGCACAGTTCGCGGACCCGCCACGTGCACTCGCCCGGGCGGTTCGGTTCGGTCACCACGCAGTAGCCCTGCAGCCCGCTCGACGGCCAGGTCACGCGCCCGTCGTCGGTCCGGCCGCGCCCGAGCTGCCGGTGCCAGCCATCCACTTGCTTGTGCAGCGAGGCCGGCGTGCGCCCGTGCATCGACAGGTGCGGCTGCACCGGCGGTGCGGCGACGATCCGGCCGTCATCGCCGAGGAAGTCCCGTACGCCGTGCCGCTGCTCGTGCAGGAAGTCGACGACCGCCCGCACGAACGCCGGTTCGTCGAGGCCGAAGCGCACGCAGAACAGGATCACCGTGCGCCAGAAGTCGTCGTGCGCGAAGTCCCAGCCGAGCCGCGTCGCGGCCAGGGCCAGCGCCAGCCGGTCGCCGCCGCCGAGCCCGCGCACCTGCCCGTAGCGCAGCGCCTGCAGCACCGACAGCCGGGCCGGCGCGAACTGGCATTCGTGCGCCATGCGCTTGGACAGCGCGAGCGGCAGGTCGGGCGCGGTGCGCAGGTTGTTGCCCTGGACCACGTGCAGGTACCAGCGGCGGTGCCGCGGCGCGCGGTCGTCCGTCGCGAGCCACGCGGCGTGCAGGAACGGCGGCGCCGGGTAGCGCGCGAACAGGTGCTCCACCAGCGAGACGAGCGCGCGTTCCTCGTTGTGCGTGCGCCGCGACCAAGCCGCGGCCGGCCGCAGCGCCGCGGCCTGGTGTTCCGCCACGTGGGCGGCGACGGTGAGCCCAGCACCACCGGGCAGCAGCGAGTCGGGCATCACCGTGGCGAGCCGTTCCAGCACCGCCGCGTGGAGCGCGCGGCGCGGTGCCGGCACCGCGGGATCGCGCAGGGCCTCCGCGACGGCGCGGTAGCCCTCCTCGAGCGCTGCGCCGCCGGCCAGCAGGCGCCGGACCGCCTCGGCGGGGTTGCGCTGGCGGCTGCCCGCGGGCAGGGTGCCGGCGCGCTGGAGATCCCAGTGGAACTGCAGCTCGCGTTCCAGTTCCGGCACGGTCTTGCGCACGCGCGGCCGGAAGCCGTGGCGGCGGCACCACGCTTCGTAGTCGGCGAGGCAGGCGAGGCCCAGCCTCGCGAAGTGGCGCGGCAGGTAGTCGACGAGCCAGGCCGGCAACGGTGCCGGGCCTGCTGCCGGCGCGCGGCGCCGGTCCTTGTTCTTGGCCATGACGAGTCCTGATCCAGTGCGGCAGAGAGTTGCCGCGCACCGCGCTCGTGGCCCGGTGCGCAACGCGACCGGAGCCGGTTGGCCGGCCCGGTCCCTCGGCTCCACCGCGTGGCGTGCGGGACCGGCGGGCGCCGGTCCCCGGGATCACGCCGACGCGCGCAGAGCCGCGCTGTCGCTGGTAGTGACTCGCATGCAGATCACCGTGTCGGTGATGGGCGGCAGGATGGCGGCCGGGGCGCGAACGCGCAAGCCCCTGGGGCAGGTCACCGCACCGCGCGCGAGTCGATACTCTGTCGCCCCCTGCGGAAACCGCGTGCGTTCGGCGCGGATCCGTTCTTCGGGGGCAACCCATCCCGTCCCATGCGAAACCAAACCCATCCCGCCCTTCTCGCCGCCCTCCCCGCCATCCTGTTCGCCGCTGCCACCTCGTCCGCGCAGGCCCCGCCAGCGGAACTCGTCGCCCTGACCGCACAGATCCCCTCGGTCGTGCACCGCGACCAACTCGCCTGCACCGACATCGCGTGCACGCCGCCCGGCTTCCCGCAGATGGTCGGCGTGCCCTACCAGGGCGGGGTGGGCTGGGATCCCAAACGCAGCGGGGCCTGGATCAGCAACGGGCCGCTGCTGGCGCTCGTCGACGACGGTTGCAACTACATCTGCTCGCCGATCACGTCGCCAACACCGGGCAACATCACGGGTCTCGAGGTAGTCGAGAGCCTGAACGAGATCTGGGCGACCGACACGAACAGCAACCTCGTGCGCATGGCGCACGGCTGCCCGCCGATGGTGGTCAGCGTGTGCAACCTCGGCATCTTGCCGACGCCGACGCGCGGCGTCTCGGGGCTCGCCGTCGACGAGGGCCGCGGCCTCGTGTTCGTCTGCGGCGGCGACTGGACGACCGGGGCCTCGCAGCTGCGCGTGAGCCTGCTCGGCAACCCGTGCGTGCCGTTCCACGTGCAGCCGGTGACCAGCACCTGCAGCACGGTGCCGCTGCGGCCGCTGACCGGGCTCGCCGTCGACTGGGGCAACCACGTGCTCTACATGACCGACGGCCTGCAGACCGTGGGCTGGGCCTACGCGTTCAACCCGGCCGGGCCGTCGATCGTGTTCGCGCCCTTGAACTGCTGCCTCGCCGCGCCGACCGACATGATGATCGGCCTCGCCGTGCGGCCCGCGCGGCCGGTGTCGTTCGGCCCGCCCTGCGCTTCGGGCACGTGCCCGGCCTGCCCGATGGTGCACGGCCTCGTCGGCGACCCGAACCTCGGCAACGGCAGCTTCGCGCTGCGGCTGACCGGTGTGCCCGCGGGCAGCATCGCGTTCGCCGCGCTGTCGATCGGCGGCTGCACGGCGCCGGGCACGGCGGTGCCCGGCCTGTGCGGGCCGATCTGGCTCCTGCCGCCGCTGTGGGGCTCGCTCGGACCGAACTTCCCCGGGGGCTTCGGCTGCACGAACACGTCGTTCGCGATGCCGCTGCCGGCGAACGTCGCCTTCGCCGGCCTGCCCGTCGGCAGCCAATGTCTGGCCCTGTGCCCCGGCGGCGGCACGACGCTCAGCAACTGCCTGAGCTGGGTGATGCAGGGCAACTGACGGGGGCGCTCCTGCCGGACGCCGAGGCGACAGCCGCGGAAGAACGAGGAAGGGTGCTGGCGCGGGAGATCCCGCCAGTGCCCGAGAAGCTGCCCGGCGGCTGCTTGCAGGTCCGGCGGCGACGCCGGCGTTCGGCGACGCCGCAGTCAGTAGGCGACCTCGACCTCGATCACCGTCGGCGCGTGGCCGATGCGGTGCGTGGTGACCGCGAGCTTCCGGCCGACCTTCGCCACGAACGGCGCCGTGTAGACCTGCCACGGGTCCTCTTCGCGGTTGCGCCAGCCGATCGACGCGCCGGGCTCCGGGCACTCGATCGCGACCAGGGCGCCGCCCTCGTGCGCGCTGCAGCGCACGTGCGCCGGAGGCGTCACCGGCTGCACGCCGTCGGGCGGCCACAGCTTCTCGCGCACGAGCTTCGTCTCGGGCAGCACGAAGCCGAGGTCGCCGGTGTCGGCGATCCACGCGTCGAGCGCCTGGCGCAGGGCCGCAACGCGTTCCCGATGCTCGGGGTGATCGATCAGGTTCCGGACCGGCCACGGGTCCTGCGCCGAGTCGTAGAACTCCTCGGCCGGGCGCCGAGTCGCCGCGAACTGCCACTGCTCCGGCGGCAGGTCGGTGCGACCGCGCAGCGCGTGCAGCGTGGCCAGCATCGGCAGCTGTTCGCGGTAGGCGTTCGCGAGCAGGTAGGGCGCGTCGGTCAGGTAGTTGCGGACCAGGCGGTAGCGGCCGTCGCTGACGCTGCGCTGGCGGTCGTAGCCGGCGTCGAAGCGGTCGCCGTGGGCGAACGCGAGCCCCTTGCCGGCGCGCGCGTGCGGGCCCAGGAACGGCACGCCGTCGAGCCGCGGGTCGGGCGCGATGCCGCAGAGCGAGAGCACCGTCGGCCCGAAGTCGACGAAGCGGACGACGCGGTCGTCGGTGGTGCCGGCCCCGCGTCCGTCGGGGAAGCGCACGAGCAGCGGCACGCGCAGGCCCAGGTCGTAACACGAGCGCTTGCCGCGCGGCAGGCCGACGCCGTGGTCGGCGAAGAACACGACCACCGTCGAGTCGAGCGCGTGCGAAGCCGAGAGTTCGGCGAGCCGGTCGCCGACCCAGCCGTCCATTGCCGCGATGTTGTCGTAGGTGCGCGCCACCGCTTCGCGCACGTCCGCGGTGTCGGGGTAGAACGGCGGCAGTTTCACCTTGGCCGGGTCGACGGTGCGGCGCTGCGCCCGCACGCGCGGGAACGCCATGCCCTCGTGCGTGACGCCGTGGTTGAACACGGCGAAGAACGGCTGCCCGGCCGTCCGGTTGCGCCAGTGGCCGCCGCGGCCCGAGTCGTCCCAGACCGTGCCCGGCTGCTGGAACTGGTAGTCCGTCTTGCTGCTGTTGCTGCAGTAGTAGCCGTGCGCGCGCAGCAACTCGGGGAAGCAGCGCACGAACGCCGGCGGCACGCCTTCGTAGTCGGGGATGTCGCGGTAGGCGGCGGGGTTCGCGCGGATCTCGGCCTGGCTCGGCGACGAGGTGCGGTGGTGCATCGTGCCCATGCGGGCCGCGTGCACGCCCGTGATCAGCGTCGAGCGCGCCGGCGCGCAGACCGGCGCGGTCGCGAACGCGTTGGTGAAGCGCACGCTCTCGGCCGCCAGCCGGTCGAGGTAGGGCGTCGGCACGGTGGGATCGCCGTAGCAGGCCAGCCACGGGCTCAGGTCCTCGACGACGAGCCAGACGACGTCGAGGCGCGGCTCGGGCGCCTGCGCGCGGGCCACCGCGGAGCCGAGGAACGCCAGCGCGAGCGCCGGCCCGGCGAGGAGCTGTCGGAGCATCGTTCCGCGAGGTGTACAGGCGGCGTGTCCGCGCACCTACGGGTCTGCCGGCATGGCCTGCGTTCCGCCAGTGCGCCGCACCGGGTGCCGGCCGCGGCGACCGGAGTCGGGCCGCAGAACGTGGAACGGCGGTTGCCAGCCGCGGGCCTGCCGCGGCCCCGTCCGCGATCCGGACCCTACCATCCTCGCGTTCGCTCGCTACCCTGCCCGCTCCCCCGATGCCGCGCCGCGACCGAGCCGCCGACCTCGAGCGGCTGCACCTCGACATCCTGCCGCAGCCCGACGACTTCACGTGCGGTCCGACTTGCCTGCACGCGATCTACCGGTACTTCGGCGACGACGTGCCGTTGCGCCAGGTCGTCGACGAGGTCGCACGCACGCCGTCGGGCGGCACCGCCGACGTGTTCCTCGCCAACCACGCGCTGCGCCGCGGCTACCGCGCGACGATCTTCACCTACAACCTGCGCATCTTCGACCCGACGTGGTTCCAGCGCGATGGCGTCGACATGGCCCAGCGCCTGCGCGCGCAGCGCGACGTCAAGGCGGAGCGGCGGCCGGTGTTCGGCATGCTCAGCGACGCCTACCTCGGGTTCCTGGAACTCGGCGGCGCGCTGCGGTTCGTCGACCTGTCGCCGGCGCTGCTGCGCCGCTGGCTGCGCCGCGGCGTGCCGATCCTGACCGGGCTCAGTTCGACCTTCCTGTACCGGCGGTCGCGCGAGTTCGGGCCGAACGACGACGACGACGACGTGCGCGGCGAGCCGCAGGGCCACTTCGTCGTCCTGTGCGGCTACCGGCGCGCGCGGCGCGCGGTGCTGCTCGCCGATCCGTTCCTCGCGAACCCCATGGCTCCGGACACCCACTACGAGGTGAGCCTGGAGCGCGTCGTCGGCGCGATCCTGCTGGGCGTGCTGACCCACGACGCGAACCTGCTGATGATCGAACCCCGCACCCGCCGGCAAGCACCGCCCGCGGGGGGATGAACTGCCATGCGCAACCTCGTCGTCGTCAACGATCCCAAGGACTGGGCCTTCCCGCAGGAAGGCGTCGAGATCGTCGCCGCCCGCAAGTACCTGACGCACCCGTCCTACACGACGGTCGAGAAGGTCCGCGTCATCAACCTGTGCCGGTCGCTCGGCTACCAGAAGATCGGCTACTACGTGTCGCTGCTCGCGGACGCGCGCGGCCACCGGCCGATGCCGAGCATCGAGACGATCCAGAACATGAAGGACCGCGCGATCGCGGCGATCGCCGGCAGCGACCTGCAGGAGATCGTCGACGATTCGCTCGGCAAGGTGCACAGCGACGAGTTCGTGCTCAGCGTCTACTTCGGCCGCAACATGGCGCAGCGGCACGAGCGGCTCGCGAACGCCCTGTTCCGCATGTTCCCGAGCCCCTACCTGCAGGCGACCTTCCAGCGCGGCGAGAAGTCGGGCCGCTGGCGGCTCGACAGCATCAAGCCGATGGCGATCGACGACATCCCGCCGGGCCACGCCGACTTCGCGCGCGAGGCGACCGCCGACTTCCTGCAGAAGGCCTACACGCGGCCGCAGAAGCGCTCGCAGCGGCCCTACGACCTCGCGATCCTGGTCGACCCGGAGGAGGCCGAACCGCCGTCGAACAAGAAGGCCCTGCAGAAGTTCCAGAAGGCCGCCGAGGAGGTCGGCTTCAACGGCGAACTGATCCAGCAGGAGGACTACTCGCGCATCGGCGAGTTCGACGCGCTGTTCGTCCGCGAGACCACCGGCGTGAACCACCACACGTTCCGCTTCGCGTGCCGCGCCGAGGCGCTCGGGCTGGTCGTCGTCGACGACCCGGCGTCGATCCTGCGCTGCTCGAACAAGGTGTTCCTCGCCGAGATGGCCGAGCAGCAGGACATCCTGGTGCCGAACACGATGATCGTGCACCGCGGCAACGTCGACGACCTGGTCGCGCGGCTGGGCCTGCCGTGCGTGCTGAAGCAGCCCGACAGCTCGTTCTCGGCCGGCGTGCGCAAGGTCACGACGACCGAGGAACTCAACCTGCAGGTCGAGGCGATGCTCGACAAGTCGGACCTCGTGATCGCGCAGGCCTTCGTGCCGACCGACTTCGACTGGCGCATCGGCGTGCTCGACGGCCAGCCGCTGTTCGCGTGCCGCTACTACATGGCCGACGGCCACTGGCAGATCCTGAAGCGCGACGCCGGCGGCGTCCGCCAGGACGCCGGCCGCGCCGAGACCGTGCCGGTCGAGATGGCGCCGACGCGCGTCGTGAAGACCGCCTTGAAGGCGGCCAACCACGTCGGCAAGGGCTTCTACGGCGTCGACCTCAAGGAGGTCGGCGGCAAGGTCTACATGATCGAGGTCAACGACAACCCGAACGTCGACGCGGGCTTCGAGGACGAGGTGCTCGGCGACGAGCTGTACCTGCGCATCATGCGCACGTTCTTCGCGCGCGTGAACGCGCGGCACCGCGGCTGGGGGTCGGCGTGACGCTGGGGCTGTTCGCTGGCTACGGCATCGAGATCGAGTACATGGTCGTCGACCGGGCGGGGCTGCACGTGCGGCCGATCGTCGACGAACTGCTGCGGCACTTCGCCGGCAGCTACGTCGGCGACATCGAGGACGGCGCGATCGCGTGGTCGAACGAACTGGCGCTGCACGTGATCGAGCTGAAGACCAACGGCCCCGCGCCGTCGCTGCGCGGGTTGGCGGGCGAGTTCCAGCGTTCGCTGGCCCGCCTGGAGCAGGCGCTGGAGCCGATGGGGGCCACGCTGCTGCCGGGCGGCATGCACCCGACGATGGATCCCGCGCGCGACTTCCGGCGCTGGCCGCACGATTGCGCGGAGGTCTACGGCGCCTACGACCGCATCTTCGATTGCCGCGGCCACGGCTGGTCGAACCTGCAGAGCTGCCACCTGAACCTGCCGTTCGCGGACGACGACGAGTTCGGCCGCCTGCACCTCGCGACGCGCGCGCTGCTGCCGCTCCTGCCCGCGCTCGCCGCGAGTTCGCCGTACTGCGAGGGCCGCTTCACCGGCTGGCTCGACTGGCGCCTGCAGGTCTACCGCGACAACCAGGCGCGCGTGCCGCGCATCGCGGGGCTCGTGGTGCCCGAACCGGTGACGACGCGCGAGCGCTACTACCGCGACGTGCTCGAGCCGATCTGGGCCGACGTGGCGCCGTTCGACCCGCAGGGGCTCCTGCGCGAGGAGTGGCTGAACTCGCGCGGCGCGGTGCCGAAGTTCTTCCGCGACGCGCTGGAGATCCGGCTGCTCGACGCGCAGGAGTGCCCCGCCGCCGACCTGGCGATCTGCGCGCTGGTGGTCGCGGTGCTGCGGGCGCTGTGCGAGGAGCGCTGGGTGTCGCTCGCCGAACTCGCGGCGCTCGGCACCGAGGACCTCGCGGACCTGCTGTGGCAGGTGGCCAGGGACGGCGACCGCGCGGTGGTCGCGCATGCGGGGCTGTTGCGCGCGCTCGGCCTGCCGCCGCGCGCGCTGCCGGCGCTCGACGTCTGGCGGCGCCTCGCCGACCGCACGCTGCCCGACGCGGGCACCGGCGACGCGTGGCTCGACCAGCCGCTGCGCACGATCCTCGCGCACGGACCGCTGGCGCGCCGCATGCTCGCGGCGGCCGGCGCAGCGCCCGACCAGGCGCAGCTGTCGGCGCTGCAGCGGCAGCTGTCCGACTGCCTGCTGGGCGGCACCGTGTTCGGTGGCTGACCCGGCGCTCGCGCCGCGTCAGAACGTCGCGCCGAAGCCGAGCGACCAAAA
>VGXW01000210.1 GCA_016873195.1 Planctomycetota bacterium | reverse complement strand
GGGGAGGCGCGGTCTGGACCGGCGGTTCCCAGGCACGGGCGGCCCCGGCCCCGCCCCGGCCGTTCCGGCCCGCGGCGGCGGGCGCCGAGCGCCTGCACCCGCTATGACCTGCTCCGTGCGACCGCTCCAACCGTTCCTCTGCACGCTGTTCGGCTGCCTCTTTGCCGCCGCCGCGACGGCGCAGGCCGACCGCTACGAACTCGGCCTCAGGCTGCGCGACTTCGAGCGCGCCCTCGCAGCAGCTCCGGCGGGTACCGAGGCCGAGCGCGGGCGCCGCGACGCGGCGTTCGCCATCCTCGACCGCGCGGTGCAGGCCTTCTTCCGCCTCGACAGCCCGGCTGTGGCGCAGGCCATCGACGGTGCCGCGGTGGCCCTGCGCGGCACGGTGCTGGCCCCGGGCGAAGGCGCAGCGCGGGCGCTGCAGCTCGAGTGCGGACCGCGGTTGGTCGCCGCCGGCACGGCGGTGGCGCCGATCACCTTGCGCGCGGCCTACGCGAGCCCGGAGCCGCCGCGCGGGCTTTCCGTCGAAGTGTGGATCGACGAAGCCGACGGCGCTCGCGCGGGCGCGTCGCTCGAACCGCTGGCCGAGGGCGAACGCAGCGTCACCTTCGATCTGCCGCTCGACACGGTGCCGCCCGGCGACCATCGCCTGCGCTGGGTGGTGCGCGCCGGCGCGACCGCGCTGCTCGAACGGCAGCAGGGCCTGTCGGTCGCCGCCGACCTCGAGCCCCGGCTCGCGGCACTCGCGGCACCCGCGGCGGCGCCCGATGGCGGGCGGACGCTGGAGGCCCTCACGCTGGCCGCGCACCGCAAGGTGCTCGCGGCGTTGCAGCGGCGGCGCAGCGAGGAGACGGTGCTGCCGGCCGCGCGCCTGCTCGACGAGGCCGAGGCCCTGGCGGCGCTGCCGGCCGGGGGCCGCTACTACGGCCCGGCGCGGCCCGGCGAGTTCTGGCTGCAGGTGCCGGTCGGCACGGGTGCTGCAGCGGTGCGCCTGTTCGTGCCCGAGTTGCCGGAGGGCGAACGGCGCCCGCTGGTGCTGGCGCTGCACGGCGCGGGCGGTTCGGAGAACCTGTTCTTCGACGGCTACGGCGACGGCGAGGTCGTGCGGCAGTGCGCGGCCCGCGGCTGGTTCTGCGTGGCGCCGCGGCTCGGCTTCGGCGGCGCCGACCTGACGGGCCTCGTCGCGGCGCTGGCGCAGCGCTGGCCTGTCGACGAGGCGAAGGTGCTGCTGGTCGGCCATTCGATGGGGGCCGCGCAGGCCGTCGCCGCGGCGATGCGCGCGCCCGGAAGCCATCGCGCCGTGGCCGCGCTCGGCGGCAGTGGCAACGTGCGGCGCGGCGTCGAACTGGGCGCCACGCGCTTCTTCGTCGCGGCGGGCAGCCGCGACTTCGCGCGCGGCGGAGCCCAGGCGCTGCACCGGGCCCTGCTCGACGCGGGCGCCCGGTCGACGTGGCGCGAGTATCCGGGCGTCGAACACCTCGCGATCGTGCAGATCGCGCTGCCCGACGTGTTCGTCGGTTTCGACCGGGCGCTCGCGGAACGTTGAGCCGCCCGGCGGCCGCCCCTACCCGAGCCAGGTCACCCACGCGGTGATCAGCACCACGCCGAGCAGGTCGAGCAGGCAGCCGTAGCGGATCATGTCGCGGATCGGCACGCGGCCCGTCGCGTAGACGAGCGCGTTGGGCGGCGTCGACACCGGCAGCATGAAACCGAACGAGCACGCGACCGTCGCCGCGAGCGCGGGCTTCACGGGATCGATGCCCGCGGCCTGGGCCAGCGCGAGCACGACCGGCACGACGAGGCTCGCGCTCGCCGTGTTGCTGGTGATCTCGCTGACGAACACGGCCATCAGCGTCGCCGCGAGCACGATGCCGGTGGTGCCCTGCACGGGCATCGCCGCGAAGATCCACTCGCCGATCGCGCGCGCGAGCCCCGTCTCGAACATCAGGCCGCCGAGCGACAGGCCGCCGCCGAACAACATCAGCGTCGACCAGTCGATGCGTCCGAGTGCAGTCACGTCGAGGATGCGCGCCTTGCCGGCGCCGCTCGGCAGCAGGAACAGGACCAGCGCACCGAGCAGCGGCACGCAGGTCTCCGGCAGGCCGCGGTTCCAGGCCACGAGCCAGCCCTGCTCGCGCAGCGGCGTAGCGAGCAGGATGCCGGGCAGGATCCACAGCAGCACGACGACGGCGTAGACCGGCACGAGGGTGCGTTCGGCGCGCGACCACGGGCGTGTGGGGACTCCGTCGGCCGGCAGCGGCGGCGGGGCCGGCGCCGCCGGCTGGGCGAGCGCGGCCGTGCCGCTGCCTGCTGCCTCCCTGGCGCGGCCGAGCCAGCGCAGGTAGAGCGCCGCGAGCGCGGTGCCCAGCAAGGCCAGCGGCGCGAACACGGCGCACCAGCGCGCGAACGAAACGTGCACGCCGGCCCCCGTCTCGAGCAGGCGCAGGCCGATCAGGTTGGGCGCGGAGCCGACCGGCGTGGCGATGCCGCCGAGCGAGGGGCCGTAGGACGCCATCAGCAGCACGCCGATCATCAGGCGGCGCGGCAGGAGCCCTTCGGCCGTCAGCGCGAGCGGCAGGATCAGCGCCGTGGTCGCCGTGTTGTTCATCCACGCCGACGCGCCGCAGCCTAGCAGCGCCACGGCCCAGAGCAGCCGCGTGGGGTCGCGCCGCACGGCCGGTGCACCGAGCACCGCGCGCGTGAGCCGCACGTTGAGGCCATGGTCGGCCGCGGCCGTCGTCAGCAGGAAGGTGCCGAAGAACAGGAACAGAATCGGGTCGCCGAAGCCCGCGAAGGCGGCCTTGGCGTCGGCGATGCCGAGCGCCACCGCGAGCACGGGGATCAGCAGCGCCGTCCACGCCACCGGCACGGCTTCGCTGATCCACAGGCCGGCCGCGACGACGAGCACGACGAGCGTGCCGTGCGCGCGCGGCGGCAGCGACGGGATCGGCAGCAGCGCCACCGCGATCGCCACCGCGGCGACCAGCACGATGCGCCAGGGCCGGACGGTGGTGGTGTCCACCAACTCGGCGGGGCGGGGCGCCGGGAACATGGGCGGCAGGCTACGCGGCACTGCGCAGCCGGACCAGCGCGCGAGCCGCGCTAGGGGGGCGGGCGACCGGGCCGGTCCGACCTCACGGCCAGGCTGCGGCCGCAGCAGTCTGCGGCACGTGCGTTGCGAGGACGGGTGCGCATCAGCCGGATTCCCATGCGCCTCTTCGTGCATTCAGCTCCGTGGATCCTCGGCCTCGCCGCCGCGTTCGCGCCGGCACAGGCGCCGCCGGATCCCCATGCGGATCCCTATGTGGGCCGCGATCCTGCGGCGCTCGCGCGCGCGGGCTACGCCTCGCTGGGGCCGTTCCCGTTCGGCACGGCCCATGGCAGTCGCGACGTCGAGGCGTTGCTGCCGGCGGAAGCGCTGGTCTGGATCGAAACCGCTCACTTCCGGATCGGTTGTGCACTGGGCGCCGTTCCACTGGGGACCGGTTCGATCTGGCGCCGGCGCGCGCACGCCGAGATCGACGAACTGCGGGCGCGGTTGCCGAAGGTCGAACCGAAGCCGAAACAGCTCGACCGCTGGCTGCGCGCGCACCTCGTCGCGCAGCGCGCCGAACGGCTGTATGCCGAGGTGCAGGCCGTGCTGCGCTGCAGCGACGCGGACTTCGCGGCCGGTGGCGACGAGGACACCGACGGCGGCGGCCGCAGCCCGGGGCCGTTCCTCGGCCAGCGGCAGAAGTTCACGGTGCTGCTGTTCGAACGCGCCGAGAGCCTCGCCGCCTACACGGCCACCTTCCACGGCGTGGCGACGACCTGCGAGACGCGTTTCCTCGACATGGCGTTCGGCACGGCGTTCTACGGCGCCGCGGCGGCCAGCGACGGCGGGCTGCTGCACGACGACGAGTCGCTCGCGGTGCACCTCGCCTACCACCTCGCGCACAATCTGTATTCCAGCTATCTCGGCTTCCGGCCCGCACTGCCGGCGTGGGTGACGGACGGACTCGGCCATTGGCACGCGCGCCAGGTCAGTGGGCGCGTTCCGGTGTTCTGCACCTCCGCCGGTGCCGGCGTACCGTGCGCCTACGAGGAATGGCCGACGCAGTGGGCATCGCTGCTGCGCACCGGGCGCTTCGAACCGCTGCCGGTGTTCTGCGCCAGACCGGCCGGTGAGTCCGACGCGCCGCTGTTCCATCTGCAGAGCTGGGCGCTCGCGCAGTACCTGGTCGCCGAGCGGCCGCTCGAACTCGCGTCGTTCCTGCGCCGCCTCGCGGCGCCGGACCGCGTCGGGGACCTCCACTCGTCAGGCCAGGAGCTGCACGCGCGGCAGGCTGCCGCGCTGCGCGAGGCGTTCGGCACGGACGCAGCCGGCCTCGAGAGCGCGTGGGCGCGGTGCCGGCCGTCGCGGCGGCCGCGCAACTGACTGTCCTCGGGGAGCGGGTCGACGGCCGCCGAACGACTCCCGACCGCGGTCCCGGCGCACATTCCCCGATCCCGCACCCACCGCGCCGGCAGGACACGAGAGACCTGCGCGCCTGCCCGAGCACGCATGGAGCCTCGCCGACGGCGCGATCCGCGTGCGCTTGCTCGACCCCTCGATGCGACCCTCGGCCACGCCATCGCGGCTCCCGGCTGCATGGTGGCGAGCCCGTGACCGCCGGACGGGAGGGGGAACTGCCAGGTCGAGCGACTCGGGTCCTGGCGGAGCTTGATCGGCCACCGGCCGCACTCGACCATCCCTGACCCCATGCGTTCCACGGTCCTGTTCGCCTCGCTTGCCACGTCTCTCTTGCTTGCCGGCTGCGCGTTCTGGACGTCCCGCGGTGCAAGGCAACCTCTGTTCCCCGCCGACGGCGTGCCGCCCGGCTGGACCGTCCGCGCATGGAACGACGTCGCGAAGCCCGGTCCCCCCGGCGCGACCTGGCGCGTGATCGACGGCGTGCTCCGCAGCGAAGGCGCCCGCGGGAGCTGGCTGATGAGCGAGGCCGTCCACGGCGACTTCGACCTCGACTACGAGTTCAAGCTCGGGGAACGCGGCAACAGCGGTCTCGCCCTGCGTGCGCCGATGGCCGGCGATCCGGCCTTCGATGGGATGGAACTGCAGATGGCGGACCTCCGATACAATCCCGAGGCAAAGCCCGGGGAACTCACTGGCGGCCTGTATCGCGCCGTGGCGCCGCGCGAGCAGGTCTATCGGCCCACGGAGTGGAACCGCTGCGAGATCTCGCTGCGGGGGACTCGGTTCGTGGCCCGTTTGAACGGCGTGCTGATCCACGACCTGGACCTCGCCACGCACACCGAGACCGTGAAGCGGCACGATGGCACCGATGCGCCGCCGCTCCGGGACCGGGCGCGCCGCGGCCACCTCGGCTTCCAGGAACTCAGCCGCGACGGCGGTCACGTCATGATCCGGAACGCGTTCCTCCGTTCGCTGGATTAGCGGCTGGGCCACGTCGTGACGCGGGCGGGCCGCCCTGCGGACATCGCTGCTGGACCGCGGCCCACCGCCGCAGTCTCCTTCCCGCATGGTCCCCATCGCGCTCGCGTTCGTTCTCACGACCGTGCCCCAGGATCCTGCCGGCGGCAGTCTGCGCCCCGTCGGCCTGCGCTGCGAGCACCTGCGCGAACCGCTCGGCATCGAGGCCGCGCAGCCGGCCCTGTCGTGGCGGCTCGAGGCCGTCGAGCCGGGAGCGCGCGGGCTGCTGCAGACCGCGTGGCAGGTCGTCGTCGCGAGCGACGCGGCGCTGCTCGCGAACGGCAAGGCCGACCTCTGGGACTCGGGCAAGGTCGAGTCGTCGTCGACGCTCGACTGCGAGTACCGCGGCACGGCCCTGCGCTCGAACCAGCGCTGCTTCTGGCGCGTGCGTGCGTGGGACCAGCAGGGCCGTTCCGGTCCGTGGAGCGAAGTGGCCTCGTGGTCGATGGGCCTCTTGTCGCCGGCGGACTGGCAGGCGCAGTGGATCGGCTACGACGCGCCGCTCGCGGCGCGCGAGCGCGGCGCCGACTTCGCTGGTGCCACGTGGCTCTGGAGCCCCGACGAGAAGGGCCAGCCGCGCACTGGCGAGGTCTGCTTCCGCGGCAGCTGGGACCTGCCGGCGAACTGGGACGGTGCGCGCCTCCTGGTCACCGCGGACGACCAGTGCGAGGTGTGGGTCAACGGTGCCGCCGCCGGCAAGAGCGACGGCCAGCCGGATGCCTGGCGGCGCCCGCTCGTGATCGACGCGGGCAAGCTGCTGCGGCCCGGGCGCAACGGGATCGCGGTGGCCGCGCGCAACACGGGCGGGGCCGGTGGCGTGCTGGCCAAACTCGCGCTGCGCATCGGCGAGAAGACGCAGGTGTTCGCGACCGATCCGACCTGGCGCGTGGCGGGGACGGCGGTCGAAGGCTGGCAGCAGCCGGCCTTCGACGACCGGAGCTGGCCGGCGGCGCAGGGCGTCGGCGCCTACGGGGCACAGCCGTGGGGCCGCATCGGCGCGGTGCCGCTGTTCCTGCCGCCGGTGCGCGTGCTCGGCAAGTCGTTCGCGGTGCGCGAACCGCCGCGCCGCGCCACGCTCTACGCCTCGGCGCTCGGCCTCTACGAGGTCGAGCTCAACGGCAGGAAGGTCGGCGACGCGTTCTTCGCGCCCGGCTGGACCGACTACGACAAGCGCGTCTACTACCAGGCCTACGACGTGACCGCGGCGGTGCGCGCGGGCGCGAACGCGCTCGCGGTGCTGCTCGCCGACGGCTGGCACTCGGGCTACGTCGGCTACGGCCACGCGCGCGACCACTACGGCGAACGCACCCGCGCGCGCGTGCAGCTCGTGCTCGAGCACGCCGACGGCAGCACGCAGGTGGTCGCCAGCGACGGCAGCTGGCGCGCGAGCACGGGACCGCTGCGCGAGGCCGACTTCCTGATGGGCGAGGTCTGCGACATGACGTTCGCGCCGGGGCCGCCCGAGCCGGTCGTCGTGTCGGAGTCCAAGGCGCTGCTGCAGCGCCACCCGGGCGAACCGGTGCGCGCGATTGCCGAACTGCGCCCGGTGTCGATCAAGCAGGCCGGCGACGACACCTGGGTCTGTGACCTCGGCCAGAACGTCGCGGGCTTCGCGCGCCTGCAGGTGCAGGGCCGGCGCGGCCAGCGCATCACGCTGCGCTTCGCCGAGCGGCTGAATCCCGACGGCACGATCTACACGACGAACCTGCGCAGCGCGCGCGCGACCGACGTCTACGTCTGCGCCGGCACCGGCGTCGAGACCTGGCAGCCGCGCTTCACCTTCCACGGCTTCCAGTACGTCGAGGTGCGGGGGCTCGGCAAGGCACCGGAGCCGGGCACGATCACGGGCGTGGCACTCAGCAGCGACACGCCAATGGGCGGCGAGTTCGCGTGCTCGGACCCGATGGTCGACAAGCTGGTGAGCAACATCCGCTGGACGCAACGCATGAACTTCATCGACGTGCCGACCGACTGCCCGCAGCGCGACGAGCGGCTCGGCTGGACCGGCGACGCGCAGGCCTACGTGCGCACGGCGACGTGCCTCGCCGACGTGCAGGCGTTCTTCGACAAGTGGCTCGTCGACCTCGCCGACGCGCAGCGCGGCGACGGGCAGTTCCCGATGGTGGCGCCGCTCAAGGTGGCGGGCGGCGACGGCGGGCCGGCGTGGGCCGACGCGGGCGTGATCTGCCCGTGGACGATCTACGACGTCTATGGCGACCTGCGGCTGTTGCGCCGGCAGTATCCGTCGATGGTGCGCTTCGTCGAGTTCTGCCGCGCGCGCAGCACGGCCGAACTGCTGCCGCCGCCGCAGTTCCATTGCTTCGGCGATTGGCTCCACATCGGCGACCCGACGCCCAACGAGGTGATCTACACGGCCTACTTCGCGGCCAGCAGCAAGCTGCTCGCGCAGAGCGCCGCAGCGCTCGGCAAGGCCGAGGACGCGCGCAAGTACGAGGAACTGTTCTTGCGCGTGCGCGCGGCGTTCCAGCGCGCCTACGTCGAGGCCGACGGCAAGGTCCGCGGCCACAGCCAGACGGGCTACGTGCTGGCGCTGGCGTTCGACCTGCTCGACGGCGAGCGGCGCGCGCAGGCCGAACGGCACCTGCTGGCGCACCTCGAGGGGCGCAAGTGGCATCTGTCGACGGGCTTCGTCGGCACCAAGGACCTGATGCTCGTGCTCGACAAGATCGGCCGCGACGACGTCGCCTGGCGGCTGCTCGGCAACAAGGACTTCCCGAGCTGGGGCTTCACGATCGAACACGGCGCGACATCGATCTGGGAACGCTGGGACGGCTGGACGCCGGAGCGCGGCTTCAACGACCCGGGCATGAACTCGTTCGCGCACTATGCGTTCGGCGCGGTCGGCCAGTGGCTGTTCGAGGTCGCCGCGGGCGTTCGCAACGAGGAGCCGGGCTTCCGCCGCATCCTGGTGCGGCCGGTGCCGGGCGGGTCGGTGAGCTGGGTGAAGGCGGTGCGGCCCACGGTGCACGGCGACGTGGCGAGCGCGTGGCGGTTCGAAGGCGACCGCTTCGTGCTCGACGTGACGATCCCGCCGAACACGACGGCGCGCGTCGTGCTGCCGACCGGCGACCCGGCGAGCGTGCGGGTCGACGGCGTGGTGCCGGGGGAGGTCGCGGGGGTCGTGGTGGATGGTGCCGCCGGCGACGGCTACGTGGTGGGCTCGGGGCGCTGGCAGTTCACGGCGAAGCGGCGGTGAGGGAGCGGCCGGGGGCG
>VGXW01000209.1 GCA_016873195.1 Planctomycetota bacterium | reverse complement strand
CGCGCGTGTGCTTCGCCGGCGGCGCGCCCGAGAAGGCGCAGTACCGGCGGTTCCGGATCGCCGCGGAGCACGCGGGCGACGACTTCGCCGCCATGCAGGAGGCCGTGCGGCGCAGCCTGTCGCTGTGCCTCGAACGCGACGACGAGGACCTGCCCGACCTGCTCGTGATCGACGGCGGCTCGGGCCAGCTCGGCGCCGCGCAACGCGCGGTCGAGGAACTGGGCCTCGGCGACCTGCGACTGTGCGGGCTCGCGAAGAGCCGGCTGCGCGGCCTCGGCGACGCGCGCGCGCGGACCGGCGAGCGGCTGTTCGCGCCGGGCCGCGAGGCGCCCGTGCCGCTCGAGCCGGACGCGCCCGAGACCCTGCTGGTCGCGGCCCTGCGCGACGAGGCGCACCGGTTCGCGATCGCCTACCACCGGCGGGCGCGCGGGCGCATCGGCTCGGAACTCGACGCCGTCGCCGGCGTGGGCCCGGCGCGGCGGCGCGCGCTGCTGCGCCACTTCGGCTCGCTGGCGGCCTTGCGAACGGCGCCGCGCGAACGGCTTGCGGCGGTGCCGGGGCTGCCGGCGGCGGTCGCGGACGCGGTCTGGGCGGCGCTGCACGGGCAGGGCTGAACGGCGCGAGCCCGGGCGCGCTAGACTGGCGGCCTGCCCACACCACAGCCGGAGACACCCATGCGCATCGCTCCCACGCTCGCCGCGCTCGCGGCGGTCACCTTCTCCTGCCCGCTCGCCGCCCAGCAGATCATCGCGGCGACCTCGGGCCTGCCGAACCCGACCCGCGTGATCGACTTCGGCGCGAACCTGTTCCCGAACTTCACGCCCGTCAGCACGCAGTTCCCGGGGCTCACGATCACGCACGCGGCCTACTTCACGACCGGCGTGTGGAACAACCTCGTCGGCGGCTTCCTGACGAACAACTTCTCGGCCGGCTTGCCGAACACGCTGCGCGTCCAGTTCGCGAGCCCGGTGACCGGGTGCAGCTTCGTCTACCACCAGATCTCCACCAGCCAGCCGTCGACGATCCGCGTGCTGCTGCAGGGTGTCCCGGTCGACTCGTTCTCCGGCACCTGGAACCAGTCCCAGCCGAACAACTACTTCGGCTTCCAGAACCTCGTGTTCGACGAACTGCAGATCGACTTCGTCGCCGACTTCAACTTCGACACGCTCGCGGTCGTCGACTCGAACGCGGCGCGCTGCGTGTTCCACAACGGCAGCCTCGTGAACCCGCCCGACTTCACGTGCGCGACGCTGCCGGTGCTCGGCACCACCTGGCAGGGCCTGATCGCCGGCAACCCGAACACGGTGCTGACGTTCCTCGCCTACGCGCCGGCCGGCCTCGCCCCGCCGTCGCCGCTGTTCGGCGGCGAACTGCTGATCGGCACCACGCCCGCGCCAATCGCGTGGGCCAGCTTCGGCAGCTACGCGATGGCGATCCCCGCCGGCTCGAGCTGGACGGGAACCGTGCTGACGTTCCAGGGTTTCCGCGTCGACTCCATCGGCCCGACGCTGGCCTTCGTGCCGCTGAACGCGAACGACCTCGTGCTCGGCCTGTGACCTTGCGGGCCGCGCCGGGGTGACCGGACGCTGGACAGGCCGGGGCCGCCGGTGTTCCCTGCCGCCATGGTCCGCCCGTTCCTCGCCGTGGCCGCGCTGCTGCCGTTCCTGCTCGCCGTGCCGGGTTGCGTGCTCGCCGCCGCCGCGGTGGTGGGTGCCGCCGCGGTCGGCGCCGTCAGCTACGAGAACAACGAAGCGTGGATGGACTTCCGCGACTCGCTGCCGGTGACCTGGGCGGCCACCGTGCGCGGGATGCGGCAGCTCGGCCACGTGATCCCGGGCGACCCGCAGCCGGGCGCCACCGAAGGCCGGCTCGAGGTCGACCAGGCGCGCGTCGTCGTCGAGGCGCACCCGGGCGGCTTCGTGCGCGTGCGCGCGCGCGTCGGCACGTTCGACACGAAGGACAACGAGCGCCGCGCGAAGCTGATCCTCGAGGAGGTCACGA
This sequence comes from Planctomycetota bacterium, assembly GCA_016873195.1. Classification (GTDB taxonomy): domain Bacteria; phylum Planctomycetota; class UBA1135; order UBA1135; family UBA2386; genus VGXW01. Next base: position 6,771 of record VGXW01000209.1, on the reverse strand, counting down.
GGCAGATGCCGCCGCGGTAGGTGCGGGGGCGCGCGGTCAGCCCTTCGGCTGGCCCGGTTTGCCGGGCGCGGCGGGGGGCGTTTCGGCGGGCGCCGCGGCCCCCGGCGCCTCGGCGAGCTTGCCGAAGCAGCCCGGCATCTCGACGCCGCCGATGTCGCGCACCATCTGCAGCAGCGGCGGCAGGCTGCCGGCGAGGCCCTGCAGGAAGCCCGCCGTCGCGTTCTTGCCGTTGGCGCCGGGGCCGCCGTCCCAGACGACGACCTTGTCGAACTTGACGTTCGCGATCGCCTTCGCCGCGGTCTCGGCCATCTGCGGCAGGTGCTCGAGCAGCAGCAGCTGGAACGCCTGCTGCGCGCCGCCGCAGCCCAGCACGAGGCGCTGCAGGCCCTCGGCCTTCTTGGCCAGGATCTCGTACTCGCCGCGCGCCTGCGCCTCGAGCCGCGCGAACGTCGCCCCGGCCTCGGCCAGCGCGCGCAGCCGGACCTGCTCGGCCGCGGCCTCGGCGTCGACGATCAGCTTCGCCTTCTGCGCCTTCGCGGCGGCCTCGAGCTCGGCGCGCTGTTCGCTCTCGATCTTGGTCGCCATCGCCTCGGCGGCGCGCGCCTCGGCGAGGTACTGCATCTCGCGCACCTTGGCCTCGGCCTCGCGGCGCCGCGTCTCGGCGAGCTGGTAGGCCTCGGCCTGCTTGACCTTCAGCGTCGCCTCGGCGTCGACCGCCTTGGCGCGCGCCTGGTTCTCGCCGGTCACGGCCTGCGCCTCGGCCTCGGCGACCTGCACGCGCATCTGCCGCTCCTGGTCCTTGACCGCGGACTGCTGCTCGAGCTCGGCGCGGTTCTTGCCGATGCCGGTCTCCTTGGCGAGTTCGGCCAGGCGCACGAGCTTCTCGCGCTCGGCCTCCTTGGTGCCGATCTCGCGCACCTTCTCGGCGTTGGCGACCATCACGTCCTGCTCGCGTTTGGCCTCGGCGACGCCGATCGAGCCGCGCTTCTGCTGCTGCGCGACGTCGATCTCGGCCGACTGGATCGCCTCGGACGCGGCCTTCCTGCCCATCGCCTCGATGTAGCCCGATTCGTCGGTGATGTCGGTGATGTTGACGTTGATCAGCACGAGGCCGATCTTCTCGAGTTCGGGCAGCAGGGACTTCTGCACGTTGTCGAGGAACTTGTCGCGGTTGCGGTTGATGTCCTCGATCGTCATCGACGCGATCACCTGGCGCAGCTGGCCCAGGATGATGTCCTCGGCCTGCTTCATGACCTGGCGCGAGTCGAGGCCGAGCAGGCGGATTGCCGCCGTCTGCATCACCGCGGCGCTGGTGCCGATCGCGACCGTGAACACCGACGGCACGTTGACGCGGATGTTCTCGGCCGACAGCGCGCCGCGCAGCGGGATCTCGATCTGCATCGGGTCGAGCGACAGGAACGAGTAGTCCTGGATCAGCGGCCAGACGAACGCGCCGCCGCCGTGCAGGCAGCGCGACGGCTGGCCCTGCGTGACCTTGCCGTAGATCACGAGGACCCGGTTGCTCGGGCAGCGTTTGTAGCGCTTGACGACCAGCACGACGAAGCCGAGCAGGATCAGCGCGGTCGCGGCGACCGTCAGCAGCAGGAACACGTCGGGGGGCGTATCCGCGGGCATGGCGAGCATGAGGGATCTCCTTCGCAGGGGGACGATGCGGTCGGGGGTGGTCAGTGCTGCGGCTCGACGACCAGCACGTCGTCGTCCTGGTGCGCGACGACGCGCACCTCGGCGCCGGTGGGGATCTCGGCGTCGCGGCTGACCGCGGCGCACTCGACGGTGCGGCCCTGCACCTGCATCAGCACCCGGCCCTGGCCCTGGCCCTGCGCGGGCACCCGCAGGTAGACCTTGCCGAGGTGGCCGACCGCGTTGGCGAGGTCGACGTTGCCCTGCGACTGCAGCCGCGCGAGGCCGCGCATCAGCCGCGCGACGAACCACAGCGCGGCGACGCCCGCGAGCCCGGCGGCGCCCGCGACGGCCAGCGGCGACCAGTGCATGGACTGGGTCAGCAGCCCGACCAGGCCGAAGAAGGTCGCGAACGTGGTCAGCGTCTGCAGCGAGAACAGCTTCAGGAACGCGCCTTGGTCGTGGCCGACACCGTCGTGGCCGGCGTCGTGGCCGGCGGCGTGGCCGTCGACGCTGTCCGCGTCGCTGCCGAAGCCGAACAGCAGCATCAGGAACTGCACGGCGAGCAACGTGCCGCCGATGGCAGCACAGTAGAGGAACACGGTGCTCATGGGGCGGATCGGGCCGTCCGGGACCGCGGGACGGCGTCGGTGCAGGGTTCTCCGGGCCGTGGCCCACGCCCCGTCGCGGGAACGCCCGCGCCGCGTGGCGCCACGGGTGCCTTTGTAGCGCCCAGGTGGCCGGAAGGCAGCGGAGCCTGTCGGGATTCCGCGGCGGCAGGCCGCTACCCGTCGGCGCCCTTCTCCCCGGATCCGGGCGGCAGCGGCGCGATGCGCACGCGCTCGGCGCGGCGGTTGTTCGCCTTGGTGACCGTGAGGCGGTAGCCCCGGAAGTCGGCGTGGGCGCCCGCGGTCGGCACGTCGCCGAGCAGCTCGACGAGGAAGCCGGACAGCGTCTGGCTCGCGGGCGCCACGTCCTCGATGCCCAGCCGCAGCAGCACCTTGCGGATCTCGGCGCTGCCGCGGCACAGCAGCGAGCCGTCGGCGCGGCCGACGACGTGGGTCTCCTCGTCGTCGAGTTCGTCCTCGATCTCGCCGACGATCTCCTCGAGCACGTCCTCGAGCGTGATCAGGCCGAGCGTGCTGCCGTACTCGTCGACGACGACCGCCAGGTGGCGCTTCTCGGCCTGGAAGTGGCGCAGCACGTGGTTCAGCGTCGCGGTCGCGGGCACCACGAGCACGGGCACCAGCAGTTCCCGCCAGTCCGGCTCGGCGCGCTCGCGCAGCGAGAACAGCAGCTCCTTGGTCAGGATCACGCCGGTGACGTCGTCGAGTTCGCCGGTCGGGCTGTACGGGAAGCGGCTGTGGCCGCTGCGGTGGATCAGGTCGAGGTTGTCGACCGTCGACGCGGTGCCCGACAGGTAGGCGACGCGGTTGCGCGGCACCATCACGTCGCGCGCCTTGGTCTCGCGCAGGCGCGTGGCGTTCTGGATCAGCCCCGCGGTGATCGCGCCGAACGCGCCCTGGCTGTGGCCCGAGGTGGCGAGCACGCGGATCTCCTCGAGCGAACTCGTGTGCACGATCGGCTTCTTCGCGATCAGCCGCGACAGGAGCCGCGTCGCGAACAGCACGGGCGCCAGCACGACGACCATGGCCTGCACGACGTGGGCGAGCGGCGCCGCCAGCGCGTTGGCGTGCACGACGCCGATCGTCTTCGGCACGATCTCGGTCAGCGTCAGCACGGCGACCACGAAGGCGGCGGCGAACCAGACCGGCGACACGGTCGGGAACACGTGGCCGAACTGCTCGGTCGCGATCGCCGCGCCGCCCGAGTTGGCGATCGTGTTGAGCACCAGGATCGCCGCGATCGGCCGGTCGGGCTCCTGCTTGAAGCGGCGCAGCAGCGAGCCGGCCCGGCTGCCGGAGCGCGCGAGGTGTTCGATGCGCGCCTGGCCGACGCTGAGCAGCGTCGCTTCGGCCAGCGAGCACAGGAACGAGAACAGCAGCGAGAAGCAGACGGCGAGGACGAGCAGCAGCATGGGGCCGGCCGCTCCAGCGACCGGGCGCGGAACTTAGGGCAGCGCGGACCGCCGGTCACGCAGGATCGCCGCCGCCCGGTCCGAGCCGCCGCAGCGGCGCCCGCGCGCGTGGTCCCGGCCGTTGCCGGCCGCCGCGTCGCGGCGGCGGGCGCCTCAGGCGGTCTGCTCGGCGCGCTGCGGCTCGGCGGCGCAGCCGAACGTGTACTCGCCGTTGCGCACGCGCACGTTGATCACGGCGCCCTGGTCGAGGTCGCGGTCGAGGATCAGCTCGGTCAGCGGGTCCTCGATGCGGCGCTTGATCAGCCGGCGCAGCTCGCGCGCGCCGAACTCCTCCGAGAAGCCCTGCTTCGCCAACAGCACGCGCACGCCGGGCGAGAAGGTCAGCACGATGCCGCGCCGCTTCAGCAACTCGGCGCCCTCGCGCAGCATGTTGCCGGCGATGCGCTGGCAGACCTTCTCGTCGAGCGGGTTGAACATCACCAGCTCGTCGATGCGGTTCACGAACTCGGGCCGGAAGGACTCCCGCAGCGCCTCGAGCGTGACGCTGCGCAGGTCGACGTCCTTGAGGCTCTGCCGGCGGTGCGCGGCCGAGAAGCCCATGCGCGTGCGCACGGCCTCGATCTTCTCGATGCCGAGGTTGCTGGTCATCAGGATCAGGGCCTGGTGGAACTGCACCGTCTGGCCCTTGCTGTCGGTGATGATGCCTTCGTCGAGCAGCTGCAGCAGCAGGTTGTGCACCTTGTAGTGGGCCTTCTCGACCTCGTCGAACAGCACGACGCTGTTCGGCTTCTTCTTGATCGCCTCGGTCAGGAAGCCGCCCTCGTTGTGGCCGATGTAACCCGGCGGCGAGCCGATCAGCTTCGCGTACTCGTGCGGCAGCGCGTACTCGCTGCAGTCGACGCGGATCATCGCCGCCGGGTCGTCGTAGAGGTTGCGCGCGACCGCCTTGGCGAGCTCGGTCTTGCCGGTGCCGGTGCGGCCGACCAGCAGGAACGTGCCGACCGGCTGCGTCGGGCGCTTCAGCCCGACGGCGGCCTTCTTGACGGCGCGGACCAGCGTCGTGATCGCCTCGTCCTGGCCGATGATCTGCTGGCGCAGGCACCGCTCGAGGCTGGCGACGCGGCGGAACAGGGTCTGCCGCGCGCCGTCGTTGCCGGGCCGCGGCAGGAACAGGTCCTCGGGCCCTTCCTCGGCCCTGGCTGCGCACGCCGACGGGATGCTGACCTGGTGGATCTCGAGCGACGGGTTCACGTCGATGCAGATCTGGTAGAGCAGCTCCTCGACGACCTCGACGTCGTAGCCCTCGTCCAGCTTGCGGACCGCGGCCAGCACCTCGCCGTCGAACGCCGGCACGCAGGCGCGCACGACGCGGTTCCTGTAGGTGGCCTTGTTCGTGATCGGCGTGCCCCCTGCAGCAGCTCCTCCGAGCAGCAGCGCACCTTGACGAACTCGTCGATCAAGTCGAAGTACTTGATGACGAACGCAGCCCCTGGATGCTTCAAGCCGTGCCCTCGTGCTGGTCCTGTTGCAGGCTCTTTCGGGTGCGCTCGCGCGTCGACTTGACGGCTCGCGCGCGAAACGCCGAAGTCGTGCGGGCCCCGCCGTCCGGAGCCCCGTGAACGCCGAGATCAAGCTGCTGGCGATCCTCGTGCACCGCGGCCTCGTGCCGCCGGCGCTGGCGCGCGAAGCGCTCGCCTCGGGCGCGCCGGGCGCGTTCCTGGTGCGGCGCGGCCACTGCACGGCCGCCCAGTGGACCGGCTGGCAGCGCAGCGAGGGCGGCATCCGGCCGGTGCTGAGCCGCTACGAGGTCGGCGAACAACTCGGCGAGGGCGCCGTCGGCCGCGTGTTCGCCGCGACCGACCGCACCGACGGCCGGGCCGTGGCGCTGAAGGTGCTGCGCGCCGAACTGGCCCGGGATCCGCTGCAGGCCGAACGCTTCGTGCGCGAGGCGCGCCTCTTGATGGAACTGTCGCACCCGCACCTCGTGAAGGGCTTCCGCGTCGCCAAGGAGGGCGAGACGATCTTCTTCGCGATGGAGCGCGTGCCGGGACGGGGCCTGCAGGAGGTGCTCGCGGGGCAGGGCCGGCTCGACGAGGAGTCGGCGCTCGAGGTCGTGGTCGAGGTCGCCGGCGCGCTCGGCGCGCTGCACGCGCGCGGCCTCGTGCACCGCGACGTGAAGCCCGGCAACGTGCTGTGGTCCGAGGAACGCGGCGCGGTGCTGATCGACCTCGGCTTCGCGGTGCCGCAGGGCAGCGGCGGCGGCGAGACCACCGCGGGCACGGTGCACTACATCGCGCCCGAGCAGGCGCGCGGCAGCGCGGACCTCGACGTGCGCGCGGACATCTATGCCCTCGGCGCGACGCTCTACCACCTGGTGACGGGCTCGTTGCCGTTCGAGGGCAAGACCAGCGAGGAGGTGCTCGCGAAGCAGGTGCTCGAGTCGCTGTCGGGCGAACACGTCCGCGCGCTGTCGCTGTCGCCGCAGCTGCACTACTTCCTGGAGAAGATGATGGCGAAGGACCCGGCGATCCGGTTCCAGGACACGGCGCAGCTGGTGGCTGAGGTCGAGGCGTTCCTGGCGCAGCGCCGGCATCAGCGCGAGATCGAGGAGCAGCAGCAGCAGCGCGAGCGGCCGCGGGGTGTAGGGCCGCAGCGCAGTTCGATGTTCGGGCGGCGGCGCCGGCGGCGGCGGTAGGGGGGCGCGGGCGATGGTGGACGAGGCGGGGGCGGAGCGGCGGGCGGGCTTCCCGTTCCGGTTCCGTTGCCAGCGCTCGGGCAACTGCTGCGCGGTGCCGGGCGGCGTGGTGCGCGTGACGGGCGACGAGGTGCAGGCGATCGCGGGGTTCCTGGGTCTGGCGGCGGGTGGGTTCGCGCGGCGGTACCTGCAGCCGGACGGCGTGCGGCTCGTCGACGGGTTCGGCAACCGCTGCGTGTTCCTCGTCGATGGGGTGCAGGCGAGTTGCGCGATCTACCCGGTGCGGCCGGCGAAGTGCAGACAGTGGCCGTTCTGGCCCGAGGTGCTCGGCGATCCGGAACTGTTTCTGCGGGTGGTGCGGACGTGCCCGGGGATCGAGGTGGAGGGCGGCTGAAAC
>VGXW01000208.1 GCA_016873195.1 Planctomycetota bacterium | reverse complement strand
AAAAACGTCGCCGGCCTGTTGTCGGTGCGCTGGCTCAATCCGGTCAACGACTGGCTGTTCGAGCACTGGCAGCTCGAGTTGTTCCCGCGCCGGCTGTTCGACCTCGAGCGCGTGCCGTGCCGGCTCGAGTCCGAGTGGATCGTGCAGGTCGCCGTCGGCGCGCTCGCGCTGGCGCTGCTCGTCGCGTTCGTTCCGGCCCGCCGGGCCGCCCGCATGAACCCCGTGAAGGCGCTCGCCTACGAATGACCGCCCCCGTCCTCGCCGCCGCCTCGGTCACCAAGACCTTCCAGCTCGGCCGGCAGCCGATCCCCGTGCTGCGCGGCGTCGATTTCGCGGTCGCGGCCGGCGAGATCGTCGCGCTGCTCGGCGCGTCGGGCGCCGGCAAGTCGACGCTGCTGCACGTGCTGGGCCTGCTCGACCCGCCGACTTCCGGCGAGGTCCTCTACGACGGCCGCGCCGTGCAGCACCTGTCGGTGCGCGAGCGCGCGCTGCTGCGCCACCGCTACGTCGGCTTCGTGTTCCAGTTCTACCACCTGATCCCCGAGCTCACGGCGCTGCAGAACGTGCTGCTGGCCGGCATGATGGCGACGCCGATCCTGCGCTACCTGCGCGAGCGGTCCGAACGCCGGCGGCGTGCGGTCGCGCTGCTGGAGCAGGTCGGACTCGGCGAACGACTGCGCCATCGTCCTGCCGAACTGTCCGGCGGCGAACGCCAGCGCGTCGCGATCGCGCGCGCGCTGCTGGCCGAACCGCGCGTGATCCTGGCCGACGAACCGACCGGCAACCTCGACTCGGCGACCGCGAAAGGCGTCGTCGACCTGATGTTCTCGCTGCAGCGGCAGCGCGGACTCGGTTTCGTGCTGGTGACCCACGACGAAGCCCTCGCGCGCCGCGCCGACCGCGTGGTGCGCATGGTGGACGGCAGGGTGGTGGGCTGATGTACCGGCTGTTCCTCGCGCTCCGCTACCTGCTGACGCGGCCGATCAACCTGCTCGGCGTGTTCGGCATCGCGCTGTCGGTGTGGGCGCTGGTGGTCGTCGTCTCGCTGTTCTCGGGCTTCCTGGCCGTGATCGCCCGGCACGTGCACGGTGCTTCCGCCGACGTGACCGTCAGCGGCCTGCCGCCGGGAACCGGCTGGCCCGGCCTGCAGGCGGAACTGCGCGGCGAGACCAACGTCGCCGCGGTCGCGCCGCGCGTGGTGCACTACGGCCTGCTGCACCGGCCCGGCCGCCGCCCCGGCCCGCCCGCGCTGCCGGGCCGCACCGCGCTGCACGGCGGCGACCAGCCGTTCCTGTTCGTGCTCGGCGTCGACCCGGCCGCGGAATCGCAGGCCACGGGTTTCGCGGGCTGGCTCGTCGATCCGGTGATCCCCGCGGAACTGCGCGCCGCGGACCCGCGCGAGCCGCTGCGGGACCGCGGCGACCGCGCCGCCGTGCTGGTCGGACTCGACCGCATGCGCGCCGAAGGGCTGCGTCCCGGCGACGAACTCGTGCTGACCACCGGGACGATGCGCGACCGCGAGGACGGCGCGCGGGTCACGGCGCAGGTGCAGATCCCGCTCGTGGTGGCCGGCGCCTTCAAGACGCAGCACGGCGGTTTCGACGGCAACAACCTGTTCGTCGGCATCGAGGTGCTGCGGCGCCACCTGTTCGACGGCGCGTCCGTGGTGCAGGAGGCCGCGGTGCGGGTCGCCGATCCGCAGGATCTCGACGGCACGGCGGCCCGGCTGTCGCGCGCGGTGCAACGCGCCGTCGACCGCGGCGACCAGCGCGCGCGCGGCATCGCGCAGACCTGGCGGCAGAAGAACGCCGGGTTCCTGGAGTCGGTCGAGCACCAGCGCGCGCTGCTGAAGATCGTGCTGGTCGTGATCCTGGTCACGGCCGCGTTCCTGATGCTCGCGACGCTGTCGATGATGGTGACCGAGAAGACCGCCGACATCGGCATCCTCGCGGCGATGGGCGGCACGCCGCTCGGCACGACGCAGGTGTTCCTGGCCTGCGGCCTGACGATCACCGGCGCCGGCGTGGCCCTGGGCCTCGGCACCGGCTGCATCACCGCGGTCTACCTCGAGGAGGTCCGGCAGGTCCTGCGCTGGGCGACCGGCATCGACCTGTTCCCGCTCGAGGTCTACAACCTCGACCGCGTGCCGTGGCACCTCGACCCGTGGTGGCTCCTGCAGGTGACCCTGATGGCCTTCGCGACCGGGTTCCTGGCCTCGGCGCTGCCCGCGCTGCGCGCCGCGCGGCACGATCCGCTGGTGTCGCTGCGCAACGCGTGAGCGGCATGCGCCGGCGGTTATGATCCCGCCGTGCTTCTGCGCGCCCGCACCGCCGCCTGTCTCGCCTGCCTGCTCGGCGCCTGCCAGGCCCCGCCCGAACCGGGCGCGCCGCCCACCCCGGCCGGCCGCCTGCAGCGCGTGTTCGCGCGCGACTTCGGTGCCGCCGGCGCCGCCGCCGCCTGGGACCGGGTCGCGCGGTTCGGCGGCGTCGCGGTCGCCGAGGTCCGACGGACCACGCGCCTCACCCCTCTCGCTGGGCGCATCGCCGGGCCGCAGGCGCGGGCCGCCGCCGCCGCACCGCAGCGCGCCGCCGCCATCGCGGGCGGCGAACTCGCGCGCGCCGGCGCGCTGCGGACCCCGCGCGGGCTCGTGCCGTTCCCCGACGACCAGGCGGGCCACCTCGCCGCCGGCCTCGCCGCGCTGCCGGACCTGCTGCGGCTCGACCGCCCGCCGCTCGCAGAACCCGGCGACCGCGAGCACCGCACCGACCCGCACGACGACCGCCCCGAGGTCTCGCTCTGGCATCGGCTCGCGCGGCGGCTCGGGCTCTGACCCGCGCGCGCCGCTGCTGCCGGTGCAAGGAAGCTGTCACGGCTCGCGCGGCGCCGCCCCGTGCCGTAGAAGCGCGCCCGGTCGTCATCGCGAGGTCCCGTGCACAGACACCGCCGTCCGTTGTTCTACGTTCCGATCCTGCTGCTGCTCGCGACGGCGCTCGCCGCGCAGTCGCCGTTCGCCGGCCCGCCCACCTTGCCCGAGGACCGCGCCGCGGGGGCTGCGGCCGTGTCGCTCGACGACTGCCGCAACTGGCTCGGCAGACTCGCGTCGCCGGAGTTCGAGGGCCGCCAGACCGGCCAGCCGGGCTACCAGAAGGCCGCCGACTACGTCGCGGCGCGCTTCCGCGAACTGGGGCTCGAGGCCCGCGGCGAGGGCGGCAGCTACTTCCAGCACGTGCCGTGGGGGTCGGCGAAGATCGACGCGGCGAGCACCTTCCTGTCCTTCCGGCGCGGCGACCAGGAACTGCTGCGCGTGCCCGCCGAGCGCCTCGCCGGCAGCGCCAGCGCCCCGGTGTCGGCCACCGGCCCGGTCGTGCTGCTGGTCGTCGAGGCCCCGGCGGTGCCCGAGGGCCGCCGGTTCGAGGCCCCGCCGATCCCGGGGCTCGGCGAAGTCGAGGTCGCGGGCAAGGTCGTCGTCGTCTGCGTGAAGGCGCGCGCCGGCGAACGCACCAGCGCGGCGCTGGCGCGGTTCGCCGTGCTGCAGGCCATGGCCGGCAAACAGCCCGCTGCGGTGCTGTTCGCCACCACCGAGGCGCCGGCCGGCGGCCTGCGCGCGCGTTCCGGGGCCGGCCGCCGCGCGGGCAACGCCGCGGTCGCGTGGCGCCAGCCGCACGACGTGACGTTCGGCGGCGACGACCTGCTCGCCATGCTGCGCGCGGGGGGCGCCGACCCGGAAGTGCTGCAGGGCACCGTGCTGGCTCCGGCCATCACGCTCGACGCGCAGGTCGAGATCGCGGTGCGCGAGCAGCAGGCCCCGGCGATGAACGTATGGGCGGCGCTGCCCGGCAGCGATCCGGCGCGGCGCGACGAGTACGTGGTGATCGGCAGCCACCTCGACCACGTCGGCATGCGCGGCGGCCTGCATCCGGGCGCCGACGACGACGCATCGGGCACCACCGGCGTGCTGGCCGCGGCGAAGATGTTCACGAAGGGCACCGTGCGCCCCGCGCGCAGCATCTTGTTCGTGTGTTTCTGCGGCGAGGAGGACGGCCTCTTCGGCTCGGGCTTCTTCACGGACAACAGCCCGGTGCCGCTCGCGTCGATGGTCGCCATGCTGCAACTCGACATGATCGGCCGCGACGAAGAGGACAACCACGGCGAGAAGGCCGAGGACAACCGCAAGTCGCTGCACCTCGTCGGCTCGCAGCGGCTCGCGCCGGCGCTGCACGAACTGTGCCTGCAGAAGAACGCCGCCGCCGGCTTCGACATCGAGTACGACCAGGAAGGCATGTGGGGCGGCAGCGACCACGTGAACTTCGCCAGACACGGCGTGCCGGTCGTGTTCTTCTTCACCGGCCTGCACCGCGACTACCACCGGGCGACCGACACGCCGGACAGGATCCACTACGAGAAGCTGCTGCGCGTCGCGACCTACGTCTTCGACGTCGCCTTCGAGCTGGCGATCCAGCCGGGCCGGCCCGGCATCGATCCGGAGCTGTGGCAGAAGCTGCGCGGCAAGGCCCGCGAGCAGCCCGCCGCGCCGCTGCTGCCGGCTCCGGCGGCCGCCGGCGAGCCGCAGCGGGGCGGCGGTTAGGCGGCGCCGGCCAGCGCGGGCCCCCTCAGCGCAGGCCGAGCGGCCGGCCGAGGATCTCGCTCACCACGAACGCGCGCTTCAGCGACGACAGGTCGACGAGCCGCGCGCCGCGGCGCCGCCGGTGCGGGCCCGCGGCGGTGCGGCCGCCGAGCGTGCCGAGCGCCTCCTGGCCGACCTTGCCGCTCGCGGGAGCCTGGCGCCGCTGCACGGCCTCGCCGACGTGCGGCGCGACCTGCACGGTCAGTTTGCCGAGCTGCGCACCGGGCTGCACCGGCGCGGGCGGCCGCTCCGGCGCGACGACTTCGCGGCGAGCGGGTTTCGGCACCGGCTTCGGCGCGGGTTTCGGCGCCGGCCGCGCGGGCGCAGCGTCTTCCGGGTCCTCGACGCCGAGGATGCGCCGCATCTCGCGGGCGATCTCGTCCGCGGTGCGCTGGTTCGCCGGTGGCGCGGCCCGGCGGCCGGGCAGCGGCGGCGGCTGCCCGGGCGCACGCCCCTTCGCCTTGCGCAGCGCGCTGCCGACCGCGCCGAACAGCCACGCCGCGAGCACGAACAGGACGATCGGGTTCTCGAAGGCGAACGCCAGCAGCCGGTTCAGCAGGCGCAGCAGGTCCACGGTCACTCCTGGCCGGGCATCTTGCGCTTCTGGCTGTCGGTCGCGAGCTGCGTCTCCTCGCCCGCCGCGATCTGCGAGCGCATGCGCGTGTCGGACTCGATGTTCTTGAGCCGAGTGTAGTCCATCACGCCGAGGTTGCCGGCGCGGAACGCGTCGGCCATCGCCTTGGGCACTTCGGCCTCGGCGAGCACGAGCTTGGCGCGGTTCGCGGCGATCTCGGCGATGTTCTCCTGCTCGGCGGCGACGGCCATCGCGCGGCGGCTCTCGGCGGCCGCCTGCGCGACGCGCTTGTCGGCCTCGGCCTGGTCGGCCTGCAGCCGCGCGCCGATGTTGTCGCCGATGTCGACGTCGGCGATGTCGATCGACAGGATCTCGAACGCGGTGCCGGCGTCGAGGCCCTTGGCCAGCACGCCCTTGCTGATGCGGTCGGGGTTCTCGAGCACGTCCTTGTGCGTCTCGGCGCTGCCGATCGTCGACACGATGCCCTCGCCGACGCGCGCGATGATCGTCTCCTCGGTGGCGCCGCCGACCAGCCGCTTGATGTTGGTGCGCACGGTCACGCGCGCCTTGGCGAGCACCTGGATGCCGTTCTTGGCCATCGCCGCGACCTTGCCCTCGTCCGGGCAATCGATGACCTTCGGCTTGACCGAGGTCTTGACGGCGTCGAGCACGTCGCGGCCGGCCAGGTCGATCGCCGCCGCCTGGCGGAAGTCGAGGCCGAGGTTGGCCCGGTCGGCCGCGATCAGCGCGTTGACGACGTTCAGCACGTTGCCGCCGGCGAGGTAGTGCGCCTCGAGGTCCTTGACGATCAGCGGCAGGCCGGCCTGCGTCGCGGCGATCGCCCCGCGCACGATCACCTTCGGTTCGACCTTGCGCAGCGACATGCCGACGAGCTGGAACAGCCCGATGCGCGTGCCGGACATGTAGGCCTGGACCCACAGGCTGATGAACTTCAGCAGGATCAGCACCAGGATGCCGAGCAGGACGAGCAGGCCGATGACGACCCACTTCAGCGAGCCTTCGAAGATGCCTTCAGCGAGCATGGTTGGTTGCCTCGTTACGGGAGTTCACTTCTGCGCCACGACGACGCGGTTGCCGGTGACCTCGACGACCTCGACCGGCACGCCGGCGTCGAGCATTTCGCCGCGCGTCACGACGTCGACCTTGCGGCCGGCGAGGCGCGCGAAGCCGGCCGGCCGCAGCGGCGACAGCGAAACGCCGGTCTGGTGCAGCAGCGCGGCCAGCGACTCGTCGGCGGCCCCGGCACTGCCCGGCGTCGCCGGACCGTCGAGGATCAGTTCCTTGCCCAGGCGCGTGCGCGGCAGCAGCTTGAACGCCGCCGCGAGCACCAGCGGTGCGGCGATCGCCTCGCCGACCAGCATCGTGACGCCGAAGGCCGTCGAGTCCTGGAAGGCCAGGAACACGGCCCCGATCAGCGCGAGCCCCGCCAGCGCGGCGATCGCGCCGAACGACACGAAGAACACCTCGGCGACGATCAGCCCGAGCCCGAGCACCGCGAGCAGCAGCACGACGCCGACGTTGCCGCGTTCGCCCGCGCGGGCGTCGGGCCCTTCGCGGCCGACGACGATGCGCACGCCCTGCACGTAGAGCACGCGCACCGCCGTGCCGGGTTCGACGAACTCGCCCTCGGTGACGACGTCGTAGCGATCGCCGTCGAGGTCCATCGCGCCGGTGGGCCGCAGCACGGTGACCGCGCGGCCGACCCGGCCGACCAGCGCCGTGGCGCCCTGCAGGCCGAGCCCGCTCGGGCTGGTGCCGCGGCCCGCGGCCGGCGCCGCGTCGGGCCCCTTCAGCAACACCCGGTTGAACCACGGCAGTCGCGGCAGGAACCGCCACAACAGCGCGCCGAGCACCGCCACGGCGAGGAACTGCGCCGTGAGCCACAGCAGGTTCGCCAGCAGCTGGTCCTCCTCGAGCGCGTTGCTCGGCCACACGAACGACTGCCTGCTCAGCACGAGCGCCAGCACGAGGCACAGGAAACCGACCACGCCGAACACCACCGTTCCCGGCAACACGAAGATCTCGACCGCGAGCGCGGCGAGGCCGAGGAAGAACACGACGATCTCGGCCGCGTCGGCGAGCCCGACCAGGTAGCTGTGGAACATCGCCAGCGCGAGGAAGCCGGTGCCCAGCAGGCCCGGCAGGCCGACGCCCGGCGTCTTGACCTCGAACAGGATCAGCAGCAGGCCGGCCACCAGCAGGAACGGCTGCACCATCTCGAGCCACGCCACCGCGTGCTCGGCCCAGCTGTCGCCGACCTCGGCCCAGCCACCGCGCGCGCAGCCCAGCACGTCGGTGCACAGCTGGTCGAGATCCTGCACGGTGCCCTGCGTGAGCCCGACCTCCTCGGCGGTGCGCGCGTCGACCATCAGCGGCCGGGACAGCTTCTCGGGCCCGAGCACCACCGCGCCGCCCGCCTGCCGCGCCGCGAGTTCGGCGGCCTCGAGCACGACGCGGCGCTCGATGCCGCCCTCGCGCAGGGTCGCCTGCACGAGCTGCCCCCGCGGGTCCACCATCGCGAGCGCCATGCGGCGCGCATCGGGGCCCAGTTTGCTGCGCCGCCGGTCGAGCCGCGATTCGAGCGCCTCGCGCGCCGCCGACAGCCGTGCGTGCATCGCCTGGTCGGGCGACGCGGACAGCAGCTCGTCCCATTCCTGCTCGGGTTTGGTCAGTTCACCGAACTGCGACCCGGGCGCGCAGTACGCCTTGTCGGTGACCAGCGCGAGGTAGGCGGCCCCTTGCGTGGCGCGGCCGCGCACCAGCGTCACCGTCGCCACCGGCGTCTTCTGCACGTGGTCGAACAGGCTCTGCAGGTCGCCCGGATTCTCGCTCTGGCTGCCTGCGTCGAGATCGATGCGGAACACCACGTAGGCGGCCCCCTGCTGCTCCGCGTCGCGCAGCGCACGGATGCAGCGGGCCAGTTCCGGCGTGCCGAGCCGCCCGCGCAAGGTGACCACGAGCACCTGCCGGGGCGCGTTCGCGGCGCCCGCGTCCTGCGCCGCGGCGGCGGCGCGCAGCGCACGATTGCCCGGGAACAGGCTCACCAGGGCCAGCACAAGCAGCATCCAGGAAGCGCGCAGGCTCGTCGTCACGGCGACAATGGTTTAGCAGAGCGCCACCACGATTGGCACCACTCCTTTCGGCGTCCCCGTCGGGTTTGCCGATAGGGCAGCGTGGTCCCGCTCGACGAAAACCGCCGGCGCCGCGCCGTGCGCGAGGCAGTGCACTGCCTCCGCCGCACCGGGGGCAGCTTGCGCCAGCACGAGGCCGCACCGCGGCTGTGCGCCGAAGCGCTCGCGGGCTGCGTGCGCGACCTCGTCGCGGCCGCCGCGCCGGGCCCGATCGCGCTGCGCCTCGCCGCCGGCAGCGTGTCCTGCGGCGACGAGCCGCTGCTCGCCTACCTGCCCGGCGAGTTGCCGTTCGGCGCACTCGCGGCGGCCGGCATCGGGGAACTCGTCGTGCCAGAGGCGCTGGACGAGGCCGCAGCCGAACGGCTGGTCCGCGCGCTCGCGACCGCGGCTCCCGCGGGCGACCCCGACGCCGACGCCGCCGAGGCG
>VGXW01000207.1 GCA_016873195.1 Planctomycetota bacterium | reverse complement strand
AAAAGCCGACCGGTTCGTCGGGGCTCGATTCGCGGAAGTCGCGGATCGGCCGGCCGGCGCGCGCTGCTTCGGCCTGCGAGAAGTCCTGCTCGCGGTCGTAGAACAGGATCTGGCTGCCCGACGACTCGAAGCGGAACGGCACGTGCACGAGTTCCGGCAGCGCGTCGAGCACGGCCGGTTGGTCGGCCGGCGGCACGAACAGCAGCAGGAAGCCGCCGCCGCCGGCCCCGGTGATCTTGCCGCCGATCGCGCCCGCCGCCTGGGCGCGCGCGTAGAGCTGGTCGACCTCGTGGGTCGAGATGCCGGCGCCGAGGCTGCGTTTGACGCTCCACGCCTCGTCGAGCAGTTCGCCGAAACCGCCGATGGACCGGTCGCTGGCCAGCAGTTCGATGCTCTCGTCGACGAGGTCGCGCAGGATGCGCAGCTGGCGCCGTTTCTGGCCCAGGTCGGTGACGTAGCCAGCCGCGACCTGCGACGCGGTCCGCACGATGCCCGTGTAGAACATTGTCAGGTGCGAGTCGAGTTCCTCGACCCGGCCGGGCCGCAGCACGATCGGCGACACCGAGATCGCCCCGTTCGGCGCGAAGGTGATCCGGTTGAAGCCGCCGTGGGCCGCCGACGCCTGGTCCTGCGAGCCGACCGTCTCCTGCAGCAGCACCTGCTCGGCGAAGATCGCTTCCTCCATCAGCGCCTGCTTGCCGACCATGCGGCCCTGCAGCGCGTGCAGCGCGTGCAGCAGGCCGACCGTGAACGCCGAACTCGACCCCATGCCGCTGCGCGCCGGCAGGTCGCCGACGTGGTGCACCTCGAGCCCGCGCGTGATGCCGAGGTGCGCGAGCAGGCAGCGCACGACCGGGTGCTCGATCGCGGCGATCTCCTTGCGGTTCTCGACCTTCGACCAGACGACGCGGTAGCGGTAGTCGAAGAACGGCGGCAGGAACCGGCAGCTCAGGTAGCAGTACTTGTCGATCGTCGTCGCGAGCACGGCGCCGCCGTGCCGGCGGTACCAATCGGGGTAGTCGGTGCCGCCGCCGAAGAACGAGAGGCGGAACGGGGTCCGGCTGATGATCACGGGCCGACCTCCTGCAGCGCCAGTTCGCGGAACCCGTCGACGACCGTGTCCGGCGCGCAGAGCCGGTCCCGTTCGGTGCCGGCGCCGTAGCCGGTCCGCACCAGCGCCGTGCGCACGCCGAGCCGGGCGCCGAGTTCGATGTCGCAGGCCTTGTCGCCGACGACGAGGCACTGCGACGGCCGGTAGCCGAGTCCCTGCATGGCGCGGTCCAGCAGTTCCGGCTCCGGCTTGCGGCAGGTGCAGCCGTCGTCCGGGTGATGCGGGCAGAACCAGATGCCGGCGACCGTGACGCCGGCCTCGCGCAGCTGGCGCACCAGTTCCGCGTGCACGGCGTCGAGCGCCGCCGCGTCGAAGCGACCGCGGGCGATGCCGGACTGGTTGGTGACGATCGCCAGTTCGTAGCCGTGCGCCGCGAACGCCCGCAGCCCCTCGGCGACCCCGGGCAGCAGTTCGACGCCGCGCGGGTCGGCGAGGTAGTGGCGTTCGGCGATCAGGGTCCCGTCACGATCGGTGATCAGCAGGCCCTGCCGCGGGCGCCGGTGCCGGTGCTCGCAGGCCGCGAAGAACTCGCTGGCCGCGGCGTAGTCCTCCGGCACGCCGATGTCGAGGAACGGGGCCTGCACGCGGTGCGCGACCAGGCCGGCGCCGACGAGGCCCGGCAACACCTCGCGCTCGAGCGAACAGGGGCGGGGTCCCGGCAGCGCCGCGATCGTCGCGCGGGGCAGCCAGTAGACGCCGGCGTTGATCGCGCCGGCACCGCTGCCGGGTGCCTTCTCGTGGAAGCGTACGACGCTGCCGTCCGCGGCCGTCTCGACGCGGCCGTAGCGCGACGTGTCGTCGACGTCGACCGCGAGCAGCGCGCCGGGCGCGCCGCGGGCCTTCGCCCAGCGCACGAACGCGGCGAGGTCGGCATCGACGAAGGAGTCTCCGTTGACCACGAGCGCGGCTGCGTCGTCGAGGTGCGGCAGCGCGTGGCGCAGGGCCCCGCCGGTGCCGAGCGGCCCTGGCTCGCGCGAGTGGACCAGCTCCAGGCCCGCGTGCGCGGCGCCGAGTTCGCGTTCGACCTGCGCGGCGAGGTGCCCGGTGCACAGGATCGCGCGCCGGCAGCCAGCCGCCGCCAGCTGGTCGAGCACCCGCAGCACGAACGGCTGCCCGCCGACGAGCGCCATCGGTTTGCATCGATCGGCGACGACCGCGGCGAGCCGCGTGCCTGCCCCGCCGGCCAGCACCATCGCGACGAACGGGTCCCCGGCACTCATCGACGACTCCCATGGGCGGGTGGCCGTGGCCGGACGAGCGGACCCTCCGCCGTCCGGACCGGTCGCGTGGCTGCTGTTGCCTTCTTCGCCATGGCTCCTCCTGCCGCATGGCGGCCCGCACGTGGGGCCGCTGCCATCGGGCTATCGGGAGCCTGTCCGCAATGACTTGAACCGGGACGGGTCGAGCCGTCGCGCCGGTGGGCGCCGCCGCCGGGGGCAGCAGGCGCGGTGCGGCCACCCGGCCGCCGTGCCCGAGCCCGGCCCCGGGCAGGCTCCAGCACCGTCCCGCAATCGCCGATGGGAGGGAGACGACGATGCACCTGCGCCTCCACGGGGATCCGTTCGGCGACGACGCCAGCGCGGCGTGCGCGCGCGCGCTGCTGCGCGGCGCGTTGCAGGCGGGTTGCCGTTGCTCGCTGTCGCTGGGCGCCGTGGCGGGGCGGCCGGCCCTTGCTGGCCAGACCGTGATCCCGCTGACCGACGGCGTGCGCGACTTCAGCGTCGGCACGGACCTGCCGGGCGGCGAGATCGAGATGCTGCTCGCCGCCGCCGCCGAGGCGGTCGTGGCCACGGCGCCGGTCGTCGTGTTCGGCCCGCCGGAGCAGCGCGAAGACCTCGTCGCCGCCGCCGGTTTCGAGTGGCCCGAGGCCTGCTGGGTCGGTGCGGCGGAGGACGCGGTGAGCGCGGCCGATCTGCTCGCGACGCTCGGCGCCCGGCAGCGCGGAGCCGGCGTCGCCGATCACCCGCTGGCCATGGCCGAGCGCGAACTCCTGGCCTGGACCGGTCTGCCGCCCGCGCCCGGCGACGGCGCCGTCGTGCACGTCGGCAGCGCCGACCACGGCAGCGGCATCGACGTGGTGCTCTGCCTCTGGCGCGAGGTGCTCGCCGGCTCGGGCCGCAAGCTGCGCCTCGTGACGCTCGACGCCGGCGAGGGGGCGCTCGCCGGCATCGCGCGCGAACTCGCGGCCAGCGGCGGGGTCTGCGAGCTCGTGCCCGGCCCGCTCGAGCCGCGGCACCTCGCGGACGCCGCGCTCGTGCTGCTGCCGTGGCGGACGCTGCGCGCGGCGCCGGTCGTCGTGCAGGCGCTGGCCTCCGCGCGGCCACTGTGCCTCTCGCGCTGGGCCGCGACCGCCGCGATCGCCGATCGCCCCGGCGTGTGCTACCCGATCGGCGGTCGCCGCCGCGACCGCAGGGACGGCGCGAGCTGGTTCGAACCCGACGTCGACGCGGCCGCGGCCGCGGTCGCGAATGCGCTCGGACCCGGTGCGCGCGCGGTCGGCGCGCGCGGCCGCCGTCTCGTGCTCGAGCGCTTCGTGCGCGGCGCGGTGGCGCCGTCGCCGGCCCGCGTGGACGCGGCGGGCGACCGGCGGCCCGTGGTCGTGCTCGAGGCGCCGTTCTTCGAGACGTCGTCGAGCGCCGAACTGTCGATCGAGACGGCGCTGGCGCTGCGCCGGCGCGGCCACGTCGACCTGCGGCTCGTGCCGCGCACGCCGCTGTGCTCCGGCCTCGGCGAGTTCCGGCGGCGGGCCCCCGAACTCGTGCCGCTGCTGGCGCGCCGTCCCGGACGCGCCGACCTCTGGCTGGCGTCGGGCTGGCCGGTGCGCTGCGCGCGGCCCGACTGCACGACGTTCGCGCTGCGCGTCGACTGGGAGTACGGCGCGCTGCCCGTCGAGCTGGCGCCGGCCGTCACCGACGAGGCCGACCTCGTCGTCGTGCACAGCGACCACGTCGCCGGGACGATCCTGGCCGCCGGACGCTCGCCGGTGGGCCTGCACGTCGTGCCGCACGGGGTCGACGCCGCGATCGACGACGCCGTCGCGCCGGACCCCGAGATCATGGCCTGGAAGGGCGGCCGACCCGCGGTGTTGTTCTGCGGCGGCCTCGTCTGGCGCAAGGGCTTCGACGTGTTCCTGCGCGCGGTGCTCGCCGCGCGCCGGGCCGGCGCCGACTTCGCCGTCGTCGTCAAGGCCGTCGGGGGCGACAGCCACTACCGGGGCTTCGACCTGCGCGGCCTCGTCGAGCGTTTCGCCGCCACGCGGGGCACGCCGCCGATCCGCCTCGTCGAACGGTCGCTGTCGCGCGGGCAGTTGGCCGGCCTCTACACCGCCTGCGACCTGCTGCTGCACCCGTACCGCGGCGAGGGCTTCTGCCTGCCCGTGCTCGAGGCGCGGGCCGCCGGCCTGCCGGTGCTCGCGACCGCCGGCGGCGCGACCGACGCGCTGATGGCCGGACCGGGTGCTGTGCAGATCCCTTCGGTGCGGCGGCAGCTCGAGCTGCCGGGCGTCCACCTCGGCCGACCCTGGGTGCTCGAGCCGTGCGCCGACGGCACCGCACGGCTGCTCGGCGCGGCCCTGGCCGACCTCCACGCCCTGCGGCAACAGGCGCGGTCGTTCGCCCCGGCGGTGCGCGCGGCCTACACGTGGGCGGCAGCGGCGCAGGCGATCGAGAGGATGGCCGACGCGGCGCGCCGTGGCGGGAGCCGCGGGGGCGAGGTCGAGCCGGGCGTCCCGGGCCGTCAGACGACCACGACGTGCAGCTCCTTCGGCCCGTGCACGCCGACGACGAGCTGCAGCTCGATGTCCGCCGTGCGCGACGGGCCGGTCACGAACGTGACCGCCGGCGGCAGCGGCGCGCCGAGCGTGCGCAGCAGTTCGCCTTGATCCGCGAGGATGCGCGCTGCGGGCAGCAGGCACAGGTGCACCGGCGGCAGCAACGAAGCGAGCCGGTGGCGTTCGTCATCGTGCACGAGCACCAGCGTGCCGGTCTCGGCGATGGCCCACTGCGCTGCGGTGACGCCGGCATCGGCCGCGAACAGCTCCTGCTTCGTCGCGGTTGGGGAGAGCCACGGCAGCCGGCACAGGTCCGCGTGCGCGCAGAGGGCGGCCACCAGCGGCGCGTCGCTGCGCGCGACCGCCGCCGGCGCGCGCCGGTGCAGCAGCTCCCGCACGGCCGCGAGCCCGCCGTCCGCGAGCCCGAGGTGCAGCGTGCCGCCGACCGCCGCGAGCCGTTCGCCGAACTGCAGCAGCTTCGCCGGGCCGTCGAGATCGACGCGCCCGAGCAGCGGCACCGGCGGCGGGGGGCCGACCCCCGCGCCGGCGTTCCGGCCGAGGTGGCCGCGCACGGCGCCGAGGATCGTCTCGCGCGCGCTCACGATCGCCTCCGTTGCGCCCACCGCGTGCGGAAGTCCTTGCGTGCGAGCTGCGGCACCTCGCGGCCCGCGCGCCACCGTGACAGCGGCGGCAGCCGGTGCAGCAGCGGGCCGGCGAGCCGGTCGAGCAGCCGCGCGCAGCCGGTCGCGAAGCGATAGAGGCGCGGCCGCGCCATCACGAACGCGCCGACCCGCATCGCGATCCGCTCGAGCCGGGCCGGCTTCGCCGCCGGCACGCCGGGCGTGCCCTCGCGCACCTCGGCGCGCAGGTGCAGCAGGAGCCGCGGGATGTCGATCCGCACCGGGCAGACGTCGCGGCAGGCCCCGCACAAGGAACTCGCGAACGGCAGCGCCGCCGCGTCCGCGAGCGGCAGCAGCTGCGGCGTCACCACGGCGCCGATCGGCCCCGGATACACGGAGCCGTAGGCGTGCCCGCCGACCTGCTGGTAGACCGGGCAGACGTTGAGGCAGGCGCCGCAGCGGATGCACGCGAGCGACGGGCGCGTGACCTCGTGCGCCAGCATGCGCGAGCGGCCGTTGTCGAGCAGTACGACGTGCAGTTCCTCGGGCCCCTCGTCGCCCGGCCTGCTCTTCGGCCCCGTCAGCAGCGACTGGTAGGTCGACAGCGCCTGCCCGGTGCCCGACCGCGGCAAGAGGCGCAGGAACACGTCGAGGTCGGCGAGCCTCGGCACGAGCTTCTCGATGCCGGCCAGCGCCACGTGCACCTTCGGCACCGAGGTCACGAGCCGGATGTTGCCCTCGTTCTCGAGCAGCAGCAGCGAACCGGTCTCGGCGACGAGCAGGTTCGCGCCGCTGATGCCGAGGCCGGCTCTGGCGAACTTGGCGCGCAGCGTCGCGCGCGCCGCGGCGGTCAGCGCCGGCGGGTCGGCGCCGGGGGGCGTGCCGATCTTCTGCGCGAACAGCTCGGCGATCTGTCCGCGGCTCTTGTGGATCGCCGGCACCAGGATGTGGAACGGCGTCTCGCCGGCGAGCTGTTGGATCCACTCGCCGAGGTCGGTCTCGACCGCTTCGATGCCCGCGCGCTCGAGCGTGTCGTTGAGGCGCACCTCCTCGGTGGTCATGCTCTTGGCCTTCACGCAGAGGCCGCCGGCGTGCGCGCGCGCCAGCTCGAGCACGAGGCGGACCGCCTCGCCGGCGTCGGCCGCCCAGTGCACGCGGGCGCCGCGCGCGGTCGCGTTGCGTTCGAACGACTCGAGGTAGTGGTCGAGGTGCTGCAGCGTGTGGTCCTTGACCGCGCGCGCCTGCTCGCGCCAGCGCTGCCAGTCGGGCGCCTGCTGCAGCGCCGCCTGGCGGCGCGCGGCGAAGGTCGCCGCCGCGGCGCGCAGCGCCTGCCGCTGCTGCGTGTCCTGCAGCGCGCGGGCCGCGTTCGCGGCGAACTCCTGCATCGGCAGGTGGCGGGGCATCAGCGCACCCCCGGCAGGCCGTGGGCCAGCAGTTCGGCGAGGTGCATCACGCGCAGGCGGCTGCCGCGGCGCTGCAGCCGGCCGCGCAGGTGCAAGAGGCAGCTCGCGTCGCCGCCGCCGAGCACGTCGATCGGGGCGGCCGTGGCCGCATCGAGCTTCTGGTCGGCGATGGCGACGGACAGCTCGGGCAGCTTCACGGCGAAGGTGCCGCCGAAGCCGCAGCAGGCGTCGTGCCCCGGGAACTCGACGAGCTCGAGGCCGGGCACGCTGCGCAGCAGGGCCCGCGGTTCGTCGTGGATGCCGAGGTCGCGCTGGCCGTGGCAGCTGTCGTGCCAGCCGACGCGGCCCGCGAAGCGTCCGGGCGCCTGCGTCATGCCCCGTGCGACCAGGAACTGGCTCAGCTCGAAGGTGCGTGCGGCGAGGTGCGCGGCGCGCGGGCGGAGGCCGGGATCTTCCGCGAACAGCCCCGGGTAGTGGCGGATCTGCGCGGCGCACGAGCCCGACGGCGCGACCAGCGCCGCGGCGCCGCTGCGTTCGAACTGCGCCAGCACGCGTTCGGCCAGCGGTCGCGCGGCGGCCGGGTAGCCGCTGTTGCAGAACGGCTGCCCGCAGCAGGTCGCCGCGGGGTCGGCGAGGACCTCGCAGCCGGCGTGTCCGAGCAGCGCCGCGGCGGCGAGGCCGATCTCCGGCCAGCACTGGTCGACGAGGCAGGTCGCGTAGAGCAGCACGCGCGTCACGGCACCTCCGCGGCCCCCGAGGCCACCGCGCGCGCGATCGCGTCGAGCACGCGCTGGTCCTCGAGCGCCTGCTCGCCGGGGCACGGGAAGTCGTCGACGTCGTCGATCCAGCGCGCGAACCGGCCGTGCAGCTCGTGCTGGATCGCGCGCGCGAGGCTCCGCGCGCGCAGTTCGCCGGCCGGCAGCGCGAGCTCTTCGCCCGGCCGCGGGTAGTCGAACACGTCGCCGTGGAACTCGGACCGGCCGCGGAGCCACAGGCGGTCGCCGTGCAGGCGCAGGCCGCCGTCGGTGCCGTGGATTGCGAACGCGCGCGCGGCCGCGAGGTGGCTCGCGGTGAACGTGCCGAGCACGTTGCCGCGGAACAACACGGTCGCCGCGGTGCTCTCGGCGGGCAGCGGGCGCAGGCCGCGCGTGCCCTGCGCCGTGACGCGCACCACCGGGCGGCCGAGCAGCCAGGTCGCGAGGTGCACGTGGTGCGCGCCGATCGCGAGCAGCGGATCGGCGGCGGGGTACTCGGCGGCGCAAGAGTCGCCGGGCCCGGGCGGCGCGTCGAGCAGCGGGTTCTCGGCCCACAGCGCCTGCACGCAGGCGGGGCCGCCGAGCCAGTCGGCGGCGACCATGGCCCGCAGCTGCTCGAACACCGGATCCTCCTGGCCCTGCACGGCGACGCCGAGCTTGACCTGCGCGCGCTCGCAGGCGGCGACCATCGCGGCGGCGACCGCCGGGTCGGGTGCCATCGGCGCGTGCAGCAGGCAGTGCACGCCCTGGTCGGCGGCGAGCGCCACCTGCTCGAGCCGCGCAGAGCACGGGCCGGCGAGGATCACGAAGTCGATGCCGGTCGCCAGCAGCGCCGGGAAATCCGCGGTCACGAAGCCGATGCCGGTGTCGCGCTGGAAGGCCGCGCGCGCCGCGGGATCCGGTTCGTGCGCGGCGACGACGTCGCAGAAGGCGTGCGTCCGCACCCGCTGCACCGCGGCGCGGGCCAGCGCCCCGGAGCCCGAGATGCCTGCGCGCAGCGTGGTCACGACGGCAGGCTACCGCGCGCGCGCAGCAGCTCCAACTGACCGGCCAGCACGCCGAGCGCGGTCTCGGTGCGCAGCGGGTGGGGGCCGCAGTGCACCGGGAGGAAACCGTGCGCCGCGAGCTGCTCGACCTCGTAGGGG
>VGXW01000206.1 GCA_016873195.1 Planctomycetota bacterium | reverse complement strand
CCCCGGGTTCCTACACGGGCGAGGACGTCGTCGAACTGCACGTGCCGGGCGGGCCGCTGCTCGTGCAGTTCGTGCTCGAGGACCTGATCGAACGCGGTGCCCAGCTGGGCGCGCGGCTCGCGTTGCCGGGCGAGTTCACGGCGCGCGCGTGCCAGAACGGACGGCTCGACCCGGCGCGGGCCGAGGGCCTGTTGCTGTTGCTGCACGCCGCCGACCAGCGCGGCGCCGCCGCCGCGGTGCAGTGGCTGCGCGGCGGGCTCGGCGCGGCCGCCGCCGACCTGCGGGAACGGTTGCAGGATGCGCTGGCGGCGATCGAGGCCGGGCTCGACTTCGGCCCCGAGGAGGGCGTCGCCGCGGCCGGGCAGGAACTGCGCGACGGGCTCGATGGCGCGGCGCGGCGCCTCGCCGAACTCGCGGCGACCGTGCCCGCGGCGGCGCCCGGCGGGGAAGTGCTGCTGGTCGGGGCCGCGAACGCGGGCAAGTCGTCGCTGTGCAACGCGCTCGCGGGACGCGCCGCGGCGCTCGTCGACTCGCGGCCGGGCACGACGCGGGACGTGCTGCGGATCGAGATCGCGCCGGGGGTCGCCGTGTGGGACGCGCCGGGCGACCTCGACGATCCGAGCGAATGGGACCACGCCGCGCTGGAACTGCGCGACCGTCTCGGTGGTGGGGCCGCCGCCGCGCTCGTGGTGCTCGACGGAGCGACCGCGCGCGCGCCGCTCTGCCTCCGGCGTCTGGGACTGCCGCTGCTGGCGGTGGTCTGGACGCGCTGCGATCTCGTCGCGGCCGTGCCGGAGCTGCCCGCGCCGGTCCGCGCGCTGCTGTCAGCCGATACGCCCGTGCTGGTGACGAGCGCCCGCACCGGGCGCGGCGTCCCGACGCTGCGCGATCTGCTCGTCGAGCGCGCCTCGTCGGGCGGGATCGGTGCCGGCGCGCCGCTGCGCGAGGGCCTGCGGCTCGCCGCCGCGGCGGTCGCGCGCGCCGCGGCGGGCACCGTGACGCCCGAACTCGCCGCGATCGACCTGCAGGCGGCATTGCGCGCGCTCGACGACGTCGAGGGGCGGCATTCCCCCGAGCACCTGCTCGATCGCATCTACGCGCGGTTCTGCCTCGGCAAGTGACGGCCGGCGGCGGTGGACTACGTTCCACCGCGCGAGCCTTTGACACACAAGGCGTTGGGGCAGTATGGTCCCGCCGTCTGCAAGGCCTGGAGGCCGGGGTCAGCCGGTTTCCGTCGGGCCGAGTGCCAACCCCGAACGCGCGCTCTGCGCGCGATGCGGGGCGAGCGAGCAACCATGCGCTGTCCGTACTGCAAGACCGACAACGATCGGGTCATCGATTCGCGCGCGAGCGCCGACGGATTCGCAATCCGCCGGCGGCGGGTCTGCGCCGACTGTGGTCGGCGCTACACGACCTACGAGCGCACCGAGACCGCGCCGTTGCGCGTCGTCAAGAAGAACGGGGAGCGCGTCGGGTTCGATCGCCAGAAGGTGCTCGGCGGCATGCTGCGCGCGTGCGAGAAGCGGCCGGTGTCGCTCGAACAGCTCGAAGCGATCGCCGACCGCGTCGAACGCCAGTGCCTGGAGGCCTTCGACAAGGAGGTGCCGAGCAAGGTGATCGGCAACCTCATCATGCAGGAACTGCGGCACCTCGATCAGGTGGCCTACGTGCGCTTCGCGTCGGTCTACCGCGAGTTCAAGGACGTGTCGCAGTTCCTCGACGAGCTGAAGCCGATGCTCGAGAAGCGTCGGGAGGGTGGTCATGAGGCGGCGGACGGAGCATCTGGTTCGGAAGCGTGACGGGCGCACGGAGTTCCTGCGCGCGACGAAGCTCGCGCGCTCGATCCATCTGGCCCTGCACAGCGTCGGCGTCGACGAGGACTGGCGGGCGCTGGAACTCGCGAACGTCACGCTGCAGGCGCTGCGGCAGAAGCGGCCCGCGCCGGCGCAGGACGAGAGCCGGGCGCCGCTGACGACGGCCGAGATCGCGGACGCGGTGCAGCACCTGCTGGTCGTCACCGGTCAGCCCGCGGCGGCGGTCGCCTACGGGGCCGTCGCGGCCGAACGCACGCGTCGGCGCCGTTCGCTGGCGACCCTGCTGCGGTTCGGCGAGACGGTCGCGGCGCCGGCCGCCGAGGCTCCGGTCGACCGGCGCGGCCGGTTCGCGCGGGAGTGACCGCATGCGGCTCAAGCGTCTGGTCGCGCGCGGCTTCAAGTCCTTCGCGGACCGCACCGAGTTCGAGTTCGACAACCGGCTGACCGGCATCATCGGTCCGAACGGCTGCGGCAAGTCCAACGTCGTCGACGCGATCAAGTGGGTGCTCGGCGACCAGCGCGCGAAGAGCCTGCGCGGCAACGAGATGACCGACGTCATCTTCAAGGGTGCCGAGGGCCGCGATCCGATGGGGCTCGCGGAGGTGACGATCACCTTCGAGGATCCCGAGGGCAGGGTGGACGGGCGCGGCGAGGTCGACATCGCGCGGCGGCTCACGCTCGACAAGGAATCGAGCTACCTGCTGAACGGCCAGGAGGTGCGCCTCAAGGACGTGCGCGACGTGCTGCTCGACACCGGGCTCGGCACCGGCGGCTACTCGGTCATGGAGCAGGGGCGCATCGACGCCGTGCTGTCGGCCAACCCCGAGGCGCGCCGGGCGATCTTCGAGGAAGCGGCCGGCGTCGCGCGCTTCAAGCTGCAGAAGAAGGAGGCGCTGCGCAAGCTCGAGCGCACCGATCAGAACCTCGCGCGCGTCACCGACCTGCTCGAGGAGCGGGCGCGGCGGATCCGCAGCCTGCGCATCCAGGCGGGCAAGGCGCGGCGGTTCCAGGTGCTGCAGGCTTCGCTGCGCGAACTGCGCGCCGCGCTGGCGGTGATCGACGGGCGCGCGCTGCGCGACGAGCTCGCCGCGCAGGCACGGTGCCTGCAGGAGGCGCAGGCCGAGCTGGGCGCCGCGGAAGCCGGCCGCGACGCGGCCGCCGCGGAGCTCGAAGCCGCCGACGCGGCGATCGCTGCCTGCACCGGGGCGCTCGAGCGGGTGCAGGAGGAGGTGCGCGCCTGCCGGGGCGAACTGACGACGCACCGCGGGCGCGCCGATGCCCAGGGCCAGCGCGCCGCCGACCTGCTGGCGGAGCTCGACCGCGGCCGGCTGCGCGCGGGCGGGCTGCAGGACCAGCGCGAGGAGCGGGCGGCGGCGCTGACCGTGGCCCGCGACGGTCTGGCGAGCAAGGAGGCGGAGCTCGTGCAGCTGCACAAGCAGCTCGAGCACCAGCGCCGCGACGTGCAGGCCGCGGCCGCGGCCCTGCGCGCGCTGCAGCAGGAGCGCGAGCAGGTGCGCGAGCGCCAGCTCGAGCTGCTGCACGGGCGCGCGCGCGCGCGCAACGCCGCGGCCGACGCCACGGCGCGCATCGGCGCGGCGAAGGCGCGCGAGCTGCGGCTCACCGAACGGCGCGCGGCGCTCGCCGCCGAGGGCGAGGGTCTCGCCGCCGAGGCGCAGCAGCTGCGCGCCGGACTCGTCGACGTCGCCACGAAGGAGCGCATCTTGCAGGAGCGCGAACAGCAGGCGCTCGGCGACCTGCAGGGCGCCGACGCGGCGGCCGCGGAACTCGCGCAGCGCGAGTCGCAGCTGCGGCTCGAGCTGTCGCAGGTCGACGGGCGCCGGCAGGCCCTGCTCGCGATGGAGGCCCACATGGAGGGCCTCGACGAGGCGCCGCGCCACGTGCTGCAGCAGCGGCCGGACGGCCTGCGCGGCCGGCTGCTCGACCTGATCGAGATCGACCTGCAGCACGGCCAGGCGCTCGAGGCGGCGCTCGGGCCGTACGTGCAGGCGCTGGTCGTCGACACGCGCGAACACGCCGCGGCGATCGTGCGCGACCTCGCGGACCGCCGGCTCGGCCGCGTGCTGCTGCTGGTCGAGCAGGAGTTCGGCGAGGCCCCGCCGTGCCGCTCCGGACTGCTGTCGCCGCCGCCCGGGGCGCACTACCTGACCGACCTCGTGCGGCACGTGGCGACCGACTCCGCGAGCGAACGGCTGCTGGGCTGGCTCCTGCGCGGCGTCGTGCTCGCGGGCTTCGACCTCGCCGACCCGACGCGCGCCGACCTGTGCTTCGTGACGCCGGACGGCACGCTGGTCTGCGGGCCGCGGCTGGAGGGCGGCGCTGCGGCGGAAGGGCACGCGGGCCTCGTCGTGCGGCGCTCGCAGATCGCCGAACTCTGCACGCAGGTCGCGGCCGTGCAGGCGCGGCTCGCCGACCTGCAGGCCGGCAAGGACGCGGTGACGGGGCGCGTCGACGCGCTCAAGCGCGAACTCAAGGCGGTCGGCGAGGCGCTGCAGGCCGTGCGCGGCGCCGCGCACGCCGCGCAGGGGCAGCTCGGCCGCATCCAGGCGCGCACCGCCGATCTCGACCGCGAGGTGGGGGAACTCGGGCACGAGGGCGGCGAGCTGTCGCGCACGCGCTGCGGCGCGCTGGCGCAGCTCGGCGCCGCGCTGTTCGACCAGTTCCTGCTCGCGGGCAGCGAGGCCCGGTTCACCGCCGCGGAGGGCGACCTGTCCGGGCGCATCGCGGCCGCGGAGTCGACCTGCCAGGCGGCCCAGCGCGCGGAGCAGGAACTGCGCATCGGCCAGGTGCAGGCCGGCGAGGCCCGCGAGGGGGCGCTGCGCGCGATCGCCATGCACGAGCAGGCGCTGCGCGACCTCGAGCGGGCGCTGCAGGAACTGCACGACCGCCAGCGCGACGCCGAGGACGACCGCGCGCGCGCGATCGCCGAACAGGCGCGGCTCGGCGAACTGGCGGCGGCCTTCGAGGACCAGCTCGCGGCGCTGTCGGCCGCCAGGCTCGAGCGGCAGGTGGGCCTCGACGCGGCGCGGCAGCAGCGCGCGCGCGTGCAGCAGGAGGTGCACGGTTCCGAGCAGCGCCGGGCGGCCGCGAACGAGGCGCTGACGCAGACGCGGCTGCAGGCCGCCGACCTCGACCACCGGTTCGCGCGGCTCGAGGACCGCCTGCGCGAGGAGACCGGCGTCGAACTGCGCCGGTGCCTCGGCGAGGTGACGGGCGTCGGCCTCGTGGCCGACGAGGAACACCAGGGGCCGCCGGCGCCGCCCGGACTCGTCGACGAGCTGCAGGGCCCGCCGCTGCCGCCGGCCTGGGTGCAGGCCTTCCGGTCGATGCGGCGACTGTGGCAACACGACGACTTCGACGCGGCCGACGCGCGCAGGGAGGTGCAGGTCCTGCAGAGCCAGAAGGACCGCCTCGGCGCCGTGAACCTCGACGCGGTGCAGGAACTCGACGACGAGGAAGGCCAGTTCTCGACGCTCGAGCAGGAGGTCGGCGACCTCAAGGAGGCGCGCCGCGCGCTGCTGGACACGCTGCGCAAGCTCGAGGCCGAGTCGAAGCTGCTCTTCGAGCACACGTTCGACGCGGCCCGCAAGAACTTCCAGGAGATCTTCCGCAAGCTGTTCCAGGGCGGCAAGGCCGACATGTTCCTGACGAACCTGGAGGACCTGCTCGAAGCCGGCATCGAGATCGTCGCGCAACCGCCCGGCAAGCAGCTGCAGTCGATCAACCTGCTGTCGGGCGGCGAACGTTCGCTGACCGCGGTCGCGATCCTGTTCGCGTTGTTCAAGGTGCGGCCGAGCCCGTTCTGCATCCTCGACGAGGTCGACGCGGCGCTCGACGAGACGAACGTCGAGCGCTTCCTGCGCGTGCTGCGCGACTTCACGCACGGCACGCAGTTCTGCATCGTCACCCACCACAAGCGCACGATGGCCGAGTGCCAGGTGCTCTACGGCATCACGATGCAGCGCCGCGGCGTCAGTTCGCGCATCGCGGTGTCGCTGCAGGAGGTCGACAGCTTCCAGGGCTCGGCCGCGGACGCCGGCCGGCCGGATCCGGCAGGGCAGCGCCGCGTCGCCGGCGAGGAGCCGGTCGGGTTCGCGTGATCCGGCGCGGCCTCACGGCCGCAGCTGCAGCTGCACGCGCTCGCCGGGCGTCTCGAAGCCGGTCGCGGTGACGACGACCTCGTAGGCCCACTCCTCGCGCCGTGGGTCGCCCCAGAGGCGGTCCGGCACGCGCACGACGGTCGGCGAGATGCTCTGGATCGCGGCGGTGCCGAGCAGGCCGGCGTCGCCGCGGTGCACGCGCACCGGCTGCTGCGGCTGCAGCTGGCCGCGCATGGCGTCGGCGACGTAGGCGAGGATGCGGCGCGGCCGGGGGTCGACGATGGAAACGAGCGCACGGCCGGCCGCGGTCCATTCGCCGGCCTGCGCGGTCACGGCGACGACCCGCCCGCCGATCGGCGCCCGCAGGTCGAGCTGCCGGCCGTCGAGCGCGATGCGCTCGAGGCTCGCTTCCTGGGCCTTCAGTCGCCAGCGCAAGGGCGCGAGCGCGGTGTCGACCGCGAGCCCGGCGACGCCGACGGGCGCGAACTCGCGCAGGCGCTGCTGCGCCGTCGCCACGCGGGCTTCGTGTTCCTGGTGCAGCGACGCGAGCTCCTCGATGCGCTTCTGCAGCGCGTCGCGCTCGGTGCGCACGCGCACCAGTTCCGGCTCGCCGACCATGCCCTGCGTGGCCAGGGCGGCCAGGCGGTCCGCCTCGACGGCGACGCCCTGCACGCGGATGCGCGCCTCCTCGAGCTGGGTGCGCACCGACAGGGCGCCGAGCTGGGCCGCCTCGACGGCGCTGGCGAGGCGGCGTTGCTCGACGCCGGCTTCGAGGCCGTGCTCGGCGGCGGTCGCGCGCGCCTGCTGTTCGACGTCGGCCGCCTCGCGCGCCATGTCGGCGCGCAGGCGCTCGAGCTCGTAGGTCGCCTGGGTCAGCCGCAGCCGCACGTCGGCGTCGTCGAGGCGCGCGAGCACCTGGCCCTGCTCGACCTCCTGGTGCAGCGTGACGAGCACGGCGCAGATGCGGCCGTCGACCGGGGCCCCGACGCTGCTCTGCGCCGCGTCGACGATGCCCACGAGCTGGCCCTGGAACGGCATCGTCCGGCCCATCCAGACGAGCGCCGCCACCGCGAGGACCCAGACGCTGGCGGGGGTCGCGCCGCGCACGACGTGCCGCGCGCGCAACAGCAGGCCCGCGCGCGGCCGACTCGGTCGCCAGTCGCTCATCAGAGTTCCTCGTGTTCGTTCTGCATCGACAGCTGCACGTCGGCGGCGCCCGGGATCGTGCGCACGTCGGCCAAGAGACCAGTCGAGGCGTCGACGTCGTGCAGGCGGAGCTGGTAGGCGAACTCCATCGCCCCGTCGTGGCGGGAGTCGCGCAGCGTGACCAGGGCGAAGTGGCGGCAGTAGTGCCGCAGCACGCGGCGCAGGTGCTGTTCCTGCTCGCCGAGTGCGGGCATCGAGAAGCGCAGCACGCCGTCGTGGCTCATGCGTTCGCCGAAGCGCACCCCGAACAGGTAGGCGCTCACGGCGAGCGTCGCCGCGGTGCCGACCACGGCGAGCAGCGTGTTCTGCACGCCGACGGTGATGCCGATCGAGACGGCCAGGAACAGGAACACGGTGTCGCGCGTGTCCTTGATCGGCGTGCGGAACCGGATCAGCGCCAGCGCCCCGAACAGGCCGAACGCGCGCGCCAGGCTGTCGCCGATCGCCAGCATCACGATCGTGACGATCAGCGACAGGATCACGAGCGCCTGCACGAACGACCGCGAGTAGCTCATGCCGTGGTGGGTCCAGACGTAGACCCACGCGAGCGGCTTGCTGAGCACGAAGGCGAGCAGCAGGCTGTAGACGACCGTCGGCAGCGACGGGAAGGTCGCCGTGAGGTCGCCGAGCTGGCGCCAGAGTTCGTTCATACGGAGGGGTCGGGGGGGCGGGGCAGGGGGTTCAGGCGTCGGCGAACGGCAGCACGTGCAGGCTGTCGAGCGACCGGCAGTACTTCGAGAACGACGTGCGGTGCAGTTCGCAGGCTTGCACCGCGTCGAGCATCCAGGCGGGACAGCGGCCGGTGAACTTCAGCTCGAGCACGAGGCCGCGGCGCGGCAGCAGCGCGTAGCGCCGGTCCTGCAGGCGCACGACCGGCGCCGACTCGGGCATCGCGGCGAGGCGCCGGTCGAAGGTCACGCGCAGGTCGGCGTCGTCGCGCGCGACGTAGGCCTCGCGCTCGTAGCGCACCAGGACCTGCGGCGCAGCCCCGCGCATCTGCTGCAGGCGCTGGAAATCGCGCAGCGCGGCCTGCTTCGACGGCGGCAGGCCGGGCACGGCGTCGGGCACGCCCGCGAGCACCGCGGGCAGCAGGGCCCGGTCGATCGGACAACGCAGCTTCTGCACGACGCGGTCGTGGCGGCGCTTGATCTCGAGGAACACGGGGCTCGCGGGGTCGTCGCTGTAGCCGCGCACGCGCAGCTTGAAGCGGTGCGGCAGGCCGGCGAGCGTCTCGCGGTAGAGGGTGTGGCAATCGTCGTCCAGGTAGAGGCTCGCGATCGAGTACGAATGGGTCGGGCTCCTGGCCGCGAAGGGGTCCGGTTCGACGAAGGGGGCGAAGCGCCGCAGCAGGCGGGCCGCCAGGTCCTCGCCGATCACGAACTTGCACTCGTGTTTTTCGTGGTAGGTCATCGCCGCTCCTGCCGGTCGGGGGCCGCCGCGGCGGGGGCTCGTGGTTTCCCGGCCCGCCGCCGCGTCGCGGCGGGGTTCACGGGCAGATCCGGGCCTCGATCGCGCGGCTCGTGTCGTAGACGCCGGTGCCGAGCCCCAGGGCCTGGCTGTAGATGCGGATGCCGACGACGCCCGGGTCGTTCGGGATCGGATACGGCCACGACGAGGCGCCGGTGCCGTCGAGCAACAGCACGGCCGGCACGACGAGCAGGCTCGGCGACAGCAGCAGGGTCTCGCCGGGGTAAAA
>VGXW01000205.1 GCA_016873195.1 Planctomycetota bacterium | reverse complement strand
CGACGAGATCGGCCTTGCCGTCGCCGTCGAGGTCGTGCAGCACCGGCGACGGGTAGGGGCGCTGGTGGCCGAGGAACTTGTCGCCGGCTTTGAGCCGCACCGGCGGGCCGAAGGTGGGGGACTGGGCGAACGCGGCTGCGGTGGCCGCGAGCCCGATGGCGATCGGCAGGATGCGCATGGCCGGCAGTCTACGTGGGCGGCGGCGGACGCGCACCGCCGGCAGACGTGCACTCCCGGCACAGATCCCGCAGGCCGGGCGGTCTGCCGCGGCACCCGCTCCGGGCGGCGATGCCGGGCGCGCGGAGTTTTCCCGGAGAACC
The DNA here is from genome assembly GCA_016873195.1 of Planctomycetota bacterium. Lineage (GTDB taxonomy): Bacteria > Planctomycetota > UBA1135 > UBA1135 > UBA2386 > VGXW01. The sequence goes on along the minus strand of VGXW01000205.1, from coordinate 8,529 downwards.
TCGTGGTCGCCGCCGCGCCGCGTCCTTTCGTGCGATGCCTACCCTCCGCGCGCTCTGCCTCCTGTTCACCGCGGGCCTCTCCGCGCAGTCGCTGACGACGTCCTACGCGAGCAACTACTACCTCGCCTCGTTCGACGGCGGCGTCTACTTCGACCTCCAGGTGCTGCGCGAACTGCGGCTCGATCGCATCGACCTGAGCCTCTACTCGCCGCCCGGCACCCAGGGCACGGTCGAGGTCCACGTGCGCCCCGGCGGCTGGCAGGGCCACGTCGGCTCGCGCGGCGACTGGGTGATGGCCGCGAGCGGCGCGGTGACCGCCGCGGGCTGGCAGCAACCGTCGCCGTGCACGCTGTCGCAGCCGATCGGCCTGCCTGCCGGCCACTTCGGCGTCGCGCTGCACTGCCGCGGCGTGATGCCCGCCTACGGCTTCGCGTTCGGCCTGCGCTCGTTCGGCAACGGCGACCTGCTGCTCTGCGCCGGCGGCTCGGCGGTGCAGTTCCTCGAGTCGGCGCCCTTCGTCTACCGCGTGTTCCACGGCACGCTGCACTACACGCTCGGCGGGGGGCCGTTCCAGGTCGCGACCGTCGGACGCTACGGCGAAGGCTGCCGGCAGGGCGCCCGGTCGTTCTACGAGCACTTCGTGCCCGGCGGGTTCGACCTCGCGGGCCAGGGCGTCACGCTCGTGCCGAACGGTGCCGGCGGCTACGACGTGACGCTGCGCGCGGCGCGCCTGTCCGCGCCGCCACCGGGTGCCGCGAACCTCGGCCTCGCGCGCGGCGGGGCGACGTTCGTCGCGCTGCCGGTGCCGCTCGTGTTCCCGGGCGGCAGCACGGGAACGCTGCGCGTGCACAGCGACGGCCGCGTGGCCCTCACCGACCTCGGGCTGGTCGGCCCGGGCCCGCTGCCGGCGTCTCCCGCCGAGCTGTTCGCGTCCCAGCCGACGCTCGCCGCCGCGTGTTTGGACCTCGCGCCGGCGGGCGGCGATGCCGTGTTCGCGGCGTTCGATCCGGGCAGCGGCGCCACGACCCTGTGGTGGTGGAACGTGCCCACCTACGGCGACCCGGGCAGCCGTGCTTCGTTCGCGCTGACGTTGCAGGCGAACGGCGCGATCGAGTTCGACTACGGCGCGATGGCGAACCCGAACGCCGGCTGCTTCGTCGGCTTCGGGGCGGGCCAGGGCGCGCGCGATCCGGGGCCGCGCGATCTGTCGGCGGCGGCACCGTTCGCGACGCAGGCGGACGATCCGGGCCTCGGCCTTGCCGCCACCGGCCGCCCAGTCCTGGGCACGGCGACCCTGCTGCGCGCCGTCGACGAACCCGCGGGCGCGCTGGGCAGCGCGCTGCTGCTCGGCTGGTTGCCGCTGCAGCCCGGGCTCGAACTGACCGGGCTCGGCGCGCCCGGCTGCCGGCTCCTCGTGGAGCCCCGCGATGCGGTCTGGCTGCCGCTGCAGCCGGGTGCTGGCCTGTCGCTGCCCGTGCCGAACGCCGTGCAGCTGCTCGGCCAGGGTTGCTGCGCGCAGGCCGCCTCGTGGTCGGCCGTGGAGTTCGTGTCGAGCCACGGGCTCGTGCTGACGTTCGGCAGCGTCTGAGCCGCACGGGGTTCGCGCGCGACGGCGCCGCGGACCGCGGCGGAAGGTCGTGCGCGCCCGGTCCTCCTGGTAGGATGCGCTCGTCAAGGTCGCGCCCCGCGGTCGCAGCCGCGAGCGCGTCCAGCCTCGTCCCTGGAGGAACGTCGCGTGCCGTGGTCTGCCTCGCCGTTCACCGAGTCCGCCGGTCGGACCGCTGCGGACCGGTTCGCCGCGGGCCGTCGCCGGGCGCGAACGCCCCGCCGCGGAGGTGCGCCGTGAAGCGCAAGGCGAAGCCGCGCGCCGCGCGGGCGCGCAAGTCCCGCAGGCCGGCCTCGCCCCGGCCGTGCCTGCAACCACCGGTGCCTGCGCCGCGCACGGTCGAGGAGTACCTGGCACCGCTCGGCGCCGAACAGCGGCAGGCGCTCGAGCAACTGCGGCGGGACGTCCAGGCCGCGGCACCGGAAGCGCTCGAGTGCATCAGCTACGGCATCCCGACCTTCCGCCTGGAAGGCCGCATGCTCGTGGCCTTCGGTGCCGCGGCCCGGCACTGCGCCTTCTATCCGGGCGCCTTCCCGATCGAGACGCATCGCGACGAACTGCTGGCCTACGACACGAGCAAGGGCACGATCCGATTCCCGGCGTCCCAGCCGCTGCCGGCCCTGCTGGTCAGGAAGCTCGTGCTGGCCCGGATCGCCGAATACTCCACGCGCTTGCGCATGGCCGGGCCGCCCCGCCGCGGGCGCCGCGGCAAGCAGCGCCCGGCACGGCGAACCTGAGAGGTCGCGGCCGGCGCCGCGCGACCCGGCGGGAGTCTACGCCGGCACGAGACCGACCCTGGCGCCGCGGAGGCTCGGGAGGATGGGAGAACGTGCGTTGCGGAACACGTCGGACCTCCGAGCGCAGGCCCGCAGGGGCGCGGTCGGCTCGTGCCGGCGAAGATGAGCCGACATCGAAGCCGTTCCAGGCTCGCCCGTCGATGACCACAAGAGCCCAGCCGCGGGGGGGCGAAGGGAACCCAGGCGGCGCTGCCCATTGCCGTCGACCGCAGTGCCATGCTACCGCGCGAAGGCCGCGCGGATGCGCACGGTGCGGAAGAGGCCGTCGCGGCTCTGCAGCAGCTTCCTGCGCACGTCGTCCGACAGCGGCGTTTCGCGCAGGAACTCGTCGACGATGGCGAGTGCCTCGGGCGAGTCGTGCGCGTTGACGAAACCGTCGAGCCACGCGGGCATGAAGAAGATGCGGCGGTGCTGCTTGACCCAGTCGACCTTCGCCAGCGCCGGGCCGAGGAACGGCAACGTCAGCGCCTGCTGGCGCGGCCAGTGGAACCAGCCGAGGCTGTCGATGGTCCACTGCTCGGGCGGCGACTCGAGCTGCAGGTACTGCTGCCAGTAGGCCTGCTTGTTCGCCGCGGTCGGTTCGGCCGCGAGCGCGAGGAAGACCTCCTTGCCGACGTCCTCGCCGCAAAAGCGCCGGCGCAGCGCGTCGACCTCGCCGTTCGCGGCAGAGGCGGCGAGCAGCGCGGCGGCGGCGAGGAAGCAGTCCAGCTTGCCCGGCGCGAGTCCGGCGGGCAGGTCGCCGCCCGCGCACACCCTGCGGCAGAGGTCGAGCACGGCCGGATCGGTCGAGGCGCGCGCGAGGTGGCGGAAGGTCTGCAGTTCGCGGCCGGAGCCCGCTTCGTCGCGCAGCTGGCGCAGCAAGAGCGCCGTCGCGCGAGCGCGCAGCGGTGCACCGCGGGCGTCGTCGAGCCAGCGCGACAGACAGGTGCCGAGCGCCTCGAGCAGCCAGCCGTGCGTGTCGGGGTCCCGTTCGCGCGCGAGCAGGTCGATCGCGAGTCCGGCGAACGCGGCGGGGTCGAGCTCCACTTCGCGCACGGCCTCGAGCAGCGCTGCCGTCGCGACGGCGCGCGCGAGCGGGTCGGCGATGCCTGGCGTGTGCTGCAGCAACCACTGCCGGCTCTGCGGGTCGGGCACGAACTGGCCGTAGGCGGAATCGTCCGGGTTCGCGAGCACGGCCGCCGGCGCGGCGCGGCCGACCAGCGCACCGATGCGCACGGCCGGCGAGTCGCTCGCGACGCTCACCGTGGACCGGCCGCCCGCGAGGTCGAACACGAGCAGCTCCAGCGACAGCGGCCAGCTGCCCTCGCCGCCGATCGGGCGCTGCAGCAACGCGGCGTCGGACACGATGCCGTTCTCGTCGAGTTCCCAGCGCACGCGCACCTGCGGCATCGACGGCGCGAGCAGCCAGCGCTGCGACCAGCGGCCGAGATCCTGGCGCGCAGCGCCCTCGAGTGCCGCGGCGAGGTCGCGCCACTCGGCGCTGCCGAACGCGTACTTGTCGAGGTAGCTGCGCAGCCCGGCGCGAAACGCGGCGGCGCCGATGCGCCCGTGCAGTTCGCGCAGCACCGCGGGCGCCTTGTTGTAGACGATCGCGCCGTAGGCCGACTTCGCGTCGGCGAGGTTCTGCAGTTCCTGGAACACCGGCGTGGTGCCCGGCGTGGCGTCGACCTCGTAGGCGCGCGGCTTCACGCGCTGCAGGAACCGCAGCCAGGACTGCCGCTCGGGCTCGAGCTCCGCGAGGCACTGGTAGCCGACGAACGTCGCGAAGCCCTCCTTGAGCCACAGGTCGTCGAACCAGCGCATCGTCACGAGGTTGCCGAACCACTGGTGGCAGAGTTCGTGGTAGACCAGCGTGCTGCGGCGCACGAGCTCGGCCGCGGTCGGCGGGTGGTCGAAGACCAGCGCCTGCTCGCGGTAGAAGATCGCGCCCGCGTGCTCCATGCCGCCGTACGGGAAACCCGGCAGCAGCACGACGTCGAGCTTGTCGAACGGGTAGGGCACGCCGAACCGTTCGGCGAGCCAGCGCAGCCCCGCGTGGTGCACGCGCACGAGAGCCTCGGCGTCGAGGTGCTTCTGCTGCGAAGGGCGCAGCAGGATGCGCATCGTCGAGGCGGGGTCGACGCCGGGCGCGTCGGGCGGCGCGGCGTCGACCGTCGCGAACGGCCCGCACGCGAACGCCATCAGGTAGGCCGGCAGCGGCTTGGTCGGCCGGAACGTCCACCGCCGGCCGCCGGGCCTGTCGACGGGGTCGTGGGCGAGCGCGCTGTTGGCCACGGCGGTCCACGCCGCGGGCAGGTCGAGCGTCACCTGGAAGCGCGCGCGCACGTCCGGCTGGTCGAAGCACGGGTAGAGCCGGTGCGCGTCCGCGGGCACGACGAGCGTGTAGTAGTACTCGGCGCCGTCGGTCGGATCGCGGTAGACGGTCAGCGGGGTGCCGGTCGGGGCCACCGCGGACCGGAACGAGCCGGCGATGCCGTTCTCGCCGCGCACGAGCAGGTCGGGCGGCACGAGCAGGTGGCCGTTCACCTCGCGCAGTGCGGCCTCCTTGCCGTTGACGCGTACCGAGGCGAACTCGCTGCCCGCGAAGTCGAGCACGAGCGGGGCCGCCGGGTCGACGCCCTCGGGCAGCCAAAAGCGCAGCGCGGCGTCGCCGCGCACCTCCTTGCAACCCGGCTCCAGTTGGAAGCGCAGGTCGTAGTGCACGTCGCGCAGCAGTGCGGCGCGTTGCCGCGCGAGTGCGCGGTCGATGCCGGGGTCGGGATCCTGCGGCAGCAGCGAGGAGAACAGCATCAGCGTGGCGGCGAGCATCCGTGGAGCCGGGAGGCTACCCGATCGCCGCGCCAGCGCGCGTCTGCTCGGGGCGCGGGCCCGAGCGGCCGCGGCTACGCGAGCGCCCGGCGCAGCCGCGGCAGCATCGTCTCGATGTCGCGCAGCGACACCGCGCCGATCGACATGCGGAACCAGCCGCTGTCCTCGCGCAGACCGAACGCCTGGAACGGCACGACCGCGGTGCCGGCGGCCTCGAGCAGGTGCCGGCGCAGTTCCTCGTTCGTCGCGAAACGGCTGCCGACGAGGCCGAGACGCACCGACAGGTAGATCGCACCCTGCGGCTCGATCGGTTCGACCGGCAGGCCGTCGCGCGCCATCGCCAGAAGGCCGCGGTGGAGCGCGTCGAGGCGCTGCTCGATCTGCGCGCGGAACGCCTGCTGCCAGCCGCGGCGCTCGGGCTCGGCGTCGAGCAGCTTCGCCGTCGCGACCTGTTCGGCGCGCGGTGCCCAGGCGCCGACGTGGCCGAGGAAGTCGCGCATGCGCGCCATCAACGGCGGCGGCGCCACGGCCCAGCCGACGCGCAGGCCGGTCGCCGCGAACGACTTCGAGATCGCGTCGAGCAGGATCACGTAGGGTGTGCACGCGGGCACGAGCTGCATCGGCGTCACGTGGCGCGCCGCGCCGAACGTCAGCGTCCAGTAGACCTGGTCGAACAGCAGGAACAGGGCCTTCTGCCCCGTGCCCTGCCGCCGCCGGTTCTCGGCGACGACGAGTTCGGCGAGCGCGGCGAGTTGCGCCGGGTCGATCACCGTGCCGGTCGGGTTCAGCGGCGAGTTCACGACGAGCAGCCGCGCGTCGCGCAGGTGCGGCGCCACCGCTTCGGGCGTCAGGAAGAAGCCGTGCTCGCGCTGCACCGTGAGCGGCACGCCGTGTGCGCCGCGCAGGTGCACGTAGTAGCTGCTGTTCCACGACGGCACCTGGTAGACGACCTTGTCGCCGGGGTCGAGCACGGTGCCGTAGGCGCCGTAGAGGATCGGCCGCGCGCCGCTCGCGATCAGCACCGACTCGACCGGGTAGCGCACGCCGAGTTCGGCCGCGTAGTAGCGCGCAACGGCCTGTCGCAGCTCGGGCATGCCGTCCGACGGCGGGTAGTTCGTGTGGCCCGCGCGCAGCGCCGCCTCGACGCCGGCGACGAGCTGGGGCGGCGGCGGGAACTGGTGGGGGTCGAAGTCGCCGACCGTGAGGTTGCAGACCTCGCGCCCGCTCGCTTTGAGTTCGCGGATCTCCCCCGCGATCTCGAGGATCTTCGAACCGAGCAGCCCGCGAGCCATCGCCGAGTGCGAGGCGTCCGCGGTGCGGGGGTCGAGGAACAGGGAACTCGCGTCGAGGGGCTGGCTGCCGAGCATCGGCGGAGCATACGCGCGGGCGCAGGAGGCTCCAGAGCGCAGCCGGCGCGGGAGGCGCAGCCCAGGTCCCCCGCGGGGGCTGTCGAGCCTCGGTCAGAAGTTGACCCAGACCTGGTTGCCGCCCCACAAGGCGCTGCCCTGGTGGTTCGGCCCCACGCCGAGGATCTGCATCACGAGCCGCTGGCCGGGCGGAGCGACGTAGTTCTGGAACCCGAGCACCCATTGCTGCGGCAGCGGGCCCACCAGGTAGAAGGGCACGAACGAGGCCTGGTCGACGAGGATCGGGCCCTGACCCGGGAAGTTCACGAGGCCGTCGTCGAAGCTGAAGATCACGAACGCGAACGTGCCGGGGATCGTGCCCGTGCCGTCGATCCACATCAGCCGGTTCTGGAGGTCCCAGTTCACGGCGAGGTGCACGTGGGTGACTTCGTAGCAGCCGACGTCGGGCTCCAGGATGCCGTCGAGGTCGCCGTCGACGATGCGCGAGTTCGTGTCGAGGTCGGCGCGCGCGAACGGCGTGGGCACGCCGGCGTCGATCAGCGGGCTCGTCGGCTGCAGGTGGTAGTCGCCGCCCGCGGGGTTCACCAGCCTCGGGTCGACGCCGATCACGTTCGTGCCCGGCAGGCCGCCGGCCATGCCGACGCCCCCCGTGGGCGTCGTGCACTGGTAGAGCCAGTTGCCCTGGAAGCGCGAGGTCGGCGAACTCGCGTTGTTGACCTCGAAGCCGATGTTGTAGGCGACGACCAGGTTGTCGTAGCAGATCGAGGTCTGGCTGTCGGAGATGTAGGCCTTGAAGGAGCCGGTGTGGAACGTGTTGTGGAAGAACTCGTTCGTGCCCGTGTACTCGAGGATCGCGTCGTTCGTGCAGTTGACGAACAGGTTGTCGTGCACGCGCCAGCCCGTCACGTTGTCCTGGGTCCACAGCACGAGGCCGCGGTTGATGTCGATGAACTTGCACCGGTCGATCTCGACGTTCATCGCGGAGTTGCCGGAGCCGGCGCCGCCGCCGCTGTTGATCACGCGCGTCCACCACTGGGTCTGGTCGTGGTTCCGGATCGTCAGGTTCGTCAGGCGCAGGCCGTTGGCGCCGTTGATCAGGCGCAGCGCCGTCATCGTCGAGCCGTTGAGGTCCAGGATCGCGTTGCCGAGGCCGCGGATCTCGAGGCCCTGCTGCGGCGCGGCGCCGATCTGGATCGGCAGCTGCTCGCCGGTCTGCGAGGGCCCGTAGACGCCGGGCAACAGGAAGATGCGGGCGCCCGGACCCGCGATCCCGACGGCCGCGGTCAGCGACTGCAGGGGCTGCGTGTAGGTGCCGAGGTTCAGGTTGTTGCCGAGCACGGGGTCGACCCAGATCTCCTGCTGGGCCGCCAGCGCGACGGCGAAGGTGCTGGCGCAGACGAGACGGAACATGGTGCCTCCTTGGCTGGGAATCGCACGGACCGGAACAGGTCCGGACCGCGCGCAGGCACGGTATCGTAGGCGGCACTCGACCCTGCGGGAGCCCCCCGAAGTGCGGACTCTCCGCCGCTGCCTTTCCCCGGCTTCGCCCTCCCGATCCCCCGATGGCCACCGCGCTCCTCTGCTGCTCGCTGCCCCTGCTCCTCCATCTGCCGCAGGATCCACCGCGCCCGCCCGGTGCCGAGGGCCAGCTCGCGCACACGGGCAGCTACGTCGTCGACAAGGGCCAGCCGACGAAGTGGCGGAGGCCGCCGTTCCGCTACGACCCCGCGGTGGCCGCGGGCCGCAAGCACGCGAAGGTCGTCGTCGTGATCTACGACCCGATGCTGCCGGAGACCGGCAAACGCCTGCGCGCGCACGTCGGCGGCAACGACCCGGTGCACTACAGCCACATCCTGGCCGACGTGATCCGGCAGGCCTCGTGGGGCTACATCGACTGCGAGATCGTCGACTGGATCACGGTCGACGGTTTCCCCGAGAAGGTCGATGGGGG
>VGXW01000204.1 GCA_016873195.1 Planctomycetota bacterium | reverse complement strand
CGGCGCCGAGCAGAAGGTGAACGGCGCCGACGGCAAGGAACTCGACTTCGCGAACTGGTGATGCATCGGCATGAGTCCACAGTTCGTGGACTTCGATGCAGACGGCCGGCTCGACGTAGTCGCCGGCATCTTCGACGGCTCCCCGCACCTCTCGCGCGGCAGCGACCAGGGCTGGCTCGCGCCCGAGCAGATCCTGGACAAGGACGGTGCGCGCATCGTGATGAACGCGTTCTGGAACTTCGACACGAAGAAGTGGGACAGCACGACGCGCTGTGACCCCGATGGCCTCGAGGGTGAGGGCCACCTGACCTCGGCGGTCGCATTCGACCAGGACGGCGACGGCGACTTCGACCTGCTGCTCGGCGACCACTCGACGGGCCGCGTGTTCCTGCGGCGCAACGAGGGCAGCAACGCCAAACCCGCGTTCGCGACCAGGAACGAGCTCGTGCTCGCGGGCGGCAAGCCCATCGACGTGCCGGGTACCGTCGCAACGCTGCGCCTCGTCGACTGGAACGGCGACGGCCGGCTCGACCTGCTCGCGAGCGGCATGGCCGACGGCCAGGGCGGCGTGCACGTGTTCCTGAACACGGGCAAGGCCGAGCAGGCGGCCTATGGGCCGATGCTGACGCTGGTCGCGCCGGGCAAGAAGGTCAGCGACGCGCCGGTGCGCCCCGACTCCGGGCTCTACGCCGACGCGGGCGACGTCGACGGCGACGGCGACCTCGACCTCGTGGTCGGCGGCTACTCGCACTGGGAGCCCAAGCCCCGCGAGCTCACCGCGGAGCAGGAGCAGCGCGTCGCCGAGTTGCGCAAGGCGATCGCCGAGCAGCAGCAGAAGCTGCGCGTGCTCTCGGATGCGGCAGAGAAGGCAGTGGAAGGGCTCGGCGAGGAGGCCATGGAGAAGAAGTACGACGAGGTCCTGAAGTCGCAGCAGGCTGAACGCGGAGCGATCATGAATGTGCTCTTGCCGCTGCAGGAGGAACTCGGGCAGCTCGTGCCCGGGCGCAAGCGGGAGTCGTTCGTGTGGTTCTACGAGAACCTGACGAAGGCCGCGGCCAAACCGGCGCCGGCGAAGTAGCGGCGCCGGCCGGCGGGTTCAGGACGGCTCGCGCTCGAGCGCGCGAACATCCTCGAGGTCCTGCGGTCTGCCGACCGCGCGCTTGTTGACGATCAGGTCCTGCCGAGCGAGGTAGGCGACGAGGACGTCGCCGTACTTCGCAACCACGCGGCGTGTCCAGCACGAGGCGAAGTCGAGTCCGTCCACCGCCGTGAGCACGTCGATGCGGTTCGGCGGCACTCCCATCTGGTAGACGACGCCGGCTCGCGCAAGGTCCGCGGCAGCCACCGAGTGCTCGGCGAGTGGGGCACCGAATGCGGCCAGGGCCCGCACCACGTTCTCGGCATTCGCGCCAGTCGGCTCGACCCACACGTCGAGGTCCTTGGTGAACCGAGGCCGGGTGTGGAAGGTCACCGCGTACGCCCCCACGATCAGGAACCGCACGTCATGGACGGTGAATGCGGCAAACAGATCTCTGAAGTCGCGGTTCACCATCGCTCTCCCCCTTCACCGCCAGCGCATCGAGGACCATGTCCCAGAGCAGCTCCACGCGCTGCTCGCCCGGGATCGACCGCCAGAACTGGTCGTCGAACTCGGCTTCGTCGGCGCCCATGCGCACGAGCCTGCCGGTGACGATCCGTGGTGGCTTCTCGGATTCGGGCACACGCAGAGCATACCGGCTCGGGGAACCGGTGCACGCGTGCCGCTGCGACCCGCCGGTGCCCTGCAGCCGGTGGCGCCGGCCGGCCCGGCCCCGTCTGATAGCGCCCATGCTCCCTCGCCGCTTCCTCGCCGCAGCGTTCCTCCTCGGCACGGCCCTGACCTCCCTCGCGGGCCTTGCACCGGCGCAGGCCACCGCCCCCGATCCGCTGCTCGCCGCCGCGAAGGCGCGCTTCGCGCCCGACCGCCGCACGGTGGTGTTCGACGTGACCGCCGAGCGCTCAGGCGAACGGCTGCTGCTGCGCGGCAAGGTGCACGATGGCGACCTGAAGCAGCAGCTGCTCGCGTTCGCCAGGGAACAGCACCGCGACGAGGTCGTCGACGAGTTGATCGCGCTGCCCGCCGCAGCCCTCGGTGACCGCACGTTCGGCGTCGTCAGCGCGAGCGTGATCAACCTGCGCAGCAAACCCGGCCACGACGAGGAACTCGGCACGCAGGCCCTGCTCGGCATGCCGCTCCGCATCCTCGACCAGGACCGCGATTGGTACTACGTGCAGACGCCGAACGCCTACCTCGGCTGGACGCAGGACCGGGTGGTGCGCTGGAACGCGGCCGAGGCCGCGGACTGGCAACGCCGCGACAAGGTGCTGGTGACGGCGACGTTCGCGGAGGTGCGGGAGAGCGCCGCGGCCGACAGCGATCCCGTCGGCGACGTCGTCGCCGGCTGCGTGCTCGGCCTGTTCGCGGCGAGCGACGCGCACTTCGTCGTGAGCTACCCCGACGGCCGCACGGGCTTCCTGCCGCGCAGGGCGGCCACGCCGCTCGCCGACTGGCTCGCGCACGTCGATGCGCGGCCGGAAGCCCTCGTCGCGACGGGCAGGCGGTTCCTCGGCGTGCCCTACCTGTGGGGCGGCACGTCCAGCAAGGGCATGGACTGCTCGGGCTACACGAGCCTCGTCTACCTGCTGCACGGCGTCGTGCTGCCGCGCGACGCGAGCCAGCAGGTGCTGGCGGGCGTCGAGGTGAAGGTCGACGACGACTTCGCGCAGCTGCAGCCCGGCGACCTCTTGTTCTTCGGCCGCCAGGCGCAAGGGGAACGCGGCGAACGCGTCACGCACGTGGCACTGTCGCTCGGCGGCGCACGCTTCCTGCATGCCTCGGTCGACGTGCACTGCAACAGCCTCGACCCGAAGGACGAGGACTACAGCGAGAACCTGCGCCGGATCCTGCTGCACGTGCGCCGCATCGCCGGCAACGGGCAGGGCACCACGAGGCTCGCCGACCTGCCGTACTACCGGGGGCAATGACGATGGACCGCCGCACCTTCCTGCAGTCCACGGGCCTCGCCGCCGCGGCGGGCGGAGTCGGCAGCCTCGGCGGCTGCGCCGCCGCCGCACCGCGCCGGTCTGCACCGCTCACGCTGCGCTGGGCGCCCTACACCTTGCAGCTCAAACACGCGTTCACGCTGGCGACGAGTTCGCGCACGACGACGCCCGACGTGCTCGTCGAACTCGAGGGCGACGGGGTGGTCGGCTACGGCGAGGCATCGATGCCGCCCTACCTCGGCGAGTCGCCGGAGTCGGCGGACGGATTCCTGCGCCGCATCGACATGGCGCGCTATCCGGACCCGTTCCTGATCGGCGACATCCTGGCCGACGTCGACGCGCTGGCACCCGGCAATCCGGCCGCGAAGGCCGCGTTCGACCTGGCGCTGCACGATTGGGTCGGCAAGAAGATCGGCCAGCCGTGGCACCGGCTCTGGGGCCTCGACCCGAGCAAGACGCCCGTGACGTCGTTCACGATCGGCATCGACACGCCCGAGGTCGTGCGGCAGAAGACGCTGGAGGCTGCCGAGTACAAGGTGCTCAAGGTGAAGCTCGGCCGCGACACGGACAAGCTGCTGATCGAGACGATCCGCAGCGTCACTTCGGTGCCGATCCGCGTCGACGTCAACCAGGGGTGGAAGGACCGGGCGCAGGCGCTCGCGATGATCGAGTGGCTCGCGGGCAAGGGCATCGAGTTCGTCGAGCAGCCGATGCCGAAAGAACAGATCGACGACCTCGTGTGGCTCTGCGAGAAGAGCCCGCTGCCGATCGTCGGCGACGAGGCGGTGCAGCGGCTGCCGGATGTCGTGAAGGCGCACGGCGTCTACGACGGCATCAATATCAAGCTCATGAAGTGCACGGGGCTGCGCGAGGCGCACGCGATGATCACGCTGGCGAGGGCGCTCGGGATGGACGTGATGCTCGGCTGCATGACCGAGACCTCGTGCGCGATCTCGGCGGCAGCACAGCTGTCGCCGCTCGCGAAGTGGGCCGATCTCGACGGGGCGGTGCTGATCGGCAACGACCCGTTCGACGGCGCGCGGATCGTGGACGGTCGGGTGGTGATGCCGGCGGGGCCGGGGATCGGGGCGGTGCGGTGCGGGTAGGCGAGGGCTTGGCGCCCGCCGCCTTCACCGCAGGATCTCGCCGAGCGACGTCGCCCGTGCCGGCAGAGCATGCACGCCGGTCTCCGGCAGACCGAGGTGTCGTGCATACATGGTGGTCATTCTGCACGACAAAATGACCACGTGCTGTACATAGGTCACAAGCTCCTGTGGCCATGTCGCTTGCGGCCGGGTCGGCGACCGGTCCGCGTGGATGCGGGTCCGAGCCGGGGCCGTCCGACGGCAGCCCCGGTAGCGTCATCGCCCCATCTGCTGTGCGCGAGGCTCGGGTGGCCGCGGCGCGCGCACGAACTCGAACGTATTCGTCGCCGCGTCGAGTTCCCCGAGCACTTCGCCGTGTTCGAGAGCGCGCGCGTCCGCCTGCTGCGGCGTCAGCAGCAGCACCTGCAGCCGGCCCGGCGGCATCGCCGCGAACGCCGCGACGCCGGAGTCGTCGGGCCAGGCCAGCGCGTACGTGCCCGGGTTCGTCGGATGGTCGAGCGCCCGCAGGAACACGACGCCATCGCGCATCGGACTGCCAGAGGCATCCCGCAGCGCGACGGTCACCGGGCGCCGTTTCATCGTCGCGGTGGCCACGACGCGCGCGCCGGGGCCGACGTGGATGGGTGCCGGGTCGAGAGCTGCGCAGCCCCAGCCCCGCGTGCCGAACGGCACGCTCACGTAGTAGATGCCGGGGACCAGCCACGGCGATCGTGCCTCGCCGCTCGGATCGGTGCGCAGGTACACAACCGTGCGATCGTTGAGCAGTCTCACGGGGCCTGCGAACGGTTCGCCGTCGACGAACACCCTCACCGTGAGCATGCCGGGCAGGAACGCCGACGCGTCGACCACGAGGGGATCACGACGTTGCCCCGCCGCGACGTCGATCGTCGTGATCGGGCCGAGGGAGTCTGTGAAGCTCGTGACATCGGATCCATCGTTGATTCGCGATGTCACTTCGAGGCCCACCCCGTAGCGACCGGGTGGAACACCACCGATCGCGAACGAGCCGTCGGGCCGCACGGCCACGGTGGCCACAGGCTCGGTCCCCCGCTCCGGGATCAGCGCGATCTCCGGATAGCCCTCCAGCAGTTCCTGCTCGTGAACGAACGCGATCCGCGCGCGGAGTTCGCGTTCGGCCCGTTCTGCCGCAGAAGGTCCGAAGCACTCGAGGAACGCTGCCGGAACGACGCGGCCCTCCAGGGCTCCGGCCCGGTCCACCGCGATCGACAACCGTGCCCCGGCGGCCGGCAGAACGACGCCCTTCTGCAGCGTGCGCTGGCAGAGAGGCCCTTCGGCGATCAACACGAGCGAGGGCACGTCCCGCGGTACCCGCAATGTCGTGCAACCCCGTGCATCGGTGACGCCGCGCGCCAACTCGACCAGTTGCGTCCCGGTGAAGCTGCGCCATCCGCTGCGCACGTCGGCCAGGTTCGCGCGCCACATCCGCTCGCGGACCTCTGCCAACCGATCCTGCGGCAGGACCTTCGCGAGCACCACCTCGGCGCCCTGGACCGGGGTGCCATCGAGCCGATCGACGGTCATCACCTCGCACTCGTGCGGCGGCGCGAGTTCGATACGCAGCGACGCGGTGCGTCCGGGTTCGAGCACGAGCCGGCGCTCACCGACTTCGGCGTAGGGCGGCAGCGGGAACACGGAGACCAAGGCGGCACCCGGCAACAAGCCGTCGAGTTCGGCCACGCCGCCGGGATGTGTGGTCGCGATCGCGGCGAGCAGGAACTGCCATGGCCACGCCGTGCGCTGGGTCCAGGCATCGGGCCAGCAGCTCGCACCGAACTTCTCCACCGGTGCACCGGTCGCGGCATCGACGACTTCGAGGCGCAGCCGGCTCGCCGGCAGTCGGCGCGCGACCATCCGCGCCGAAGCTCCCCACGCGAGGTCCCCACCGTCCTCGACGACCACCAGATCGCGCGGGTCCTGGACCAGCCGAAGACGCACGGTAGGGGGGTCGAGCACGTTCCGCACCAACTCGAACCGGCCGAGGCCGTCGGTGCGACAAGCGCGGAAGCCGCGATCGACCCCGTAGCCGACTTCGACGCCAGCAACCGCGTGCCCGTCCGTGTCCAAGAGCACGCCGCGGATCGACCGTTCGCGAGGCGGGCTGGCCACGCGCACGACGCACTGCAGCGGCGCTGCCTGCAGCGGCACCTCGACCGTGCTCTCGCCGCCCGGAAAGCCCGTCTTCACTTCGCAGTCGTAGACGCCCGGCTCGACGACGCCCCAGGCGATGCGGCCCTGGCCGTCCGTTGTGCGGAGCGGGCAAGAGCGAGCTCGCTCCGCGGGATGCTCCCGCCTGCCGAAGCTCACCTGCACGCCCGGCCAGGGCTCGCCATCGCGCTCGACCAGGAGCAACAGGTCCGTCCCGACCTTCAGTTCGATCGCACCCGCGTCCACGTCGACGCCTTGGCGCAGCGGGTCGTTTACCCGGGAACTCGCGTCGTGCACACGCCCGACCGCGACGGCGCACAAGTCGACGGGGGAATCGGGCGAAGGCACGTACTCGAACGCGAAGGTGCCATCGTCGCCGGTCGTCGCCGGATCCGGGTCGTTCCACCCACCGAACGACCGGTAGCTGCGCAGCGTCACCGTGGCACCCGCGAGCGGCCGGCCGTCCTCCGCGGCGACGACCTTGCCGTGCACACGCGTCAACCGGGCGTCCCGCGGTGCGGAACGTTCAGCGCCAGCCGCCGCGTCATCGCCCGGCGCTCGTGGCGCGTCGTTCGCCGCCGCTTCGCCGACCGCCGCCTGCACGGACGCACGCGGCTCCCACGATGCCGAACTGCCGTCCCGTCCCACCCCCCACGCGAACGCACCGCCGAGCGGCAACAGCACCACGACCGCAGCGACGAGCCACAACCACCCGGCAGTCGCAACGGCCCCACCACCCGCCGCCGCCAGCACCTTCGCGCGCACGGCCTGCAGCCCGTCGCTGGCGCGCAACGATTCGCTGCCGAGCCACACCAGCAGTGCCGGGGTCGCGAGTCCCCGCGGCAGGGCCCCGCGCAGCAGCTGCAGGCCACGCCGCAGCCGCGTGCGGATGGTCGCCGGAGACGTGCCGAGCGATTGCCCGATCTGCACCGCCGACAGACCGTGCACGAGCCGCAGGGTCAGCACGTCCCGGTAGTCGCGCGGCATGCCGCCAAGCGCTTCGGCGATCCGTTGCCGCGTCTCCTCGGCGACGGCCTCGTGTTCGGGCGAAGCCGCGCGCGCCACGGCGCCCGCCACCTTGTGCCCCGCCGGCGCCGCGCGGTGCCGCCGCCGCAGATCGACGGCCCGATGTTCGAGCACGCCGAGCAGCCAGGGCAGCACGGGGCGCCTGCTGTCGAGCCGTTCCGCATCGCGCAGCAGCTGCAGGAACACCGTCTGCACGAGATCCTCGGCGGTCGCCGTGTCACGCACGAGGTGCATCGCCACCAGCAACAGCCGCGGCGCCGCCGCGTCGAACACCGCCGCCAGCGCCGCCGGATCGCGGCTCTGCCGGTAGCGAAGGAAGTCACGATCGAGGGAATCCGGATCCACGACGGCGATGCGAACCGGGGTGGCGCGGCGTTTCGGGAATTCCGCCAACGGCGCAGAGTGCCCACTCTACCCGCGCCCGCGGTGCCCGCGGTCGCGGCCGGTCGCGCGCGGATATCCTCTGTCCGCCGCTCGCGCCCGCCGCGCTTGCCCGCCGACCATGACGCCATCGCCCGACCTCGAGACCAGGCTCCGCGCGCGTCTCTTCGAGTTCTTCGCGGGAATGCCACGCGGTGGCCCGGGCAACCTCGCGGCGACACATCGAGCGCTCGCCCTCGTCGGCCCACTTCCCCGGCACGCCCGCGTGCTCGACCTCGGCTGCGGCCCCGGCACCCGCAGCCGCACCTTGGCAGCCCTCACCGGCGGCCGGGTCACCGCCTTCGACGTACACGCGCCGTTCGTCGCGCACCAGTGCGCCCACACCGGGCCGCCGACCGCACCCGGATCGCTGAACGGCGTCTGCGGCGACATGCGCGAGCCGCCGCTTGCCGCCGCCGCGTTCGACCTCGTCTGGGCCGAAGGCTCCCTCTACAGCGTAGGCTTCGAGAACGGCCTGCGCGTCTGCGCCACCCTCGTCGCGCCCGGCGGTGCCCTCGTGGCGAGCGAGGCGGTGTGGACCGTTCCCGATCCGCCCGACGAGATCCGGCGCTGGTGGGCCGCCGAGTATCCGGCCATCGGGACCATCGCGCAGAAGACCGCCGCCGTGGTTGCCGCCGGCTTTCACCTGCTCGGCCAGTTCACGCTGCCCGTGTCCGCCTGGCGCGACGACTACTACGCGCCGATCCGCCGAAGCACCGCCGAACTGCGCGCGGTCTGGGCCGGCGACGAGGCCGGCTCGATGCTGCTCGACCAGCTCGAACACGAGGCCACGATGAACGACCGCTTCGGCGACAACTACAGCTACGAGTACCTCGTCGCGCGGAGGCCCCGGTGATCGGCCGCCCCTGGTGGACCTCTGGCCTCCTGCCCTTCGGCCTGTCGCTGCTGGTCTACCTGTTCCTGCTGACGAAGCTGCCGCGCGAGGCCGTCGAACCCACGACGCAATGGGAAGCGCCGGCCATCGCCATCTCGCTTGCGCGCACGGGGACCTTCGCCGATCCGTTCGCGCTGCCGACCGGGCCGACGGCGCATCTGCCGCCGCTGGCACCGGCGATCGACGGAGTGATCTATGCGCTTGG
>VGXW01000203.1 GCA_016873195.1 Planctomycetota bacterium | reverse complement strand
CGCCGGCCGCGGCGCCGGCGCTGACCGCGCTGGGTGCGGCGGCGGCGCCGGACGAGCCGGCCTACGTCGAACTGCTCGCCAGGGAGGAACCGCTCGCGGTGCCCGGTGGCGCGCCCGCGGGGCCGCGCGCCGAGCCAGCACGGCTCGCCGTGGTGTTGCCGGGTGCGCGCGACGCCGAGGCCGCGGCGGCGCTGTGCGCGGCCTTCCTGTCGCGCGGCACCGCCGTCGCTTCGTTCACGCTCGGTTGCCGGGGCGCGGCCACGGCGCCGCTCACCGACGGGGCGCCCGACCTCGCCGTCGCGCATGCGCCGGTGGCGTTCCGCTTCGATCCGGCCGCGCCCGTCGCAGAGGCCCTGGCGGCGGCGGCCGCCGCACTGCAGACGGCACAGCGGCGCGGCCCGCTGCTGCGCGAGGTGCTGGTGCGCCGCGCCGACGTGCTGGGCCCGCGCTCGGTGCTCGAAGGTCCCGTGCGGCTGTGCCTCGGCGCCGCGCCGCTGGAGCCGGCCCCCGGCACGCTGACGTTCGCGGCGGCCGGCGACGGCGCCGTGACCCTGTGCTTCGACGCGCTGGCGCTGCCGCGCGACGCGGCCCAAGCACTCGCGGCGCGGCTCTTGGTGTTCGCGCGCGCCGCTGCCGCGGCGCCGGACGTGCCGCTGTGCGCGGTGCCGATGCTGGAACCCGCCGAGCTGCAGCGGCTGCTGCACGGTTGGAACGCGACCGCGGCGCCGGCGCCGGCCGAACCGGCGGTGCACCGCCAGTTCCAGGCCCAGGTCGCGCGCACGCCGGACCACGCGGCGCTGCGCTGCGGCGAAGCGGCGCTGGCCTACCGTGAACTCGGCCAGCGCGTCGAACGCCTCGCCGGCTGGCTGCGCGGCCGCGGCGTGGCGCCTGGCGACCGCGTCGGCATCTGCACGCGGCGCGGTTTTGGCATGGTGACCGCCGCGCTCGCGGTGCTGCGCTGCGGCGCGTGCTACGTGCCGCTCGATCCTACCTACCCGCGCGAGCGGCTGCAGTTCATGGCCGACGACGCGGAGCTCGCCGCACTGGTCGTCGACGCCGGCACCGCCGCGGCGGCGCCGGGGCTCGCCTGCCCGCGGATCGACCTCGACGCGGACGGCCCGGCGATCGACACGGCCGCCATGCTGCCCGACGATCCGGCGACCGGCGAGCACCTCGCCTACGTGATCTACACGTCGGGCTCCACGGGGCGGCCGAAGGGCGTCATGGTGCGCCACCGCAACGTGACGAACTTCTTCGCCGGCATCGACCGCCTGCTCGGCGACGCCGGCGGCCGCGTCGCGCCGGGCACCTGGCTCGCGGTCACCAGCCTGTCGTTCGACATCTCGGTGCTCGAGCTGTTCTGGACCCTGTGCCGCGGCTTCACGGTCGTGCTGCACGAGGGCGAGGCCGCCGGCCCGGCCGCCGCCCCGCCTGCGCCACCGCGGCCGATCGCCTTCAGCCTCTTCTACTTCGCCAGCGACGAGGGCGAACACGCCGAGGACAAGTACCGGCTGCTCGTCGAGGGCGTGAAGTTCGCCGACCAGCACGGCTTCGAGGCCGTCTGGACGCCCGAGCGGCACTTCCACGCCTTCGGCGGGCTCTACCCGAACCCGGCGGTCGCCAGCGCGGCGATCGCCGCGATCACGCAGCGCGTCGGCATCCGCGCCGGCTCGTGCGTGCTGCCGCTGCACCACCCGATCCGCGTCGCCGAGGACTGGGCGCTGGTCGACAACCTCTCGCGCGGCCGCGTCGGCATCGCCTTCGCCGCCGGCTGGCACGCGCGCGACTTCGTGCTGCGGCCGGAGACGTTCGCGGACCGCAAGAACGCGATGTTCGCGGGCATCGCGCAGGTGCAGGCGCTCTGGCGCGGCGAGGCGGTGTCGTTCCCGGGCCACGACGGCGCGCCGGTGCCGATCCGCACGCTGCCGCGGCCGGTGCAGAAGGAACTGCCGACCTGGGTGACCGTCGCCGGCAACCCGGAGACCTACCGGCAGGCCGGCGAGCACGGCGCCTTCGTGCTGACGCACCTGCTCGGCCAGAGCCTCGACGAACTGGCGCAGAAACTCGCGGTCTACCGGCAGGCCTGGCGCGCCGCCGGGCACCCCGGCGAGGGCAAGGTCACGCTGATGCTGCACACCTTCGTCGGCGACGACGAGGAGAAGGTGCGCGCGGCCGTGCGCGAGCCGATGAAGGGCTACCTCCGGAGCAGCATCGACCTCGTCAAGCAGGCGGCGTGGTCGTTCCCGGCCTTCAAGCACCGGGTCGACAAGCCCGGCGAGATGGACGCGCTGCTGAACGGCGGGCTGACGCCGGCGGACCTCGACGCGCTGCTCGAGTTCTCGTTCGAGCGCTACTACCGGCAGAGCGGCCTGTTCGGCACGCCCGAGAGCTGTCTGCCGATCGTCGACCGGCTGCGCGGCATGCAGGTCGACGAGATCGCCTGCCTCGTCGACTTCGGCGTGCCGACCGACCTCGTGCTGCAGAGCCTGCCGCGGCTGCTCGAACTCGAGCGCCGCTGCGACACGGCGACCGCCGCTGCCACCGCCGCCGCGCCAGCACCGCGGACCGCGGCGTCGATCCCGGAGCTGCTCGTGCGCCACCGCGCGAGCCACTTCCAGTGCACGCCGTCGCTGGCCGGCATGCTGCTGCTCGATCCCGGAGCGCCGCCGGCGCTGCGCGGCCTGCGCCACTGGCTGGTCGGCGGCGAGGCCCTGCCCGGCCCGCTGGCCGCCCGGCTGCGCGAGCTGGTGCCGGACCTGATCGACGTCTACGGGCCGACCGAGACGACCGTGTGGTCGACGGCGATGCGCGTGGGCGCCGACGAACCGGTGCCGATCGGCCGGCCGTTGCAGAACCAGCGCGCCTACGTGCTCGATCCGCACCGGCAGCCGGTGCCGGCCGGCGAACCGGGCGAACTGTGGATCGGCGGGGCCGGCGTCGCCGCCGGCTACTTCCGGCGCCCGGAGCTGACGGCCGAGCGCTTCGTCGCCGACCCGTTCGCCGGCGGCACGATGTACGCCACGGGCGACCTCGTGCGCTGGCGGCCCGACGGCGTGCTCGAGTACCTCGGGCGCAAGGACAACCAGGTCAAGGTGCGCGGCCACCGCATCGAGCTCGGCGAGATCGAGGCGGCGCTGGGCCGCCACCCGGGCGTGCGCGAGACCGTGGTCGTCGCGCGCGGCGACGGCGCCGACGTGCGGCTGCTGGCCTACTACGTCGCGCGGTCGCCGGCGCCGCCGCCCGAGACCCTGCGCGCCCACCTGCGCGCGCTGCTGCCCGACTTCATGGTGCCGGCCCACTTCGTTCTGCTGCCCGACCTGCCGCGCACGCCGAACCTGAAGGTCGACCGCAAGGCCCTGCCGGCCCCCGAGGCGCTGGCCGCGGGCGGACGGCGGGCCGCCGTCGCGGCCGCGCAGGACGAGGTCGAGGACGCGATCCTCGCGATCTGGAGGCAGGAACTCGCGACCGACGACGTCGGCGTCGAGGACAACTTCTTCGACTCGGGCGGCCACAGCATCCTGGCGGTCAAGGTGCACCGCGAGATCCAGCAGCGGCTCGGCGTCGAGCTGCAGGTCACCGACCTGTTCCGCTTCACGACCGTGCGCGCGCTGAGCCGGCACCTGCAGGCCGGCCGGTCGGCGCCGACCGCGGCCCAGCAGGCGACCGAACGGGCGAAGCAGCGGCGCAACCTGCTGCGGCGGCAGTGAGCGCGGCATGAACGGCGCCCGAGCGGGGCGGGGCGGCGCGGCCGTGCCCCGCACGCTGCACCTCGTCGGCACCGGACTGGTCGGCCGCGAGTTCCTGGCCCGGATCGGCGACCTGCCGCTCGTGCTCGTCGCCGCGAGCGACGCGTCGGCGACGGTGGTCGATCGCGCCGGGCTCGACGCGGCGGCGCTCGCCGCGCACAAGGCGCGCGGCGGGCGCCTGCTGGAACTGCCGGGGGCGCTGCTGGTGCCGGCCGAGTCGGCGATCGCGCGCGTCGCGGCGGGGTTCGTCGTCGACGCGACGCCGACGTCGGCCGCGGACACGGCGGCGGCGGTGGCGCGCGTGCGCGCGGCGCTGCGGGCCGGCGCGTTCGTCGCGCTGGCCGGCAAGAACGCGCTGGCCGCGGCGGCGGCCGAGTGGCTCGCCGGCGTGGACCGCGGCCGCGTCGGCGTCAACGCCGCCCTCGGCGGCGCGGGTCGCCAGCTCGTGCAGGGCCTCGACGATCTGCGCGCGCGCTGCCGTGCGCTGTGCCTCGTCGGCAACGTGACGACGACGGTGATCGTGCAGGCGATCGAATCCGGCGCCTCGGTCGAGCAGGGCGTGGCCGCGGCGCGCGCGCGCGGCATGCTCGAACCGGATCCGACGCTCGACCTCGACGGCAGCGACGCGGCGACCAAACTCGCGGCGGTGTGGGGGGCGGTGTTCGGCGCTCCGGGTGGGCCGGCGGTCGACGTCGCGGCGGTCGCGCGGCAGCACGTGCGTTCGCTGGACCCGGCGGTGCTGCGCGCGCGCGCGGCGGCCGGCGCGACCACGCGGCTCGTCGCGCGCGGCAGCCGGCGCGGCGGCGACCTGCGCGTGGCGTTCGAGGAGCTGCCGGCGGGCTCGCCGCTCGCCGCACCGGCGGACCGTGTGGTCTACGGCTACGAACTGCCGGAAGGGCTCTGCGTGCACACGGGGTTCGGCGTCGGCGCGGCACGCACCGCGGCGGCGCTGGTCGAGGACGTGGCGGCGGCGCTGGCGGGTCTGGCGGGTGCGTGACCGGCTCCGGCGCCGGGCGTCGCGACCGGACGGTTCACGGTGCGTCCGTCGGGGTGAGCCGGCGGATCGAGACCTGCAGCACGGTCAACTCGTCGCACAGATCCTGCAGCCCTCGCCATCCCCTGCCGAGTTCGCGCATGGCGGCCTTGCGGCCGCGCCCCGGCCCCTGCTCGCCGTGGACCCGCAGGAACTCGAGGGCGAAGTTCGGGTCCTCGAGCACGACGAGGACCTTCATACGGCGCGCTCCAGCCAGCCCGTGTTGACCAGATACGCGAAGTCGCGGCGTTTCCGCACGGCGTCGAAGTCGGGCAGCGACCGCACGTCGCGGATCACGGTGCCTTCCATCCCCGCGACACGCGCGCACAGCAGGACGTTGCAGTGAGGGATCTCGAGGGCTGCCTCCACGAGCGCCGGCGAATGCGTGGTGCCGACCACGACGGGAGCCGATGCGTCCGGAAGCCGCGGCTCGGTGCAGGCGCGGATCGCCTCGACGAGCAGGTGCAGGCGGGAAGGGTGCAGACCGTGTTCGAGATCCTCGACGACCAGCGTCGACGTAGACGCCTTCAGCGTCACGAGCAGCGCGAGGAAGCGCAGGGTGCCGTCCGACATGCTGCGGGCCGAGATCCGCCTGCCGTCGCGCTCGACGATCCGCAGCATCACGTAGCCGCTGTCGGTCTGCTCGAACTCGAGGTCCGCGATCTCGGGGGCACAGAACTCGACCAGCCAATCGACGATCTCGGCCCGCGAGTTCTCGTCCTGGCAGAGTTGCCAGAGCACGCTGCTCAGGTTGCGACCACTGGCATCGGGGCGGACCCGGGCCCCTGCCCGCGGCATCTCGACGTAGTCGCGCATGATCGCCGGGGACTGCTCCGCGAAGGCGATGTCGGCGAGCGTGCGGCGGAACGGAGTCACGAAGGCGTTGTTGCTCGCCCGTCGCGAACACAGGGCGCTGACTCCGGCCGGCACGAGTTCGATCCTCGGTGGCGAGTCGAACCTCTCCATCGAGCCGTCGAGCCATGTGACGGCGAGGTCGCCGCTGCCATCTGCTGCCACGGCGGCGAACCGGTTGCCGAGCGACTCGCGCACGATGGACGTGCCGTCGAACTCGACGCGGTGGTCGCAGCCGTCGCCAAGGACGTGGGTCCAGCGGGTCTCGATCGCCGCCGTGGCCGTGCCGATGCGGACGATCTCGCCGCTCCCGCCGCGAATCCCCGGCCAGACCCGGGTCGTGCCTTCGAATCGCCCCGCCGCCACGTCGCGCACGGGCCAACCCTGGGCGATGCCGTGCAGGAACCGCAGCGCATCCAGCAGGTTGCTCTTGCCCGTTGCATTGGCACCGACGAGCAGTGTGAACGGAGCGATCGGCGCTTCCGCATCGGCGAAGCCCTTGAAGTTCCGGAGTGCGAGGTGCCGCAGCATGGCGCGCAGCATAGCCAGCGCCGGCACCGACCAGGAGCGCGCAAGCCCGCTCCTCCCCGTTGTGCCGCCCGGTCCTCGCGCCTAGCCTGCCGCGACCCCGCGACCCCGCGACCCCGCGACCCCGCACCCGCCACGATGTCCGAGCCGATCGACAGCAAGACCTGGCGCCGCATCTACGTCGCGACCGTCGCCTACGGCCTGCTGACGATCGCCGCCCTCGCCTGGTTCACCGCCGCGTACGCGTGATGCACTGGCTCGACTGGCTCCTGATCGCCGTGCTGCCGGCCTGGGTCGTGTTCGACGGCGTGCGGCGCAGCCGCGCGCACACGGGCCTCGAGGGCTTCTTCCTGGCCGGCCGCGGCGTGCGCTGGTGGGCGGTCGGCATGTCGGTGATGGCGACGCAGGCGAGCGCGATCACGATGATCTCGATCGCCGGGCACGGCTACGAACACGGCCTGCGCTGGCTGCACGTCTACCTCGCGCTGCCGTTCGCGATGGTGATCCTGTGCACGACGGTCGTGCCGTGGTTCACGCGCGCGCGCGTGTTCACGGCCTACGAGTACCTGGAACGGCGCTTCGACGGCACGACGCGCACGTGCGCCAGCGTGTTGTTCCTGGTCTCGCGTGGGCTCGCGGTCGGCACGTCGCTCTACGCGCCGAGCATCGTGCTGAACCTGGTGCTCGGCATCCCGCAGGCGCTGGCGATCGCGCTGATGGGCGGCGTCTCGACCGCCTACACGATCTTCGGCGGCAACGCGGCGGTGATCTTCACCGACGTCAAGCAGATGGTCGTGATGTTCCTCGCGATCGGCTGCAGCCTCTACGCGGCGCTGCAGGGGCTGCCGGCGGAGGTCGGCTTCGGCGACGCGCTGGCGCTGGCCGGCGCGAGCGGCCGCCTGCAGGCGATCCACGTCGCGCCGGACGCCGCGCACGTGTTCGCCGACCGCTACAACCTGGTCGCGGCCCTGATCGGCGGGCTGTTCCTGTTCCTCGGCTACTTCGGCGCCGACCAGAGCCAGGTGCAGCGCTTCCTGGCCGGCAAGTCGGTCGAACACAGCAAGGCGAGCCTCCTGGTGTCGGCCTACCTCAAGGTGCCGATGCAGTTCGGCGTGCTGCTGCTCGGCGCGCTGATCTACGTGTTCTACATGTTCGCGCCGGCGCCGCCGTTCTTCCGCACCGCGGACCTGGAGCGCGCCGTGGTGGCCGCGGGCGCCCCCGAACAGGCGGAATGGCAGCGGCTGCGGCAGGAGTTCACCGCGGTCGGCGAACGGCGGGCCGCGGCGGCGCTCGGCTTCGTGCAGCAGCACGAACCGCGCGATCCGGCCGCCCTGCGGCAGCAGAACGAACGGGTCCGCGAGGTGCGCGCGGAGGCCAGGGCGCTCTACGGCCGGCTGACGGGCAGCACCGAGGGCGACGGCGACTTCGTCTTCCCGCACTTCTTCCTGCGGCAGCTGCCGGTCGGCATCCTCGGCCTCGTGATCGCCGCGATCTTCGTCGCCGCGATGTCGAGCCTCGACGCGCAGCTGAACTCGCTGGCGACTTCGTCGGTCATCGACCTCTACGCGCGCGCGCGGCCCGGCGTCACCGAGGGCGCGATCGTGCGCGCGAGCCGCTGGGCGACCCTGTTCTGGGGGCTGTTCGCGACCGTCAGCGCCTACTGGGTCGCGAGCCTGGGCCAGATGATCGAGGCGGTCAACGTGATCGGCTCGATGTTCTACGGCTCGCTGTTCGGCGTGTTCGTGCTCGGTTGGCTGTGCCCGCGCGCGCGCGGCCGCGACGGCTGGCTCGCGCTCGCCGGCGGGTTCGCCGCGACGATGTTCACGCACTTCGTCGTCAACGCCGAGCCGATCGAACTCGACGGCAGGAAGATGCCCCCGGTCGGCTTCCTCTGGTACAACGTGATCGGCTGCGCCGGCGTGCTGGTCGTCGGCAACCTGCTGGCGTGGCGCCACCGGGGCCGGTGAGACCAGCCCTGGGCGCAGCCCCGAATCCCGCGATGTCCGACCCGATCCTCGACGACCTCAACGACGAACAGCGCGCCGCCGTCGCCCACGGCGAGGGGCCGCTGATGGTGCTCGCGGGTGCCGGCTCGGGCAAGACGCGCGTCGTCACGCGCCGCATCGCGCGCCTGCTGCGCGACGCGGTGCTGCCCGGGCAGATCCTGGTTGTGACGTTCACGAACAAGGCCGCCGGCGAGATGGCGCACCGCGTGCAGGACCTCGGCGGCGAGTTCGTGCGCGTCGCGACGTTCCACTCGGCCTGCGCGCGCTTCCTGCGCCGCGAGGGCCACCGGCTCGGCTACCCGGCGGACTACTCGATCTACGACGTGCAGGACCGCGACACCCTGCTGAAGGAACTGCTCCTAGACCTCGGCTTCGCGCGCGCGACCGTCAAGCCCGCGCTGGTCGGCCAGTGGCTGAGCCGGCTCAAGAACGGGGCGCTGCAACCGCAGGAGACCGTGCTCGGCGAGAGCGACGTCGCGCGCGTGGTCACGCGGATCTGGACGCCCTACCACGAGCGCATGCAGCGGCAGGGCGCGATGGACTTCGACGACCTGCTCGGCAACTTCCTGAGGATCCTGCGCGAGTTCCCCGAGGTCGCCGAGAGCTACCGCGCGCGGTTCCCGTGGGTGCTGGTCGACGAGTTCCAGGACACCAACCGCGTGCAGTACGACCTGCTGAAGCTCCTGTGCCCGCCGCCCGGCAACCTCTGCGTCGTCGGCGA
>VGXW01000202.1 GCA_016873195.1 Planctomycetota bacterium | reverse complement strand
GGGGCCAGCCGGTGCACGCGTTCGACCTCTCGCACGTCGGCCAGGGACCGATCCGCGTGCGCTTCGCCAGGGACGGCGAGACGATCAAGACGCTCGACGGTCAGGCGCGCAAGCTGTCGGCGCAGGACCTGCTGATCTGCAGCGGCAACCGGCCCGAGGCGCTCGCCGGCGTGATGGGCGGCGTCGGCACGGTCGTCGCGGCCGGCACGACGCGGCTGTTCCTCGAGTCGGCCAGCTTCCACGCCGCGGCGATCCGGCGCACCAGCATGCGCCTGGGCCTGCGCACCGACGCGAGTGCCCGGTTCGAGAAGGCGCAGGACCCGGCCAACGCCGAACTCGCCGTGCACCACTTCCTGCAGCTGCTGCAGCGCTACTGCCCGGGTGCTGCGGCTGCCGGTCCGCTGGTTGACCCCGCCGGCTTCCGCTACGAGCCGAAGCCCGTGCTGCTGCGGGCCGCGCGCCTGCAGCTGAAGCTCGGCGTCGCGATCCCGGCCGAGCGGGTCGCCGGCATCCTGCGGTCGCTGCAGTTCGGCGTCGAGGTCGCCGAGGCGGGGTTCCTGGTCACGGTGCCGAGCTTCCGCGCCACCAAGGACGTCGCGATCGAGGACGACCTCGTCGAGGAGGTCGGCCGCATGTACCGCTACGACAACATCCCGGAACGGCCGCTGTACGGCGCCATGGAGCCGCCCGCGCGCAACGACGAGATGTTCCTGGCCCGGCGGCTGCTCGAGGTCGCCTGCACGGACCTCGGCGGCAGCGAGGTCTACAACTACAGCTTCGTGCCCGACGCGGTGCTCGACGCCTGCTCGGCGCTCGGCCACGCCTACGTGACGGTGCAGAACCCGGTGGCGCCGGAGCTCGCGCGCGTGCGCCGGCACGTGCTGCCGAGCCTGCTCGCGAGCGTGCCGCAGAACCTGCGCACCGATCCGGTGGTGCGGCTCTGCGAGCACGGCAAGGGCTACCACGGCGAGATGGGCGGCGACGACGGCCTGCCGCACGAGGTGCACGAGGTCGGCTTCGTGCTGGCGCGCCGCGACGGACCGCATCCGTACGGCGAACTGCGCGAGGCGATCGGTTCGCTGCTGCTGCGGCTCGGCTACCCGGCCGAGATGGCGCGCGTCTGGCACGGCAAGGACCAGCCGTGGGTGCACCCGTCGCGCGCGGTCGCGATCGACCGCGACGGCTCGCCGGTCGGCTACGTCGCCCACCTGCACCCGGGCATCGCGCGGGCGATGGACCTGCCGGCGACGACGGCGATCGCCTGCATCGACGTGCGCGCGCTGCTGGCGAACGGCCGGCGCATCGCGCGCTACCGGCCGTTGCCGACCTACCCGGCGCTGCCGGTCGACGTGGCGCTGCTCGTCGACGAGGCGACGCAGGTCGCCCAGGTCGCCGAGTTCCTGCGCACCGTCGGGCGCAAGCTCGTGCGCGACGTGCAGCTGTTCGAGGCCTGGCGCGGCGACCGCCTGCCGGCCGGCAAGAAGAGCCTGAACTTCACGGTCACGCTGGGCGCCGACGACCGCACGCTCGGACCGGACGACGAGAGCAAGTACCTCGGCAAGGTCCGCGAACAGGCGGCGAGCATCGGCGCGGAACTGCGCGGCTGAACCCGCCCGACTCACTCGCGCCGCAGGTCGAGGCGCAGGGGCGCGTTCTCGGCCGCGTCGAACACGACGGTGGCCCTGGCCGACCAGCCGGCGGCGGCCCAGGCGACGACCTCGTAGCTGCCGGGCGCCATCCACGCCGTGAAGGCGGCGATGCCGGAGCCCGGCCGCGGCTGGCCCGCCAACCACTGCTGCGGCTGCCCGGGCACGCGCACCGCGAGCGAGACGAAGCTGCCGGCGGTCTCCGGGGCCGCCACCTCGAACCGGCGCGACACGCCGGCGGCGAGCCGCAGATCCTGCTGCAGTTCCACGCCCTCGCCGACTTCGATCGGGAACGCCGCGGTCGCGACGCCGCGGCCCTGCGCCTGCAGCACGTGGCGGCCCGGCGGCAGCCGGCCGAGGCGGTAGGTCCCGCCCGCATACTCCGCCGCGATGCGCTGGTCCTGGGTCAGCACGTAGATCTCGAGCTGTTCCGGCGGCTGGTCGTCCGGCCCGATCACGGTGCCGTGCAGCGCGGCGGCGAGGCCGAGCACGAGCGTGCCGAGGTCGAGGTCCGCGCCGGGCGCGATCGCGAGGTCGTGGCGCACGAGGCCCACGTGACCCGGCATGTCGACGAACAGGTCGAAGGTGCCGGCGGGCACGCGGTCGACGCGGAAGCGCCCGTCGCGGCCCGCCTCGGTGTAGGCGGAGCGCTGCATGCCGTGGTGCCAGACGGCGACCGTGGCGGCGGTGCCGCCGCCGCCCGCGGACTCGACGAGCCCGCGCACCGTCGCCCCCTGGGCGGTGCGGTCCACGACGAGCTGGTGCGGGGCCGCCGCGGGCTCGGCGAGCCGGAACTGCGCCGCCGGGAACGACGCGGGCGGCTGGTCCGGGGCGTGCACCAGCACCTGTGCGGGCTGCGCACCGGCCAGCGCGACCGCGAAGCCGCCGTCGGCGCCGGACGAGCCGAGACGCGGTTCGCGGCCGGGCTGGACCACCGTGAGCCGCCAGTTCGCGAGGCGTTCCCCGCGGTCGTCGACGAGCGTGCCGCGCAGAGCCGGGCCGGCGACCGGAGCAGCGAGCACGGCAACCCAGTCCGCGACCTCGCCGGCGCGCAGTTCGAGTCGCGCCCTGGTCGACCGAGCCGGGCCGCTGGCGGGGGGCGGTTCGGTCGCGGTCAGGTCGGTCGGGCCCGGCGCAAGGTCCGGGAGCAGGAACGTGCCGTCGCCGGCCGCCGTCGTGCGCTGGCTCGCGAAGGTGCCGGCCGTGCCGCTGTGCACGGCGGCGCCGGCGACCGGTCGTCCGGCCTCGTCCTGCACGGTGCCGCGCACCGCGGCGGCCGGCGGCAGTTCGATGCGCAGGTCCGCCGTCTGGCCGGCGGCGACGGCGAAGTGACCGCGCGCCGTGCCGTGGCCGCGCGCGCGCGTCACCCAGGTCACCTCGCCGGGCAGCAGGTGCGCCACGCGGAAGTTCCCCGCGGGGTCGGTGTGGGACCGCTGCGGCGCGGCGGCGAGTTCGCCGGTGCGTGGCTCCAGGCAGCGGAACTCGAGTTCGGCATCGGGCACGGTCCTGCCCGCGGCGTCGCGCACGGAGCCCTGCGCGCGGGCCTGCAGCGTGATCAGCACGAGGCGCAGCGAGACGGTCGTGGCCGGCTCGCCGGGGCTGCCGGCGAGCCGCACGGTCCGCAGCGCGGACGGGGAGTAGTCGGGGTGCTGCGCGCCGAGCCGTCCGCCGTGCGCGAGCGGGAGCCGGAACGACCCGTCGGCGCGGCTCCTGCCGACGCGCAGCGTGGCGGGCAGGTGGTGCCCGGGCCGCTCGTGCCACGGCAGCAGCACGAGGCAGGCGCCGCCGACCCCGTGGCCGCTGGCGGTGACCACCGTGCCCTCCACCCAGCAGCGATGGACGCAGCGCAGCAGCAGCAGGTTGTCGGCCCCGGCGCGCAGGTCCGTCTCGAGCTGCCCGCTGCAGGCACTGAACGCGGCGGCGCGGCGTCCGGCGCCCCCGGGCACTTCGAACCGGGCGCTGCCGGTGGCGTCGGTCGGAGCGACCGCGGCGAACTCGGGCGCAGAGTCCGTGGCGGCGACGCTGAGGCCGACCTCGACGTCGGTCACGGGCGCGCCGTTCGGGTCGATCAGTCGGACCTCGACCGCGGCGGCGAGCGCGTCGGCCGGCCTCGGCGTGCGGTCGGTGCGCAGTTCGGGCTCCGGGTGCAGAGGCACCGCCGGCGGCGGCCCGGCGGCGGGCTGCGGGGGTGCGTCGCCGCGGATCGGCTGCGCCGGCGCGAGGCGGACCATGGGCGCCGATTCGGGGCCGCGCAGGCAGCACAACCAGATCCCCAGCAGCAGGGATACGATCGCCAGGGTCACCAGGACGGCGCGCTGCACGGCGGACTCACCTACGCGGAGGGGGATGGGACCGGCTCACATTCTCGCGCCATTGCTCCATTCTGCAAGGAACCGCTGCCGTGCGGTTCGATTCGGCACCCGTTCGGCGATCCCTCGTACGATCGACCGTGCCGAAGCCGGGCGGGCCAGGGCGGCCAGGGCGCGCAGGTGCAGTGACAGGGGCAGGTCCGCATTGGCCGCGAGGTCCTCGATCGCGGCGGCGTCGGCCGGGCCGAGCGGTGCGGTGGCGCAGCGCGCGAGCAGCCAGTTGAGCCATACCGACGGCAGTTCGAGGGCGTCGACCAGCGACTCGAGCCCATCGTCGTCGGCGCCGAGCCGCAGCAGGTAGCAGCGCGCCATCGCCTCGCCGAGGCGGTCGCCGCCGGCGACGGCCAGCGCCGCGGCGCGCGCGAAGGTCTGCCGGGCCTCGTCGTCGCGCCGGCGCCAGAACTGCCGTTCGCCGAGCAGCAGCGTCGCGCGGGCCGCGTAGTCGGGCAGCGCGAGCCGCTCGGCCTCGTCGCGCGCGAAGCGCAGGTCCTGGGCCGCCCCGTCGTCGCCGAGCAGCGCGCGGATCTGGCCGCGGTAGAGGTGCAGGCGCAGCCGCGCGCGCGGCAGGTGGCGCGACGCCGGCAGGTGCTCGACCTTCTGCAAGGTCTTCAGCGCGGTGGGGAAGTGGTACTGGAGCGCTTCGATGCGCGCGAGGTCGATCAGCAGGTGGCAGCGCAGGTCGTCCTGGTCCGCCGGCGCGCGCGCGAGCGCCTGGTTCAGGTGGCGCAGGCCGTCGGCGGCCTGGCCGCGGTAGAGCAGGATGCGGCCGTGCAGGCCGTGCGCCCTGGCCGCGAGCGCGGCGGCCCGGTCCCCGGCCGCCTGGCCCAGGTCGTCGTGCACGGCCTCCAGCAACGCGATCGCCGACAGCAGGCGCCCGGCGTCCAGTTCGCGCGCGGCGAGGCCGGTGCGCGCCGCCGCCGACAGTTCCATGGCACCGAGCGAGTGCGCCAGCGCCTCGGCCGCGCGGAAGGTGCGCGCGGCGGCCTCGTGCTGGCCGGCGTTGGTGCGCGCGCGCGCCGCCAGCAGCAGGTACCGGGCGCGGTGCCGTTCGTTCTGCTCCGTGCGCGGCACCTGCGCGAAGTGCACGGCGAGGCGGCCGACCACGCGCAGCGCCGTGCGGCGGGAGCCGGCGGCCACGCGGGCCTCGAGCCCGTCCAGCAGCGGCAGCAGGCAACCTTCGTGGTCCAGCGCCTGCGAGCGGTGCATGCCGACCTCGAGCGGGCTCCGGCCGCCGGCTTCGAGGTCCGCGGCCGCCCGCAGGTGCAGGTCGCGGCGACGATGGGCCGGGATCGTGTTGAGGACCGCCATCTGGAAGTCGCGGTGCCGGAACGAGACCTCGCCGGCTTCGGCGCGCACGATGCGGCCGCGGAACAGCGACAGCGTCTCGAGGACCGCCAGCTCCGGCGTGCCCGCCAGCGCGGCGAGTTCGTCGAGCTGGCAGCGTTCGCCGAGCACGGCGGCCGCCTCGAGCACCGCGCGCTGGGCCGGCGCCAGGCCGGCGATGCGGCGGTGGAAGCGCGCGAGCAGCCCGGGCGCCGGGCGGACCCGGGCGTCGGGAGCAAGTTCGTGGTAGTCCCCCGCGCGGCCGTGCAGTTGTCCCTCCTGGACGAGATGCTCGAGCGCCTCGATCAGGTTGCCGGGCACCCCGCTCAGCACCTGGTGGGCCTCGAGCAGGAACCCTTCGGCGACCGCGCCGTCGCGGAACAGCGCCGCGCCGAAGGCGAGGAAGTCGCGCTCGGCGAGGCCCTGCAGGTCGAGGCGCGGGCCCGGATCGCCCGGGATCGCATCGGCGCCCGCGACCAGCAGCAGCAGCAGGTGCCGGCGGCCCGCGCTGGCCAGCAGGCGCTGCAGCACGAGGCGGCCGCTGGTGTCGAGTTTGTCGGCGTGGTCGATCCGCAGCACGAGCACGCGCCCGGGTCGCGCCAGCTGCAGCAGTGCGGTCGCGAGCCGGTCCGCGCGCACTTCGGGCAGCTCGGTGCTGGTGCCCAGGGTCACCGCGGCCAGCGCCTCGGCGTCGGCTTCGGACAGTTGCAGCGAGCCGCGCGCGGCGTTCGCGGCGCGGGGGCCGGCGTTGGGCGAATCGCGGCCGTCGCCGCGCAACAGCCAGTCGAGCACGGCCGACGCGAACGGTTCGGCGTGGCCGAGCCCGCGGTCGGCGTCGCCGCCCAGGTACCCGGGCGGCTCCGGGCCCTCGAGCCAGCGGGCCATCGCCTCGTCGAGCAGCCGCCGGCGGCCGGCACCCTCGGGGCCGGAGACGGCCACGGCCCCGCCGCGGCCGGCGCGCGCGCCGGCCAGCGCCGCGTCGAGCGCCGCGAGTTCGGCCGCGCGGCCGCAGAACGGCGCGTCGGCGGGCCGGCGCATGCGCAGCAGGCGGCGGGCGCTGGCCAGCGCGGGGGCCCGGCTCTCGTGGCGCCGCCAGTATTCCGAATGCTCGCCCTGCTCGAGCACGCGCTGCACCTCGGCGGCGTCGCGCGGGCGCCGGTCGGGGTCCTTCTGCAGCAGGTCCAGCAGCACCTGCTCGAGGAACGGCGACACGTGGGCGCGCAGATGGCTCGGCCGCGGCGGTTCGACGTGCAGTTGCGCGTGCAGCATCTCGTCGGCCGTCGCGAACCTGGCGAAGGGATGGCGTCCGGTGGCGACCTCGAACAGCACGATGCCGAGCGCGTACAGATCGCCGCGCGGACTCGCCGGTCCGCCGCGCAGGGTCTCGGGCGCCGCGTAGGCGATGCTGCCGGCGAAGCCTTGGCCACCCGAGGACCGCGCGGCGGCGCTGGCGGACGAGCCCCCGTCGCTGCTGCCCGAGGGGCTGCCGCCCGGACCGCCGGCGGCGAACGGCCGGACGTGGCCGAGGTCGACGATCTTCAGCTGGCTGTCGGGGGTCAGGATCAGGTTCTCGGGTTTGACGTCGCGGTGCACGAGACCGCGGCGGTGCAGCGCGAACAGGCCCGCGGCCGCACCGGCGCCGATGCGGCGCGTGAGGTCCTCGACCGGGGCGCCGCTGCCGCGCACGAAGTGGCGCAGCGTGGTGCCCGCGACGTACTGCATGACGAGGTAGGTGACCTCTGCGCCGAGCACTTCGATCGTCTCGACGCCGTGGATCGCGGCGACGTTCGGATGGTCGATCGTCTGGCCCAGTTCGCCTTCGGCGCGCAGCCGTTCGCGCGCGCTCGCGTCGGCGACGAGCTCCTTGCGCAGGAACTTCACCGCGACCTCGGCGCCGGCGGGCAGGTGCCGGTAGGCAGTGCGCAGCCGCGCGCGGTGCACGGTGCCGGACGAGCCGCTGCCGATCTCGGCGAGCAGGTCGAACCGGCCCCCGAACAGGCTGGCCGGGCCGGGGGCCGTCGTCGCCCGCGCGGCGGCGGGGTCGGGCGGCTGCTCTTCGGCCTTGCTCACCCGTGTCCTTGTAGCGGCCGGGCGCCGTCGATCCAGGACGGGAGCGGGCGCGGACGGTTGGCGCCGAGCGCCGCAGCGGCCATGATCCGTGCCGCCGCGGGCGCCCTGGTGCGCCGGGCTCCGAGACCATGCCGATCCGCCTGTACAACTCGCTCTGCCGGTCGCTCGTGGAACTGCGCCCGCTCGTGCCGGGAACGGTCACGATGTACCACTGTGGCCCGACGGTCTACAGTTCGCCGCACGTCGGCAACTTCCGCAGCTTCCTGTTCGCGGACGTGCTGCGCCGCTTCGTCGAGGACCAGGGCTACCGCGCCGTGCAGGTCATGAACGTGACCGACGTGGGCCACCTGACGCTCGACGACGTCGAGGGCGGCGAGGACAAGCTCGAGGCGGCCTCGCGCAAGGCCGGCAAGACGGCCTGGCAGATCGCGGCCCAGTACGAGGCCGAGTTCCACGAGTGCCAGCGGCAGCTCCACGTGCGCCTGCCGCACCACATGCCGCGCGCGACGGAGTTCGTCGCGCAGATGGGCGCGATCATCGACGACCTGCTGCAGAAGGGAGTCGCCTACCAGAGGAACGGCAACGTCTACTTCGAGGTCGCCAGGTTCCCCGGCTACGGCAAGCTGTCGGGCAAGGTGCTCGACGAACTCGAGGCCGGCGCGCGCGTCGCCGTGGTCGACGAGAAGAAGGACCCGCGCGACTTCGCGCTGTGGAAGGTCGATGCCAAGCACCAGATGCAGTGGGACGCGCCGTTCCGCGGCGGCGCGCGCGGTTTCCCCGGCTGGCACATCGAGTGCTCGGCGATGTCGATGCACTACCTCGGTCCGCAGATCGACATCCACACCGGCGGCGAGGACAACATGTTCCCGCACCACGAGTGCGAGATCGCGCAGACCGAGGCGCACACGGGCCGGCCGTTCGTGTCGATCTGGATGCACGCGCGGCACCTGCTGGTCGACGGCAAGAAGATGAGCAAGAGCCTCGGCAACTTCTGGACGGTCGCCGACGTGCTGGCGAAGGGCTACACCGGGCTCGAACTGCGCTACGCGCTGGTCGGCGTGCAGTACCGGCAGTCGCTGAACTTCACCTTCCAGGGGCTCGACGCGGCCCGCGCTTCGATCGGCCGCGTGCAGCAGTGCCGGCAGCGGCTGGTGCGCGTGCGCGACGGCCTCGAGCGCGCCGGGCCGGACGACCTCGCCGCGGCGGCGGCGCAGGCCGACGAACGGTTCACGGCGGTGATGGGCGAGGACCTCAACGTCAGCGAGGCGCTGGCGGCGGTGTTCGACTTCGTCGGGGCCTGCAACCGGTCGGCGCCGTCGGCGGCGGGCGCGCTCGCGGCGCTCGCGGCGTTCGCCCGGTTCGAGGACGTGCTCGGCTGCTTCGGGGCCGAGCCGAAGAACTACGTGATGCACGCGGAAGGCGGGCAGGTCGCGGTCACGGGTAGCGAAGCGCTGATGGTGACGGCGACTGCAGATGCGCCTGCGGCCATCCTGGAATTGGCGCGTGAACGTCTGCAGGCGAAGCGGGCAAAGGACTGGGTGCGAGCGGATAGACTGCGCGCCGAGATC
>VGXW01000201.1 GCA_016873195.1 Planctomycetota bacterium | reverse complement strand
GCTCCTGGAAGCGCCAGGTGATGCCCCACTGCGTGACCGATTCGGCGTAGGTGCCGGTCGCGCCGCCGCCGCCGCCGCCACCCGGCGGGGTCTCGATCGTCACGCCGTCGCTGACCGCCGCGGGGCTCACGTTGCCGGCGGGGTCGTAGGCGCGCACGGCGACGTAGCACGTCGTGCCGGGCGACAGCGCCACCGAGGTCGTCGTCGCTTCGGTCGCCGTGCCGACGGACGCCCAGTCCTGGATCTCGGTGCCGCCCGGCGTCGTGCCGATCGCCCAGCGGTAGGCCTCGATCGTGCCCGAGTCGTCGGTGAAGCCGGCCCAGTTCGCCGACAGGGTCGTCGTCGAGGTCTGCGTGTCGACGTCGCCGCCGAGGCCGTCCATGACCACGCCCGCAGCCGGCGGCGTGGTGTCGAGGCCGGCTCCGGAACCGCCGCCGTCGCCGCCGCTGCCGCAGGCGCCGAAGACCGGAAGGAACACGAGCGCGAAGGGGATGCCGGAACGAGAACGATGGACCATGGCTGCTCCAGGGGCCCGTATCGACACGGGCGAGACCCGACTTCGCCAGGGCGTCCCGGAACGAGAACGGACGGGTCCAGCGCGCTGCCCCCGGTCGCACGGGTTGGTGCGCCGCGGCCGGGCGGTGGGCCGGCCCTACAGCGCCGCCTCTACGCGCGCGGCGACCTGCGCGGCAACGAAGCCGAAGTGCTCGGCGAGGACCTTGCAGGGCGCGCTCCTGCCGAACGCGGTGAGCCCGATGCAGCGATCGATCCGGCCCGTGAACCTGCACCACGCCTCGGGGCGGCCCATCTCGAGGGTGAACACGGCTGCGTCGCCGAGCACTGCGTGCTGCCAGGCCGGATCCTGCTGCAGGAACAGCTCCACGCAGGGCATCGACACGACGCGGGCCGGCACGCCGCGCGGCGCGAGAAGGGCCGCGGCCTCGACCGCGAGCGAGACCTCGGCGCCGGTCGCGACCAGCGTGGCCTTCGCGCCGGGCGCGTCGCGCAGCACGTAGCCGCCGCGCAGCACCTCGCGCGGTTGCCAGCCCGGCCCGCGCGGCAGTCGCGGCAGGTTCTGCCGCGAGAGCGCCATCGCCACCGGGCCGTCGCGGCGCGCCAGCGCATGCGTCCAGGCGGCCGCCGTCTCGGCGCCGTCGGCGGGGCGGAACACGTGCAGGTCCGGGATCGCGCGCAGCGTCGCGAGGTGCTCGACCGGCTGGTGCGTGGGACCGTCCTCGCCGACCATCAGGCTGTCGTGCGTGAACACGAAGACGGCGGGGATCTTCATCAGTGCCGCGAGCCGCATCGGCGTGCGCATGTAGTCGGCGAACACGAGGAACGTGCTGCCGAGCGGCAGGAAGCCGCCGTGC
Organism: Planctomycetota bacterium; assembly: GCA_016873195.1. Classification (GTDB taxonomy): domain Bacteria; phylum Planctomycetota; class UBA1135; order UBA1135; family UBA2386; genus VGXW01. Next base: position 7,622 of record VGXW01000201.1, on the reverse strand, counting down.
AGGGACAGGCCGTTCAGGATCGCGCCCATCGCGTGTTCGCGGATGCCGAAGTGCAGGTTGCGGCCGGTGCGGTCCGTCGCGGTGAACGACGGGCTCTGCCGCATGCGCGTCCTGGTCGACGGCTCGAGATCGGCGCTGCCGCCGACGAGGCCCGGCAGCAGTTCGGCGGCCTTCTGGATCACGTTGCCGGACGATGCGCGCGTGGCGGCCGGTTCGGGGCCGGCCGCGGCGAGCAGGTGCTCGAACAGGTCCGCCGGCACCGCGCGGGAGCGGAACGTCCGCCAGGCGGCGGCGAGGTCGGGGTGGCTCGCGGCCCAGTCCTGGATCCCGTCGCGCCATTGCCGGCGCAGTTCCTCGTTGCGTCGGGCCGCGCGCGCGAACGGCTCGCGCGCGCGGGGGTCGACGTGGAAGTCGGCCGCGGGCAGGCCGAGCGCCTGCTTGGTCGCGGCGACCTCGGCGGTGCCGAGCGGCGCCCCGTGCGCCTCGTGCGAGTTCGCCTTGTTGGGGCTGCCCTTGGCGATCACGGTGCGGCAGCAGATCAGCTGCGGCCGGTCGGCCGGCGCCGTGGCGGTCGCGAGCGCGGCCCGCACCTGCGCGTGGTCGTGGCCGTCGACGGTCTGCACGGCCCAGCCCTGCGCGGCGAAACGCTGCGCGACGTCCTCGCTGGTGGCGAGGCGCGCGCGGCCCTCGATCGTGATGCCGTTGTCGTCGAACAGGCAGATCAGGTTGCCGAGCTGCAGGTGGCCGGCGAGCGCTCCGGCCTCGTAGCTGATGCCCTCCATCAGGTCGCCGTCGCCGCACAGCACGAACACGCGCGTGCGCAGCAGCGGGTTCTGGAAGCGCGCCGCCTCCATCTGGGCTGCGATCGCCATGCCGACCGCGTTGCCGAAACCCTGGCCGAGCGGGCCCGTGGTCGTCTCGACGCCCGGCGTCTCGCCGTACTCGGGATGTCCGGGCGTCTTGCTGTGCAGCTGGCGGAACCGGCGCAGGTCGTCGATCGTCACGGGGAAGCCAGCGAGGTGCAGCAGCGAGTAGAGCAGCATCGAGCCGTGGCCGGCCGACAGCACGAAACGGTCGCGGCCCGGCCACTGTGGATCTTCGGCGCTCCAGCGCAGGCAGTCCGTCCACAGCACCGCAGCGGCGTCGGCCATGCCCATCGGCAAGCCCGGGTGCCCCGAGTCCGCCTTCTGGATGGCATCCATCGCGAGACCGCGGATGGTGCTGGCGACCAGCGAGAGCTCCGTCGTGCCGAGCGTCATGGCGGCGGGAGCGTAGGCGCGCGTCCGGGGCGACTCCAGCGGCGTGGCTCCACCCACGCCCGGCGGCCGGCCGATGATGGGGAGAGCTTTCCCCAATGGCGAGCCGCACGCAGACGATCGGCGCGATGCAGCGCGCGTTGACCCTTCTGAAGGGGCTCGGAGCCGTCTCCCGCAGCACGAAGCTCGGCGCGATCGGCGCGCGCGTGGCGACGTTGTTCCGCGCGCTCGACGCGATGGCCGCAGCGCTGCCGCCGGACCCCCCCGATCCGCTGCTGGCCGAGGTCGAGCGGTTCGTCGACGCGCTGCACCGGGTCGACAAACACTGGCCGGCCTGCGGCGACGGACCGGCGGAGAAGTTGCTGGAACTCGCGGCGCAGCGCCTGCGCCGCATCGCCGCGCAGTTGCGCTGACGCGCGGCCGTCAGTGACCGCCTTCGCGCACCGCGTTGACGTTCCAGGAGGGCACGGCGATCTCGATCGTGCCGTCGGCCGGCATGCGCAGCAGGCGCGCCTGGCAGGCCAGGCGCGATTCGAGGCCGACGTCGCGGGCTTCGTCGAGCTGGTCGAGTTCGTCCTCGCCGGGCTCGGCGAGGTTCTCGCCGCCGCGCAGCACCTTGACGTGGCACGTCGAGCACGCGCAGACGCCGCCGCACGCGTGGTCGAGGTCGAGGCCCTGCGCCATGGCGGCCTGCAGGATCGTCTCGCCGGCCGCGATCGTGAACGCGCGGTCGTCGCCGCGCACCGACAGGCGGGCCCGGGTCATCGCTGCTGCTCCTCGCGCAGGGCCTTCGCCACGGCCGCGCCGATCACGTCGTCGGCGATCGTCGCGGTGACCCTGGTCAGGTCGTCGCAGCCGGCCTTCAGCGAGGCCGCGCCGGCGCCGGCGGCCAGCAGCTTGCGCAGCGCCGCGAGCGCCTTGTGCACCGCGTAGGTCTGGTCGGGCGGCAGTTCGGCGAGCTGCAGCGCCTTCTGCGTGCCGCGCACCATCGCCTCGGCCTTGTTGCGCACGTCGATCGCCTCGCGCGCGAGGTAGTCCTGCTGCGCGTGTTCGATCGACTCCAGCATCATGCGCTTGACCTCGTCGCGCGACAGGCCGTAGGACGGCACCACCTGGATGCCGGCCTCGACGCCGGTGCGCTGCTCGCGCGCGGTCACGCGCAGCACGCCGTCGGCGTCGACCAGGAAGGTCACGGCGATGCGCGGCAGGCCGGCCGGCATCGGCGGGATGCCGCGCAGCTTGAAGCGGCCGAGCAGCCGGCAGTCCCGCGCCAGCTCGCGTTCGCCCTGGTGGATCGCGAGATCGACGGCGGTCTGGTCGTCGACGCCGGTCGAGAACTCCTCGGTGCGGTGGGTCGGGATCGTGCTGTTGCGCAGGATCAGCTTCTGCACCGCGCCGCCGAGCGTCTCGATGCCGAGCGACAGCGGGATCACGTCGAGCAGCAGCAGGGAACGGTCGTTGCCGGCCAGCACGTCGGCCTGGATCGAAGCGCCGAGTGCCACCGCGAGGTCGGGGTCGACCTCGGTGTGGGGCTGCTTGCCGGTGAACGCCGCGAGGCGCGCCCGCACCAGCGGCACGCGCGTGCTGCCGCCGACCAGCACGACCTCGTCGAGCTGGTCGATCCGCACGTTGGCGTCCTTCAGCGCGCGCTGCACGCAGTCGAGCGTGCGCTGCACCAGCGGCGCGATCGTGGCCTCGAACTCGCTGCGCGCGATGCGCAGCTTCGCCGTGCCCGCGGCGCCGAGGTCCAGCTCGAGTTCGGCGCTGGTCTCGCTGGACAGCCGGATCTTCAGGCCCTCGGCGGCGGCGCGCACGGCCTGCAGCACGTAGGGGTCGGCCGCGGGGACCGCGGCCGTGCGCGGCAGCGCGGCGAGGATGCGTTCGGCCAGCAGCGCGTCGAAGTCGTCGCCGCCGAGGTGTGTGTCGCCGGCGGTCGAGAGCACGCGGAACACGCCGTCCTCGATGCGCAGGATCGACACGTCGAAGGTGCCGCCGCCGAGGTCGTAGACGAGCACGGTGCCGTCCTTGTTGCCGTCGATGCCGTAGGCGAGCGCCGCGGCGGTCGGCTCGTTGAGGATGCGCAGGCAGTCGAGGCCGGCGAGCGCGGCGGCGTCCTTGGTCGCCTGGCGCTGCGCGTCGTCGAACCACGCGGGCACGGTGACGACGGCCTGCTCGACGGGCTGGCCGAGCGCCGACTCGGCGGTGGCCTTGACCTGCTGCAGCACGAGCGCCGAGATCGCCTCGGGCGTGAACTGCCGGTCGCCGACCTGCACGCGCGGCAGGTCGCGTTCCCCGGCGACGACGCGGTAGGGCAGCACCCTCGCCTCGGCGCCGCACTCGGACGCGGCGCGGCCGACCAGGCGCTTGACCGAGAACACGGTGCGGTCGGGGAACGAGAGCCGCAGCGCCTTGGCCTCCCGGCCCACGATGGTGCGGCCGTCGGGATGGAAGCAGACGACCGAGGGGATCAGCGGTTCGCCCTGGGCGTCGCGCAGCACGCGCGCCTGCTTGCCGGCGCGCACGGCCGCGAGGCTGTTCGTGGTGCCGAGGTCGATGCCGACGACGAGGCGCTGGGGCTTCTGCGTCGGTGCGGGAGCGGGGCCTCTCTGCGTCGTCACGACTTGGCGTCCAGGTCGGCGAGGGCCTTCTGGTGGTAGTGGGAAGCGTGGCAGACCCGCGCGGCGGCGTCGCAGTCGCCGCGTTGCATCGCGTCGCGCAGCGCGGCGAAGTCGGCCGCGAGCGCCGCCTGCAGGCGGGCGCGCAGGGCGGGCGCGGCCGCCGCATCGGCGCGCGCGACCTCCTCGGCGAGGTCGAGCGCCTCGGCGAGGAAGACGGGGTCCAGGCGCTTGTGCCGGTCGAGCGCGCCGGGGCTCAGCAGTTCGAGCAGCGCGCGCGCGCGCTGCCACGGGTCGCGCAGGACGCGCCACGCGTCGTTGATCTCGGCGGCGCGCTGCAACACGGCGATGCAGTCGCCGGTGTCGGCGGCGCGGTGCAGGTCCGGATGGCAGTCGCGCGACAGGCGCAGGTAGCGGGACTCCAGCGCGCGTTCGTCGAGGTCGAGCGAACGCGGCAGGCCGAAGACGGTGAACGGATCGGGGGCGGGGACGTGGATCACGCCGAGAAGGAGGTGCCGCAGCCGCAGGTGCCGGAAGCCTGGGGGTTCTTGAACACGAAGCCGCGGTCGAGCAGGCCGTCGTCGAAGTCGAGCACGGTGCCGCCCATGAAGAACTCGCTCTTCTTGTCGACGCAGTAGTTGACGCCGAACATCGCGAAGGCGAGGTCGAACTCGGTCGGGCCGTTCGGGTCGAAGTCGAGCACGTAGGTGAAACCCGAGCAGCCGCCGCCCTTGGCGCCCACGCGCACCCACACGGACGGCGCGAACTGCTGCTCGGCGATCACGCGCAGGATCTCCTTCGCCGCGCGCTCGGTCAGGTGCACGCCGCGGCCGGGCTTCGGCTCGGCGGGTGCTGCCGGGGTGCCGGCCGGGGCCGGCGGGTTCGCGGGGGCTTCGTTCATGGCTGCTGCTCCGGGTTCGGTGGGCTGCCGGCGACGGCCGCGCGCTTCTTGCGCCAGTCCTCGATCGCGGCCTTGATCGCGTCCTCGGCGAGCACCGAGCAGTGGATCTTGACCGGCGGCAGCGACAGTTCCTCGACGATCTGCGTGTTCTTGATCTGCTCGGCGGCGTCGACGTGCGTGCCCTTGAGCCACTCGGTCGCGAGCGACGACGACGCGATCGCCGAGCCGCAGCCGTAGGTCTTGAACTTCGCGTCGACGATGCGGCCCTGGTCGTCGACCTTGATCTGCAGCTTCATCACGTCGCCGCATTCGGGCGCGCCGACGACGCCGGTGCCGACGTCGGGGGCGTTCTTGTCGAGCGAGCCGACGTTGCGCGGGTGCTGGTAGTGGTCGAGGACCTTGTCGCTGTAGGCCATGGTAGTCGGGTGCTCCGGTGGGTGGTGCTGTCGCTGGATCAGTGCGCGGTCCACTTGACCTGGCTCAGGTCGATGCCCTCCTGGACCATCTCCCAGAGGGGCGACATCTCGCGCAGGCGCTCGACCTCGGCGACCACGCGGTCGGCGGCGAAGTCGACCTCGGCCTCGGTGGTGAAGCGGCCGAGCGAGAAGCGGATCGAGCTGTGGGCGAGTTCGTCGCCGAGCCCCAGGCTCTTCAGCACGTAGCTGGGCTCGAGGCTCGCGGAGGTGCAGGCCGAGCCCGACGACACGGCGAGTTCCTTGACGCCCATGATCAGCGATTCGCCCTCGACGTAGGGGAACGAGACGTTGAGCAGGTGCGGCAGGCACGCCGCCGGATCGCCGTTGACGACCGAGTCGGGCAGCGCCGCGCGGATGCGGGCCTGCAGGCGGTCGCGCAGCGCGCGCAGGCGCGGCACTTCGACCGCCATCTCCGCGCTGCAGATGCGCGCGGCCTCGCCCATGCCGACCGCGCCGGTCACGTTCAGGGTGCCCGAGCGCATGCCGCGCTCGTGGCCGCCGCCGTCCATCTGCGCGACCAGCCGCACGCGCGGGTTCTTGCGCCGCACGTAGAGGCAGCCCACGCCCTTCGGCCCGTACATCTTGTGCGCCGACAGCGACAGCAGGTCGACGTGCTGCGCCTCGACGTCGAGCGGGATCTTGCCGGCGGCCTGCGTCGCGTCGCTGTGGAACAGCGTGCCCTTCTGCTTGCACAGGGCGCCGATCTGCCCGATCGGGTGCAGCGTGCCGATCTCGTTGTTCGCGGCCATCAGCGAGACCAGGATCGTGCGGTCGGTGATCGCCGCCGCGAGCTGCGCCAGGTCGACGTGGCCCTTGCTGTCGACGGGCAGGAAGGTGACCTGGAAGCCCTGCGCCTCGAGGCGCTTCATCGGATCGAGCACCGCCTTGTGCTCGGTCGCGGCCGTGATCAGGTGGTTGCCCTTCTGCCGGTACATCTCGGCCACGCCCTTGATCGCGAGGTTGTTGGCCTCGGTCGAGCCGCTGGTCCAGAGGATCTCCTTCGGGTGCGCGCCGATCAGCTGCGCGACGTGGCCGCGGGCCTCCTCGACCGCGGCTTCGGCGGTCCAGCCGAAGGCGTGGCTGCGGCTCGCGGCGTTGCCGAACTGCTCGGTGAAGAACGGCAGCATGCGCTGCACGACGCGGCCGTCGCACGGCGTGGTGGCGCTGTAGTCGAGGTAGACGGGCGTCTTCATCGTGGGGATGCGTGGGCGGTCCGGCCGGCCCGCGAAGGCGGCAGGCTGCAGAGTTCGTCGAGGCGGATCTGGCGGAACAGCTGCGAGATGCGTTCGTGCACGACGCGCATCGGGTGCTTGCTGGGGCAGAACCCGGACAGCGCGCAGTGGCTGGACCCGTGGGGCTGGTGCGCGGCGAGCGCGAGCGGGCTCGGCTGGCCGGCGGGCGCCTCGGCGTGGTGGCCGGCGACGCAGTCGACGAGCGTGAACTTGCCCTCGACGACCTCGAGGATCTCCTCGAGCGTGACCTCGCCCGGCGCGCGCGCGAGCCGGTAGCCGCCCTTGAGTCCGCGCAGCGACTCGAGCAGGCCCTGCTTGGTGAAGGCCTTCAGCAGGTTCGCGACGACCGACTTGTTGAGCCCGGCCTGCCTGGCGACCTCGTGCGCGCTGACGACCGACGCGGCGGCCGCACCGCCGGGGAACGCACCCTGCCGGGCGATCGCGCCCAGCAGGAACACGGCGTAGTCGGCCTTCTTGGAGATGCGCAGCATGCTTTCGTCGGTGCCCTGGCGGCGGGCGACTCGGCAAACTAGATCTGGTTTGGGGCTCATTCAACGATCGGCATGAAAAAAGCCCCGAATCCAGGCACATTCACCTGCGGGCTCCGGCGGACGCCGGGGCAGTGGCCATGACGCAGACCGACCCGACTCCCGAGATCCTGACCGCAGAGCTCCTTGCCAGCGGCCCGTTCGCGCGCGCGAACGCGCCGTTCCGGCTGTTGTGGGTGCGCGGCCCCGACGCGGCCGGGTTCCTGCACCGGCTGTGCAGCCAGGACGTGCTGGGGCTCGGCATCGGCGAGGCGAAACCGGCGGCGTTCCTCGACAGCAAGGGCAAGCTGCTCGTGACGTGCCTCGTCGGCCGGCTGCCGGACGGGTTCGTGCTCGAGGTCGCGACGGCGCAGGCGGAACGGCTCGCTGCGCTGCTCGAGCGCTACCACTTCACGGAGAAGCTCACGATCGCGCCGGCGGCCGCGGGGTGCGGGGAACGAATCGCGGCGGCGGCGGTGGACGGCGCGTCGATCGCGAGCGACGTGGTCGGGGGCGTGGTGCTGCGCTGGGCGCGGCGCGGCATCGGCCACGAGCGGCGCCACGGCGGCGCGGCGGCAGAGGTGGGTGGTGAGGGCGCGCCGTTGGCCGAGCCCC
>VGXW01000200.1 GCA_016873195.1 Planctomycetota bacterium | reverse complement strand
CCCCGTAGCCGGCGAAGGTCACGGCCAGCGGCGGCAGGTTGTCCGACGGGAAGCGCTGGATGGTCTGGAAGGTCCCGGTCGAGGAGTCGACCAGCAGGAGCCGGGTGGCGGGATTGCCGGCCGGCAACCGCGTGGCCACCAGGATGTCGACACCCTGGGCGGTGAGGGTCGCGGTCAACAGCACGGCGGCAACGGTCGAGAACAGGCGCATGGGGCCTCCTGGAGGGGAGGAAGGGGCGAGCGGGACATCGTACCGCGCGCGCGACATCCGTGTTCGTCCCGGCCCGGCGCGCCGGTCAGAGTGCCCAGGGCCGGCGGTGCTCGTAGTCCAGCAGCGCGTTGGCGGCCTCGTCGCCCGGGAACTGCTCCAGGTTCGGGTCCCAGCGCAGCTTCCTGCCGAGCTGCATCGCGAGGTGCGTGATCACGCAGATCGTGTTCGAGCGGTGGCCGACCTCGACCGGGCAGACCGGTTCCCTGCCGCTGCGCGCGCAGTCGAGCCAGTTGCGGTAGTGGTCGTCGCTCGCGTAGAGCTTCGTCTCGCCGTCGCCGATCTGCTCCGCCAACACGGCCTGCGGCTCGGCTTCGAGCTTGCCGCGCTGCACGAAGACGGAGCCGCGTTCGCCGACGAACCGCACGCCGGCGGGATTGCCGGTCTCCTGCAGCAGCTCGACGCCGTCGGCATAGCGGCCCGTGGCCCGGAACTTCGTGTGCACGTCGAACAGTCCGCGCTGCGGGAACTCCGCGGTCGCCTCGATCTCGACGATGCCGCCGTCCGCGTCGCCGCCGTGGCCCCATTGCGCGACGTCGTTCATGTGCGAACCCCAGCCCGTGATCATGCCGAGGCAGTAGCGGCGGATCTGCAGCCAGCCAGGCCGCCTCAGGTCGGGCTTGCCTTCCGGCGCGGACTGCGGGTGCACGCCCGCCGCGGCATAGGGCACCGCCGCGGTGGGGCCGAGCCAGGTGTCGAAGTCGAACCCGTCCGGAATCGGTGATTGCCCCGGATCGCCCGTGCCCTGGTCGGGCGGCAGCGTGACCTCGATGCGCTGCAGCTTGCCGAGCCGGCCGTTGCGCACCAGCTCGCAGGCGCGGCGGAACCGCGCGTCGGAGCGCTGCTGCGAGCCGACCTGCAGCACGACCCTGTTCGCGCGCACGGCGGCGACCAGCGCCTTGCCCTCGGCGATCGAGTAGGTCAGCGGCTTCTGCAGGTAGATCGCCTTCTTCGCCTTCGCGGCCGCGATCGCGCACAGCGCGTGCCAGTGGTCGGGCGTCGAGATCGTCACGGCGTCGACGTCGTCGCGCGCGAGCAGTTCGCGGTAGTCGCGGTAGATCCTCACGTCGGGCGCGGGCCCGGCGAGCTGCTGCGCGTAGACCGTGTCGACGGCCTGTTTCGCCGCGACCGCGCGCGAACGATCAAGGTCGCAGACGGCGACGATGCGCGCGTTGACCGCCGGGTCGAGTCCGGCCTGCAGCACCGACTTCATGTCGCCCTGGCCCATGCGGCCCGTGCCGATGCAGCCGATGCGCAGCGCGTTGCCGGGTGCCTGGGGGCCGAGCAGCCGCGACGGCACGAACAGCGGCACGGCGGCGGCGCTCGCCGCAGTCTGCAGGAAGCGGCGGCGCGAGAGGCGGTGCGAGGTTCGGGTCATGGGGTCACCGTGGGCAGGTCACCGTGGGCAGGTCACCGCGGTTCAACGGGCAGCAGGCGTGGGCCCGGGGTAGCCGGCGATCGCCGTCGCGAGCCGCGCTGCGTCCCAGCGGCCCGGGTGCACGCACACGCGGTAGCGCAGCGTGAACCGCTCGCCCGCGGCGAGCCGGCGCGGCGCCGGGGCCAACACGGCGGCGTTGCAGAACGTCATCGACGCGTTGCGCACGGCGTACCACGCCGATGGCGCGCCGGGATTGTCGGGATGGTCGAGGATCGCGACGCCGACCTCGCGGCCGCCGAGCAGGCCGCCGTATTCGAACCCGGCCGCGCGCGGGCGCGTGCGGTCGTGTTCGTTCCAGGTCACGGGGCCGACTTCCGTGGCCGCGTCGCGCGCGTCGAACTTCGCGAGGCGCAGCGCCAGGCCCGCGTAGCCGCCGTTCGCCTGCCCCTTGGGCTCGCCGGGCATCGGCGTGCGGTCGAGCACGCAGTCGCGCTGCGCGGTGAACGTGCCGTCCCAATCGATCGTGAACGCGCCGTCGGCCGCGGGCGGCCCGACCTCGATCACGCGGTGCTCGCGCAGCACGGCTTCGCCGCTTTCAGGCGCATAGGTGAGCTCGAGCACGAACCGGCAGCTGCCGTCGGCGTGCGGCTCGGCGGTCGTCACGGTCCACGAAGCGCGCCCCGCCGGCCGCCCGGTCTTCGGATCGTTCTCCCAGTAGTTGACGCCGTCGACGAACTTCCAGCTGAACCAGAGGCCGTGGTGCCAGCGGTGGTCGCCGGGCTGGTCGAGCGTCAGCGCGCCGATGCCGGGCAGCGCGAGCGGATGGAAACACGGCTTGGGCCGGTCGTCGCCGTGGCAGAACCGCCACAGCACTTCGCCGTCGCGCACGAGCGCGAGCGAACCGGGCTCGGCTCGCCATTGCAGCGACACGGCCGGTGCGGCCGGTGCGGCGGGTGCAGCCGGCGCAGCGGGTGCAGGGTCCGCGGGCGGAGGAACGCGGGTCGGTCCCGAGCACGCGAGCAGCGCGAGCGCAGTGGACCACGCAGGGCAGCGGGGGAGCGGCATGGGCGATCCTGAGGTCTGGCCCAGGCTACTGCGGCGGTGGGGCCGCCGGCGAGGGCCGGCCCCGTGCCCGCGTGCTCGCCGTCCGCGCGCCCGCCAGTCACCCCCTGCGCATCGCCAGCACCGCCTGCCGCTGCCGGCTGCCGTCCCGGCCACAGCGCAATCCGGCCGCCGTCGCCAGCCGCCGCAGTTGCTGCAGCCGGCCGGACTCGACGGCCAGCACCAATCGGCCTTCCGCGCCGAGTGCTGCGCCCAGCGCGCGCAGCGTGAACTCGAGCGCGCGGGGACCTTCCTCCCAATCCAGATGCCCGACGACGAGGTCGTGGTTGTTTCCCGGCAGCGGCAACCAGGGCAGGTCCGGCTGCCCGGCTGCTTCCCCGACGGTGGTCGCGCCGCGCTGCCCGCCGGCGAGATGGCCGGCGATCGTGCGCTGCGCCGCCAGCAGCGACAGCACGTCCCTGCCGATCAGGTCCAGCCGGGCCGGCGAACGGCGCGCGATCAGCCGCACCGCCAGCAGACCGTGGTCGGGGTTCACCACGAGGATCGACTCGCCCGCGCGCGCGGGCGCCACCGCCGCCGCGAACTCGTCCAGCAGCATCGTCCGGTGGTGTTCCGAATCGAACTCCGGCACGTCGTGGACCGCGGCGACGCGGACCGGACCGACGCCCGGAACGTCGACCACCGGTTCCGGCGACCGGCGCCACGGGTCCAGCGGGTCGCGCCCCGCGGCCGGCTCGCGCAACCCTGCGGGGAATCGCCAGAACACGGTCCGGAAGTCGTTGCTGGTCTTCTCGTAGACGCTCTCGATGGGCGTGCGTTCGGCCTCGCGAGCGCGCAGTGCGTCGATCTCCGCGACCAGCGGTGTCAGGGGCACGCACGCGAGCACGGCGCCCGGCGCCAGCAGGCGTCCCCCGCCGAACAACATCTCGCGGAGCCCGGCCCTGCCGACCTTGGCCGGGACGTTCGTGACCACGAGGTCGAACGGGGCGGCTGCGCTGCACGGCGCGTAGCCGAGACCCGCGTCGGGCACGGCCAGCTGGTCAGAGCCGTGGGGCAGGTGATTGGCCCTGGCGGCGAGGCGCGCCGCCGCGACGGCGAGGCGGTCGCGGTCGACGAGCGTCGTGTGCGCGGCGGCGCCGAGGTGCCGCTGCAGACAGAGGCCGAGCACACCGTTGCCGCAGCCCAGGTCCAGGATGCGGCGCGCGCCGTCGGGCAGGCGGGACTTCTCGAGGGCGCGCAGCAGCACTGCGGTGCCGGTATCCAGCCGCCGGCTGCTGAACAGCCCATTCACCGCCGGGAGCACCGTGCGGCTGCGTCGGAACGCGACGTCGAGAACCTGCGCCGTCCAGGGGAAGTCTTCGAGGATGCTCACGCGGTGGCTCGGCGCGCTGCGCCGTGGCTGCGGTCCGATGTTCGCCCGCGCGGAGCCGCCCCGCAACGCCGCGTGCGCCCGCGCACCCGAGCCTTGCTTCACGGCCCAGGAACCGTATCCAGGCAGCACCATGCAACTCGACGACCTGCTGCGTGGCCCCGTGCTGCCGGAGGCCGGGCTCGCTGGCCGGGACGGTGGCCCGTGACCCGCCCCTCGTGCTGCCCGAACCGCGCGCGCTGGTCCCTGGCCGCCGCCGCCCTCGCCGCGGCCTGCGCCACGGCACCCCGCCCGCTCGTCGACTTCGCCGCGCCGGACACGCGCGCGCGCTTCACCTTCACCGACCCCGCGGCCTTCCGCTGGATCGAGGCCGACGGCCAGCCGTGCCTCGAGCTCTTCGCCGCGGCCCGCTATCAGCCGCCGCACCGGTCGCCGCTCGCCATCGCGCTGCTGCGGGAGCCGCAGCTCGGCGACTTCACGCTGCGCGTCGAGGCCAGCCAGACGGGCCGCGAGTACCCGCACCGCGACCTGGTGCTCGTGTTCGCCTACCGCGACCCGGCGCACTTCGCCTACGCGCACCTCGCGAGCAAAGGCGACGCGACCGCGCACCACGTGATGCTCGTCGACGGCAAGGACCGCCGGCCCGTGACCACGCACCGCACCGAGGGCGTCGCGTGGGGGAACGGCTGGCACCGGCTCGAGCTGCGGCGCGACGGGACCCGTGTCGAGGTGCGCTTCGACGGCGAACTCGCGCTCGCGGGCGAGGTCCCGGCGTGGCGCGGCGCCGCTGGGCTCGGTTCGTTCGACGACACGGGCCGCTTCCGGGCGCTCGCGATCGTGCCGCGGTGACCGCGCGCCGCGCCGCGCGGGTCAACCGGCGATCGCGCGCAGCACGTCGAGCGTGGTCAGGATGCCGACCGCGCGGCCCTTGTCGACGACGAGCAGGCGGTGGATGCGATCCTGCACCATGATCCGCGCGGCTTCGCGCAGTCCCGTGGCCGGCTTCACGAACGTGACCTTCGTGGTCATCAGGTCGCCGGCGCACAACTCCTCGCGTTCGTCGTGGCGGAAGGCGACCACCTCGGTGGACTCCTCGTCCTCGTCCTGCTCGCCGCCGGCCCTCTCGCGTTGCTCGGGCTCGGGCGCTTCCGACCGCTCGTCCAGTTCCGCGTAGCGATCGACGAGATCGGCCATCGACAGGATGCCGATGACCTTCTCGTTGTCGTCGAGCACCGGCACGCCGCTGATCCTGGCGTCGGCGAGCACGCGTTCGACCACGTCGATCGGGTCGGAGGCGTGCACGGTGATGAGATCGCGCTGCATCACGTCGGCGACGCAGAGCGACTCGAACTCGGCGGGCAGCTGCCTCGGATCGCGCTTCGACGGGCTTGTCATGGCTGGAACCTCCGCTCGTGCGCCGGCCAAACTACCACGGAGGCGCTTGTCTCGGGGGCACCGGTGGGTGGAACATGCACGCATGGCCGGCTCGGTCCCCTCGGCCCATGCTGGCTCGGACACCGCGTGCATGGCTCGCCCGCCGTGCGCGCCTTCTTCGCGGAGGTATCCATGCCCGGGATCGTGCTGACCACGGATCTCTCACCCGAGTCGAAGCGCGCGTTCGCGCCGGTGCGGCTGCTCGCCCAGCGGCTCGGCCTGCCCGTCACGCTGCTCGCCGTGCTCGAGGACCTGCCGTTCGAGCCGACCGGCGGCGGCCTGATGGCCGTCTACCCGGACCGGCGCCAGGTCAAACAGGACTGGGAGAAGGCGGTCGCGGCGCTGGCCGACGAACTCGGCCGCGACGTGTGCACGCAGGCCACCGTGATCGACGCCGCGGACGTGCCGCGCGCGATCGTCGACTTCGCGCAGGCGCAGAACGCCGACTACCTGGCGATGGCGACGCACGGCCGCTCGGGGCTGCGGCGCATGCTGCTCGGTTCGGTCGCCGAGCAGGTGATCCGCCACTCGCACGTGCCGGTGCTGGTCTACCCGCCGCCGGCGGCCTGAGCGCGAGCGTGCTACCGTGCATCGGGTGCGACAGACGCGCAACGTCTCCCTCCCGCCCGACCAGGACGCCTTCGTGGACAGGCTGGTGGCTGCAGGCCGCTACCGCACCGTGAGCGAGGTGGTTCGGGACGGGCTGCGCCTGCTCGAGGAGGCCGAGCATCGCCGGCTGCTCGAGAAGTGGCTCCACAGCGGCCTCGACGACGACGAAGCCGGGTTGTTGCCGGTCGTCCTGCGCAAGCAGGCCAAGGCTTGGTTCCAGAAGCTGCTCGACGAAGCCCGGCGCACTGTCCGGGCCGGGCGAGTGGACGATGGGCCGGTCGCCATGCAGCGACTCGCCGCGCGGCTGAGGGAGCGTCGGTGACGTCTGGCTACCGACTCGCGCAGGCTGCGGAGAACGACCTCGACGAGATCCTGCAGTTCGTCGCCGTCTACCCGCCGCCGGCGGCCTGACTGCGCCAGGCCTCGACGCGGTGCACCATCGCCGCGGTCAGCAGCACCGGCGCGACGAAGTTCACGAACGGCAGGGTCAGCAGGAAGGCGCCCGCGGCGCCCACCGCGAACACGCCGATCGCGTTCGCGCGCCGCAACCGCCGCGCGCCCGCCGGGTCCAGCCGGCGCAGCGCGACGAGCTCGAAGTACTCGCGGCCGAGCAGGAGCCCGTTCACCGCCACGTAGCCGACGGGATACGCGGGTGGCACGAACCACAGCAGCAGCAGCAGCACGTTCAGCACCAGCACGGTGCCGAGGAAGCGCAGGCTGCAGCCGAGAGCGCGCCACCACGGCAGGCCCGGCGCACGCGGCAGGTGCGGGTAGTGGCGGGCTTCGACGGCGACCGCGACGCGGTCGAGGAACAGGCCGACGAAGGCGCTCGCGAGCAGCGGGAACAGGAACCACGTCAGCACCAGCGTGGCGAGGCCGCCGAGCACGCGCAGCGCGTTGTCGAGCCACGACAGCCCGAACGGTTCGGTCGAGGCGAGCAGCCAGGCGACGCCGGCCCACACGGCGACGAAGCACAGGGCGCTCAGCAGCAGCGAGGCGGCGAGCAGCCGCAGGATCCGCGGATCGAACAACTGGCCGAACGCGCGCAGGAAGGCGGTGGGCATGGGGGGCTCAATCGCCGAGCTGGCGCAGCAGCGCGAGCCGCCGGCGCAGTTCGTCGTCATTGTCGAGCGAGAAGGAACGGCCGTGGCCGAGTTCGTCGCGCAGGAACGCGGCGGTCCCGGCGGCGGCCGCTTCCGTCGCGGCGCGCGCCGCCTTGCCGGGCGGATCGAACCAGCGCACCAGGATCGTGTGCGCATCGGGGTCGTATTCCCAGAAGCCGCGGATGCGGCCCTCGGCGAGCACGCTGCGGAACATCACGTGCCTCGCTTCGCCGAGCGGCACGAGCCGGTTCTTGCACCTCGTTTCGCCCCACGTCGGCACGCGCAGGCCGTGCGCGCTGCCGTCGACGAGCGCCGCGACGCCGCCCGCGAGGTGCGGCAGGTTGTCCGCGAACGGCAGCAGCGCCACGGCGTCGTCGGCCTTGGCGAGTTTCCTCAGCAGTGCTGGCAGTGCTGGCGTCGCGAGCGCTTCGCCGTCGCAACCGTCGGCGGCGACAGGTTCGTGTTCGGCGTGCGGCAGCGCGGCCTTGGCGTCGCGCTGGGTGAGGCCCGACCAGTCGCAGAACGCCGCAAGCGTGGTGACGCCGGCGCGCGCGACGAAGTGGGACAGCAGGCGCGCGTGCAGCGCGGTGGGTTCGCCGGGCAGGTCCGCGGCGGCAGCCGCGAACGGGTCGCGGTCGGGAACGCACCAGACGTACTTCTCGTGGTCGAGGCGGCCGTCGGCGGGTGTGCGCGCGATGCGACCGGCGAACTCGAGCCGGCGCAGCGCGGGCGGCAGCGGCGAACTGACGCCCACCTTCTTGCCGCGAGCGCCGAGGCTGCGCACGGTGCCGGGGCCGAGTTCGCGCCGCAGCGCGTCGGTGGTCAGCGGGCCGCGGGCGCGCAGCGTGGCGAGCACGGTCTCGCCGACGGCGTCGAGTTCGCCGGGCTTGATGCCGGCCTTCTCGGCGTCGCGTGCGTCGCGCGCGCGGCTCTGCTCGCGCGCGATCGACAGACAGAGCGCGTGCTCGGCGCGCGGCACGAGGTAGATGCAGCCGCGCACGGCGGGGGTCACGCGGAACTCGCCGGCGGTCACGAGTGCGTCGAGGTCGGCGGCACGCATGCGGGGCTGGCGCGCGCGCGCGGCGAGGTAGGCGTCGGCGCCGCCGAGCGTGCGCAGGAAGCCCGTCGCGGCGAGTTGGGCGGGCAGGGTGCTGCCGCGCGGACTCGGCCAACCCTGCGCGAGGATGCGCACGGCGCGAACCTGCGCGGCGGTGAGGCGGCGGGAGGGCATGGGGCGGGAGTCTACGTGGGCGCAGGGGTCGCCGACGCCCTTACCGCGGTGCAGCTTTCGTCGTCGGCTACCGCGGGCTCGCCGCCCGCGCCCGCGCCCCTACCGAGCCCTTGCAACCCACCACGCCCCCGCGTCTCGTCTCCGCATGCGCGTCATCGAGTGTGATTCTCAGGACCAGGCGGCCGAACTCGTCGCCGCGGAGATCCTCGCCGCCCTCGCGCGCAAACCCGACCTCGTGCTCGGCCTCGCGACCGGTTCGACGCCGATCGGCGTCTACGAACGGCTCGTCGCCGCGCACCGCGCCGGCCGCGCCGACTTCACGCGCGTGCGCACGTTCAACCTCGACGAGTACATCGGCCTGCCGGCCGCGCACGAGCAGAGCTACCGCACGT
Source organism: Planctomycetota bacterium (assembly GCA_016873195.1). Lineage (GTDB taxonomy): Bacteria > Planctomycetota > UBA1135 > UBA1135 > UBA2386 > VGXW01. Next base: position 170 of record VGXW01000200.1, on the reverse strand, counting down.
TCATGAAGCGGCACCTGTTCGACGCCATCGGCATCCGGCCGGGGCAGGTGCACTTCCCGCCGGTCGAAGGCAACGACCTCGCCGCGGCCTGTGCTGCCTACGAGCAGACGATCAAGAACACCGGCGGCATCGACATCCAGCTGCTCGGCGTCGGCTCGAACGGACACCCC
>VGXW01000199.1 GCA_016873195.1 Planctomycetota bacterium | reverse complement strand
CCCCGGCCGGGACCCGGGCGCCCCGCCGGCGGCCCCGGCCGGACCGGGCAGGCTCGACCGCCGCGCGGCGGGGTGCGGCGCGCGCGCGGCGTCGTCGTCACGCCCGCGGCGCCGCCGGGCACCGGCGCCGGCGACGGCAAGGTCCGGCTCAACCACTTCCTGGCGATGAGCGGCGTGTGCAGCCGCCGCGCCGCCGACGCGCTGATCGCCGGCGGCCGCGTCGAGGTCAACGGCGCGCTGGCGACCGAACTCGGCACGCGCATCGATCCGCAGCAGGACGAGGTCCGGTGCGACGGTGTGCGCGTGCAGCCCGAGAAGCCCGTCTACGTGCTGTTCAACAAGCCGGCGGGGGTCGTCTGCACGAACTGGCGCCACGAGCAGAAGAAGCGCGTGATCGACTTCCTGCCGCAGGTGCGCGGCCGCCTGTTCACGGTCGGCCGCCTCGATCTCGACAGCGAGGGGCTGATCCTGCTGACCAACGACGGCGCCTTCGCGCTCGAGATGACGCACCCGCGCTTCGGCGTGCCGAAGCTCTACGCGGTGCTGCTGCGCGGCCACGTCGAGCCGCGGGACCTGCAGAAGGCGCGCGGCGGCGTGTGGCTCGCCGAGGGCCCGACCGCGGGCATGGACGTGCGCGTCGAGCGCTCCGGCCGGGACCGCAGCTACCTGAAGGTCACGCTGCGCGAGGGCCGGAACCGCGAGATCCGGCGCGTCTTCGCGAAGCTCGGCCATCCCGTGCTGAGCCTCAAGCGGCTCCGCATCGGCGACCTGAACCTGCACGGCCTCGCGCCCGGCGAGTGGCGGTTCCTGCAGCGCCACGAGGTCGACCGGCTGCGCGAGGTCGCGCGCGCCGCCGACCGGCCGCTGCACGGCGGCCCCGGCGACGACGCCCAGGGGGAGAACTGACATGGCCGAGCCCGCGATGCTGCCGGACGTGGAGCGGATCGAACTCGACAACGGCCTCGTGGCGCTCCTGGTCGAGCGCGGCCCGCTGCCCGTCGTCGCTTCGCTGCTGTGGTACCGCGCCGGCGCGCGCGACGAGCGCACCGGCGAGACCGGCGTGTCGCACTTCCTCGAACACATGATGTTCAAGGGCACGAGCCGGTTCCCGAAGGGTCAGATCGACCTGCTGACCAGCAAGATGGGCGGCAACAACAACGCCTTCACCGACAGCGACAGCACGGCCTACTACTTCGCGATGGCCGCCGACCGCTGGGAGACGGTGCTCGAGATCGAGGCGAGCCGCATGCGCGAGTGCCTGCTCGACCCGCTCGAGTTCGCGAGCGAGAAGAACGTCGTGCTCGAGGAACTCGCGATGGGCGAGGACGACCCGTGGCGGTCGCTCTACCAGGCCACCGAGTCGCTGCTCTACCAGGTGCACCCGTACCACCACCCGGTGATCGGCTGGCGCGAGGACCTCGAGCGGCTGTCCGTGGCGCAGATGCGCGACTACTACCAGCGCCACTACGGACCGAACCGCTCGTTCCTGGTCGTGGTCGGCGCGATCGACCGCGCGCGCACCGCGACGCGGATCCGCGAGCTGTTCGGGCCGCTGCCGCGCGTCGAGCCGCGCGCGGTGCCGATCGCCGAGCCGCCGCGGACCGGCGAACGCCGCGCCGAGCTGCACACGCCGCACTCCGTGCTGCGGCTGTGCTTCGGCTTCCCGACCTGCCGCATGGGCGAACGCGACGACTACGCGCTCGACGTGCTCGCGCACGACCTCGGCAACGGCAAGAACAGCCGGCTCTACCGGCGCCTCGTGCTCGCGGACGAACTCGTCACCGAAGTCAGCGTGCTCAACGAGACGCGCCAGGAGCCCGGCGCCCTGTTCGTGCTCTGCGAACTGCGCGACGGCGCCGATCCCGCGCGCGTCGAGACCGCCGTGCGCGAGGAGATCCGCCGGCTCGTCGACGAAGGCGTGGCGAGGAAGGACCTCGACCGCATCCGCACGCAGATCCGCGCGTCGTTCCTGTTCCAGGACGAGGCGGTGCTCGACCTGGCGATGAAGCTGGGCCGCTTCGAGGCGGGCACGCCGGACGGTCACCGCACGCTCGAGCAGGTGCTGCCGACCTACGCGTCGCTCGGTGGCAAGGAGCTGCGCGCGGCGGCCGCGAAGTACTTCGACTTCCGCAAGGCCGCGGTGGTCTGGGCGCTGCCGGGCGGGCCGTCATCGGGGGCGGGCCGGGCGACCGATGGTTCGCGCGGCGGTCGGAACGGCGCGACCGGCCGGGCCGGCGGGCGCGGCGCGGCCGGCGAGGGCCGGAAGGGCAAGCGCAGCAAGCGGGGCCGCCGGGCGGGAGGGCGCCGATGAACGGGACGATCCGCCTCGAGGTCGGCGAGCGCGAACTCGACTCCGGCCTGACGCTGCTGGCCGTGCGCAACCCGCGCGTGCAGACCTACGCGTGCGTCGTGTCGCTCGAGGTGCGCTCGGGCGACGAACCCGCCGAGCAGCCGGGCCTCGCGAACCTCGTCGGCGAGTGCCTCGACGAGGGCACGCGCCAGCACGACGCGCTCGAACTCGCGACCGCGGCCGAGCGGATCGGCGCGGCGATGGAGGGCAACCACCGCGGCGGCGTCGTGATGTGCCCCGCGTCCTCGCAGAAGCAGGCCACCGCGCTCCTGCGCGAGATGGTGCTCGACGCCGAGTTCCCGGGCCGCGAGGTGCGGCGCGTGCAGGCCGAGGTGCTGACCGAGATCGTCGCCGAGGACGACGACCCGCGCGCGGTCGCCGGCAAACGCTTCCGCAAGGAGGTCTACGGCGACCATCCGCTGGGCCGGCCGACCATCGGCACCACCAAGAGCGTCGGCAAGCTCAGGCCGAAGGACCTGCGCGGCTTCCACGACGCGTGGTTCCGGCCGGCCGACGGCTACGTCGCGGCGGCCGGGCCCGAGGAGGTCGACAAGACGCTCGACCGGCTCGAGAAGGCGTTCGCGAGCTTCCGCGGCAAGCGGGTCGCGCACCGGCCGATGCCGGACGTGACGCTGGCTCCGGGGCCTAGAGACGTGCACCTGCCGATGGCGCGCGAGCAGGTCCACGTCTTCCTCGGCCACGTCGGCATCCGCCGCACGCACCCGGACTACTACGTGCTGTCGGTCATGGACCACGTGCTCGGCACCGGGCCCGGCTTCACGTCGCGCTGCTCGCGCCGGCTGCGCGACGAGCAGGGCCTCTGCTACGCGGTCAGCGCCGGCATCACCGCGAGTGCCGGCGAGGAGCCCGGCACGTTCACGGCCTACATCGGCACCTCGCCCGAACACCGGCAGAAGGCGATCGACGGCTTCCTCGACGAGATTCGCCGCATCCGCGGCGAGCCGCCGTCGGCGCAGGAGCTGCAGGACGTCAAGGACTACCTGACCGGCAGCTTCGTGTTCGCCCTCGAACGCAACAGCAACCTCGCCGCCTACGCGATCCGCGCGCGGCGGTTCGGCCTCGGCTTCGACTTCGTGCACCGCTACCCCGGCCTCGTGCGCGCGATCACGGTCGAGCAGGTGCGCGAGGCGGCCGAACGCCACCTGCACCCCGACCGCCTGACCGTGGTCAGCGCCGGCGCCTCCTGACCTCGCCCATGCCGAAGCCCCGGACGCTCGCCGAAGTCGTCGACATCCTGCACGAGATCGCGCCGCTCGAACTCGCGGCCGAGTGGGACAACACCGGGCTCCTGCTCGAACCGCGCCGGCGCCGCGGCGCCGTCGCGCGGGTGCTGCTCACGGTCGATCTGACCGAGGCGGTCGTCGCCGAGGCCAGGGCCGCGCGCGCCGACCTCGTCGTCGCCTACCACCCGCCGATCTTCCACGGCCTGAAGCGGCTCTGCGCCGACGACCCGGCCCAGCGCGCCGTGCTGCTCGCGGCCGCCGCCGGCCTCGCGGTCTACTCGCCGCACACCGCGCTCGACGCCGCGCCGGGCGGGCTCGCCGAGTGGCTCGCCGAAATGGTGCTCGCGGGCGAACAGCCCGAGGAGCTGTGCCCGTGCGGCGACGGCGACTTCGGCCGGGTCGTGCGCCTGCCGCGGCCGCTGCCGTTCGCGACCCTGCGGCGGCGCGTCGAGCGGCTGCTCGGCGTGCGCGACCTGCGCATCGCGCGGCCGGCGCGGCCCAGGGACCCGGTGCGCTCCGTCGCGGTAGCCGCGGGGGCCGGCGGCAGCGTGCTGCGTTCCGTGCGCGCCGACGTGTTCCTGACCGGCGAACTGTCGCACCACGACGCGCTCGCGGCGGTCGCCGCCGGCACCACGGTCGTGCTCGCGGGGCACAGCAACACCGAGCGGCCGTTCCTCAGGGTGCTGCAGAAGCGCCTGCGGCGCGAGTTCGGCCGCGGCCTCGACGTGCGCCTCTGCCGCGCCGACCGCGATCCGTTCGGCGCCGCGTGAGCCGCGTCACGCCTCGGCCGGCCGCTCCCCGGGCGGCCAGATCGCGTGCCGGAACACGAAGTTCACGATCGGGATGCCGAGCAGGAGCCCCCACACGCCGAACAACTTGCCGCCGATCGTCAGCACGATCAGCACGAACACCGGGTTCATGCGCATGTGGTGGCCGTAGATCTGCGGGTTCAGCACGTAGGTCTCGAGCCCGTGGATCAGCAGGATCATGCCGATCGCGAGCAACATCATGCCGAAGCCGCCGCCGAGCAGCGCCAGGAGGCAGATCGGCGTCGAGCTGATGAAGGTGCCGGCCACCGGGATGAAGCTGCAGAAGAACACGATCGTCGACAGCACGAGCAGGCTCGGCAGGTCCATCAGCCAGACGCAGATCGCGGTCAGGATCGTGTTGCAGATGGCGATGAACAGCTGCGCCTCGAGCGCGCGGCCCAGCACCTTGCCGAACGTACCGATGCCCTCGGCGACCTCGTCGTAGATGAAGCGGACCCGCGTCTGCGCGAGCGACGCGACCGCCCGGCGGATGCGGGGCAGGTCGAGCACGATCAGGAACGAGAACAGGATCGACAGCAAGAACGAGCCGACGTAGCCGAGCACGGAGCTGCCGAAGTCGAACAGCTTCTGCACGCGCTCGTGCATCGCCTTGTCGCTGGGCTTGCTGCCCGGCTGCCCGCCATCGGCGACGCTCTCCTCCTCGGCGAGGCCGATCAGGTAGGTGGCCATCGACTGCAGCAGCGGTTCGGGCTTGGTCGGCGGCGGCGCCGGCTCCTGCGGCTCGCCGGGCCCCGGCGCGGCGGGCACCGCGCGGCCGAGGAAGCGCGCCACCTGCCGGTGCTCGAGCAGCCAGTCGTGGATCACCTTGTCGGCCTGCTCGAGCTTGGTGGGCAGTTCGTCGGTGAACTTCCTCGCCTGGTCGACGACCAGCGGCGTCACGGTGAACCCGGTGGCGAAGATGGTGCCGAGGAACACGAGCCCGACGATCGTCACGCGCAGCGGGCGGTTCCGGACGCGGTGGCGCAGGCCGTCGACGCCGTGCGCCTGGATGTAGGCGAACACGAAGGTCAGGAAGATCAGCAGCAGGAACGGCCGCAGCAGGTAGAGCACCGCGATCAGCAGGCCCCACACGAACGCGCGCGTGGCGAGCGAGAAGATGCGGTCCCACGGCGGCGGGAGGGTCTTTTCCGAGGGGTCCGTCACGGGCGGCATGCGGGCGCGACCGTACGGCGCACGGCGGCGGACCGCCAGATGGGCGGTCGGGAATGTCGCGGCGGTGGACACGGCCGCCGTGGCGCGGCCCGGACCCGGCCGGCACACTGCGGCAGTGAAGCTGCTCGTGATCCTGGCCGTCGGCCTGCGCCCGAAGGACCTCGCGCACGCGCCGGTGCTGCAGGGGCTCGCCAACCACGGCTTCGCGGCGCCGCTCGCGACGGTGTTCCCGGCGGTCACCTGCACGGTGCAGGCGACGTTCCTGACCGGGCTCCTGCCGCGCGGGCACGGGGCGGTGGCGAACGGCTGGTACTTCCGCGACCTCGCGCAGGTGATGCTGTGGCGACAGCAGAACCGGCTCGTGCGCGGCGAGAAGCTCTACGAGGCGGCGCGCGCGCGCTTCGGCACGCGCACGGCGAAGCTGTTCTGGTGGTGGAACATGTATGCGCCCGGCGTCGACTGGTCGGTGACGCCGCGGCCGGAATACCACGCCGACGGGCTCAAGAAGCCGGGCCTCTACAGCGAACCGCCGGACCTGCAGGCCCGGCTGCAGCAGCAGCTCGGGCCGTTCCCGCTGTTCGACTTCTGGGGGCCGCGCGCGGGGCTGGCCAGCACGCGCTGGATCGTCGACTGCGCACTCGCGGTCGCGCGCGAGCACGACCCGGGATTGCTGCTCGCCTACCTGCCGCACCTCGACTACGACCACCAGCGTTACGGGCCCGACGATCCGCGCAGCGTGCAGGCGGTGCGCGATCTCGATGCGCACTGTGCGCGGTTGATCGAGCTGGCGCGGGAGCGGCAGGCGCACGTCGTGGTGTTGTCGGAGTACGGCATCGAGCAGGCGGTCCGGCCGGTGTTCCTGAACCGGCTGCTGCACGAACGGGGCCTCCTGCGCGTGCAGGAGACGAGCCACGGCCAGCTGCTCGACTGTGGGGCCTGCCGCGCGTTCGCCGTCGCCGACCACCAGTGCGCGCACGTCTTGTTACGCGACGGTGGCGACCTCGGTCCGGTGCGGGAAGTGCTGGCGAAGGTGCCGGGGGTGGCGCGCGTGATGGACCGCGCGCAGCAGCAGGAACTCGGCATCGACCACGAGCGCAGCGGCGAGCTGGTCTGCGTCGCCGAGCCCGGCCATTGGTTCGCCTACCACTACTGGCTCGACGAGGCGCGGCGGCCCGACTTCGCGCCGACGGTCGACATCCACCGGAAGCCCGGCTACGACCCGGCGGAGCTGTTTGTCGATCCGAAGATCGCGTTCCCGAAGCTGAAGGTGGCGCGCGTGCTCGCCAAGAAGTTGCTGGGCTTCCGGTATCTGATGGACGTGATCCCGACCGACCCGTCGATGGTCAAGGGCACGCACGGGCGGCTGTATGACGACGATGCGGCGGGGCCGGTGTTCGTCTGCAGCGATCGTTCGCTGGCGCGCGACAGGGTGGCGGCGACGGACGTGAAGGAACTGTGTCTGTCGCTGCTCGGCCGGTGAGGGCGGAACTCGTTCCTGCAGCCTGGTCGGCCAAGGTCGACGCACTGGTAGCCGCAGGCGATTCCGCGCGGGCGATCGAGTTGCTGAAGATGTGGATGACCCAGCACGCGCTCACGCCGTGGGTGATGGAACGGCTGGGCCGCCTGCTCCTCGCAGCAGGGCGGGCCCACGAGGCCGGGCGACCGCTCTTCTGGTCGGGTGCGCGCGAGGCCGGACCCGTCACCGACGCCGTGGCCGAGTTCGTGCGGCACAAGCGAGGCGAACCGCGGCGGCTGGCCGAGACCTTGCCCCGGCGCGCCTGCGTGCCCCTCGAAGACATGCCGCCGGCGCTCCGTTGCGAACTGCAGGCGCTGGGGGTCACCGAGGCGATGTTCCGCCGAGTGGCAAGACAGCCGCGCATACCGGTGCGGCTTGCGTGGCTGGCGGTTTGGCTGGTGGTGGCGGCGCTGATCGGCGCGTTCGGCGTCGGTGCCTTCGTGTGCCTCCGCAACCTCGTCGAGTGGATCCGCGGCCTGTGGCAGTGCGCGCCGTCACGGCCGCGTGTCGCGCTCGAGCCGCTCCAGGATCGCCATCGCCTCGGCGTCGCTGTCGCCACACATCGCCGGCTCGGCCCGCAGGTCCGCGCAGAACCGCGGCCGGTCGGGATGGCCGAACAGCGCGCAGAGATTGGCGGAATCGAGGTGCACGCAGCGCTCGCCGGCGCGCTTGCCGCGCGGCATGCCGAGGAACGGCGTCGCGATCGACGGGGCGATGCAGCAGGCGCCGCAGCCGGGACGGCAGGCGAAGTCCATGCGCGGGGCATGCTCGTGCATCCGGGGCGCCGATGCACCGGGGAAGGCCGTCGCCGCTCCCGTCACCGCCGCCCTCGTCACCGGCCTACGTTCTTCGGCCCCTTCGTGTAACCGGGCGCGGGTTCGAGCACACAGCCCCTGCGTCATGTCCAACCAACCGCCGAGACTCCTCGACGCGGTGCGCGCGGCTCTGCGCACGCGGCATTACAGCCCGAGGACCGAGGAGACCTACCTCCACTGGATCGTCCGCTACCTGCGCTTCCACGACCTCCGGCACCCACGCGACCTCGGCGCCGCCGAGGTCGAGCGCTTCCTGAACCATCTCGCCACCGACCTCCACGTTGCGGCGGCCACGCAGAACCAGGCCCTCGCCGCCCTGCTCTTCCTCTACCAGCAGGTCCTCGGCGTCGACCTGCCCTGGCTCGAGAACCTCGTTCGCGCCCACCGGCCTGCCCGCCTGCCGGTGGTGCTGACCCAGACCGAGGTTGCCGCCCTGCTGCATCACCTGTCAGGCCCAGCACGCCTCGTCGCCGGCCTGCTCTACGGCTCGGGCCTGCGCCTGCTCGAAGCCCTACACCTGCGGGTCAAGGACGTGGACTTCGGGCGCAGGTCCCTGCTCGTCCGCGAAGGCAAGGGTGACCAGGACCGTGCCACGCTGCTGCCGGAGCCCCTGATCCCCGACCTGCAACGCCACCTCGCCGCCGTTCGCCGCCAGCACGATGCCGATGTCCTGGTGGGCGCGGGCTACGTCGAACTGCCGCACGCCCTCGGCCGCAAGCTACCCAACGCCGCGCGCGAATGGGTCTGGCAGTGGGTCTTCCCGGCGACGCGGATCTACGTCTGTCGCGAGACGGCTGAACGGCGGCGCCACCACTTCCACGAGACCGCGATCCAGCGCGCCGTGCACGCCGCGGCGCTCGCGGCGAGGCTCGGCAAGCGCGTCGGCTGCCACACGTTGCGGCACTCGTTCGCCACCCACCTGCTCGAAGCCGGCTACGACATCCGGACCATCCAGAAGCTGCTCGGCCACCGCGACGTGCGCACGACGATGATCTACACGCACGTGCTGAACCGTGGCCCGCATGGCGTGCGGAGCCCACTCGAGGGGGTGATGGGGGAAGGGGGGAGCGGGCCGGGGGACGGCGCAGGCGAGGATGCGGGCGAGGGTGGCCGTGGCGGTGGGGATCGGGATCGGGATGAGGATGGGGATGACGAGGGCGAGCCGGGGGG
>VGXW01000198.1 GCA_016873195.1 Planctomycetota bacterium | reverse complement strand
TTCCTCGGCGTAGCCGTCGCCGCGCAGGTCGAACTGGAAGAGGACCTGGAGCGCGATCTCGCGGGCGCGGGTGCGGCGGCGGATGGGGGCGGTCATGGCAAGGAGCGGACCCGGTGGGGGGCGCAGCAGCGTATCCGCGGCCGCCGGGGACTCAACGGCCCGGCCGCGGGCCGGCGGCGGGCAGCGTGCCGAGCAGCTGCCGGTGCAGGTCGGCCATCGCCAGCGCGGCCATGGCAGCGTCGGCACCCTTGTTGCCCGAAGCACCGCCGGCGCGCGCGAGCGCCTGTTCCATCTCGGCGCAGGTCAAGACGCCGAAACCGATCGGCATGCCGAGGTCGAGCTGCGCGCGCAGCGCGCCCTCGGTCACGCCGCGGCAGACGTGTTCGTAGTGGTCGGTGCCGCCGCGCACCACCGCGCCGAGCATCACCAGCGCGTCGAAACGGCCGGTCGCCGCGAGCCAGCGGCAGGCGAGCGGCAACTCGAACGCGCCCGGCACCCAGCAGACGGCGACCTGGGCTTCGGCGACGCCCGCGTCGACGAGGGCCGCGAGCGCGCCCGCGAGCAGCTTCTCGGTGACGACCTCGTTGAAGCGCGCCACGGCGATGCCGACCCGCACGCCCTGCCCGGCGAGCGCGCCACTGTGGACCTGGACCATGCGCGCACCGTAGCGGCCGGCGCTGCGGCGCGGTAGCTCAGCGGCGCGCCTGCCCGGCCGGTTCGGCTGCCCGCGCCGGCTTCTGGAAGATCGACGGCTTCCGGTAGACGAACGGCTGCTCGACGTTCATCAGGCTCTCGGACTCGCCGACGACCAGGTAGGCGCCCGGCTTCGTGACCTCGAACGCGTGGCGCAGCACGCGCTGCTTGCTCGGGCCGTCGAAGTAGATCATCACGTTGCGCAGGAACACGAAGTCGAAGGGGGCGGCGGCCAGCGGGTCCATCAGGTTGTGGCGCTGGAACCGCACGACCTTGGCGAGCCGGGGATCGAACTGCAGTTGGTCGGAGGCGGTCTTCGTGAAGTACTGCTGCAGCACCGGCGGCGGCGTCTGCGCGGTCGCATGGGGCCGGTAGCGGGCCGCGCGCGCTTCGTCGAGGATCTGCGCCGAGAGGTCGGTGCCGAGCACCTCGACCCTGCTGCCGCCGAAGTCCGGACCCAGCACCTGGTGCAGCACGATCGCGATCGTGTAGGCCTCGGCGCCGTTCGACGCCGCGGCCGACCAGATCCGGAAACCCTCGCGCCGCGCCGCGGGATCCTGCGCGCGCTGTTGCGCCCACTCGCGGAAGAAGGCCCAGTGCCGCTGGCAGCGGAAGAAGTAGGTCTCGTTCGTGGTGACCGAGTCCAGGAAGGCCTGCTGCTCGGTGGCGCCGGACGGCGATTGCAGCAGCGCGAGGTAGTCCGTGTAGCTGCGCGTGCGCGTCGCGTGCAGCCGCTTGCGGATCCGGTTGCTCAGCAGAGAGACCTTCTCGGCCGGATAGTGGATGCCCGCGGTCCGGTAGATCAGATCGTGGAAGCGCTGGAACTCCTCGGGCAGCAGATCGCGGTCCATCCGGGGCGCCTATCGGACGGCGGACGATCGCGACTTCGCCCCCTGGGCCGCCGGCCGGGGGGACCGGCCCGGCGCGGCACCGCCGGCGGAATCGGCTTGTCCCCCTGGCATCGGTGCGCGCACGATGCGGGCCCGCCGGCGACCCTGCATGCCCAGTACCGTCCCGTTCTGGATCGCGTTCGGCAGCACGCTGCTGCTGCTCGGCGCGCGCGCGTCCGTACCACCGGGCCGCGGTGTTCGTCTGGATCGTCGCCGCGCTCGCCGCCACCGCCAGCGGGCTCTGGCTGTTCCAGCACGGCACCCCGAAGGCGGGGTGAACTCAGCGGCGGCCACCGCCGCCGGGGAACAGCCCGCCGCCCGCGCCGCCCGCGCCGCCGCCGCGCAGCAGTTCGCCGAGGTTGAAGCCGGGCGGCAGGCCGCTCGGCACCTGGCCGCCGCGGCCCGCGCCGGGTTGGTTGCCGCGCCCGCCGACGGGCCGTTCGCCGCCGCGGCGGCCCATGCCCTGGATCTCGGTCACGCTGCCGCCGCGGCCTCCGGGCTTGCCGCCCTCGCCGGCCGACTGGATCGCGCGCGGGGCGTTCATGCCCGGGCCGCCCATCGCCGCCGGGCCGCCGAGACCGGCCGGGCCGCCCGCGGGCCCCGCCGGGCCCGCGCTCTCCTCGGCGGGTTCGACGGGCAGCAGCGGCAGCAGCGCCTCGTTGGCGCGCAGCGCCAGCGTCATGTCCGGGTCGAGCACGAAGTGCCGCACGTACTTCTTCTCGGCGTCCTCGAAGTCGTCGACCTCGGCGTCGCTGCTGGTGTTGCTGCTGCCGCGCCGGCGCTCGAGCACGAACTCGATCCGGATGCGCCGCGGCAGCATGTCGTCGGTCGAACTGTCCCACTCGAGGAACTCCTCGGCCTCGTTGCCGAGCGTCTTGAAGTAGGTGACCTTGAAGCTGCGCAGGCGGTCGTGCACGAGCTGGAACGAACCCTGCGTCAGCAGGTCGCTGTCGACCATCGGGTCCTCGCGCCGCCACAGCTCCATGAGGTCGCGGTAGCGCGGGTTCTGCTTGAACCAGTAGCCGACCTCGCACAGGGACGGCTTCTCGGGCTTGCTGTGCGTGTCGATCACGTAGCCGACCGCGTCGGTCGTGGTCAGGAAGTCCAGGCGGTCGGCCTCGAAGCTGCCGACGTCCATGTCGCGGCCGCGGAACACCGCGTTCTTGCCGACGTTGAACGTCCACAGGCCGCGCAGGTCGCGCTCGATCAGGTTCAGGATGCGCGGGCCCGCTTCGGTCGACTCGCCGAGTTCGTCGACGACCTCGCGCGCGTCGAGCAGCACGCGGAAGGTGGTGCCTACCGTCATCATCACGGTCGCCGAGATCGCGATCGCGAGCAGCACCTCGATCAGCGTGAACCCGTCCGCGCGTGGTCCCCTGGCCGCCATCACTTGCCTCCGTCGCCAGCACCGCCCGCCGGTGCGCCCGTTCCGCCGCTCCTGCCCGCTGCGCCGGCCGCTGCGCCACCCGGCGCGCCGCCGCCCGCCGCGGGCGCCTGGCCCTTCGCCGCGGCGATCGCGGCGGCCTGCTCGGGCGTCAGCCCGGCGATCGCCAGCGTGCACAGGCGCGACTTGATCAGCAGCGAGTCCTTCTGGTCGGGGTAGTCCGGATCGAGCTTCGGGAAGTAGACGACGATCGCGACCTCCTCGAAGTCCGTCTCGCTCGGCGCCCGCTCCTCGAGCTGGCGGCGCTGTTCGTCCTCGAGCAGCTTGTCCTGGTACTCGGAGTAGCTCAGGCCCTGCGAACTCGCGCGCCGGTAGAGCTCGCGGTCGCGCTGCCACTCGAGCCGTTCACCCGCCGCGCCGTCCTCGCCGGCGGCGGCGTCGGCGAGCTGCGATTCGATCTCGGCGACGGAGCTCTCGCCGATCACGATGCGGTAGCTGAAGCCGTCGTACTTCTCGAGCGGGACCTCGTCGCCGGACCGCGGCGGCGTCTCGTGCGCGCCGGCCTGCAGCTCCGAGAGCCGCTCCTCGGCGATCTCGCGCGCGAGCCGCCAGTTGCGCGCGCGCGTCGCGTCGACCAGCGCCTCGGTGCGGATGCCGAGGAAACTCAGCACGACCATCGCCACGATCGCGAGCGCGACCAGCGCCTCGAGCAGCGTGAAGCCCTGCTGCCGCACCGCGCGTGACCCCGGCATCAGAACGCGCCCTCCTCGACGTACTGCAGTTCCGGCGTCTGGCCCTGGTCCGACTCCTCGACCGTGACCTGGCCGGTGAGGCCGCGCAGCGAGAGCCCCCAGACGACCTTGGGGTCCTCGGTGAGTTGCAGCAGCACGAGCTGGTCGCCGGTGAACCCGTGTTCGTCGAAAGCGAGCTTGTAGACGCCCTTCTTCGCCATGCCGTGCTTGCTGTCGCCGGCGCCCGCGAACACGACGCCGTCCTCGAGCGCGTTCCAGTCGAACGACCACTCCATCAACTCGTTCTCGTCCTCGTCGCGCGTGAGCCGCAGCTCCGGGGGGTGCACGATCCGCCAGCGCGCGTGGTCGAGGTCGAACTCGATCGTCATCGGCCGCGCCTGGATGCGCGCCTCGGAGCGGGCCCAATCGAGCGTGCGCAGGATCTGCTTGCCGCTGCCCCGCAGGCGCGCGCTCGGCACGAACGCGCCGAGGTTCGGCACGACGATCGCGAACAGCAGCGCGACCATCGTCATCGTCACGAGCAGCTCGAGCAGCGTGAAGCCGCCGGCCGCCGTGCGCCGCGCCGGGTCGGGGGTCATTCCTTCTTCTTGCGCGACGTGATGTCGTCCTCGGTGTTCTCGGTGCCGTCGGGGCCCAGGCAGATCACCTCGTAGTCGTTCTTCGTCTCCCCGCGCAGGATGAAGTCGTGGTCCCAGGGGTCCTTGTTCAGCTCGTCGAGGTAGGGCCCGCCCTTGACCTCGGAGCTCACGAGCAACTCGAGGTTGTCCGGCAGCTTGCCGTGGAAGATGTAGTACTGCTGGATGGCACCGGCGATGTTCTTGACGCTGACCTCCGCGGTCTTGATCTTCGCCTCGTCGGCGGAACTCATCACGTTGCGGGCGACGATCGTGGCGAGCAGGCCGATGATCACGATCACGACCATGATCTCGACGAGCGTGAAGCCGGCCTCGGCAACGGCTGCGCGGCGTTGGTTCTGCGGTTCGTTCATGTCTGTGCGGGCAGGAGTGTAGCGGATCCGGGCGCGGGAAGGATCCTCGGACGGGCGGCGGAGCCGTTCCTTCCGCATCGTACCGCACGGCGGTGCGCCGTGGTGGCATCGGCGCCTCGCCGCCGAGAAGATGCGCGCCGCATGCGCCTCCTCCCCGGCTTCGTCGCGGCCGCTGCCGCACTCCTCCCGCTCGCCGCCCAAGAGCGCCTGACCCCCGAGGGCCTCTGGCGGCTGCAACGCCTGTCCGACCTGGGCCTGAGCCCCGATGGCCGCCATCTGGCCTTCGTCGTGAAGACCACCGACCTCGAGGCGAACGCGTCGACCGGCCGGGTCCTGGTGCTCGATCTCGAGCACGCCGACCGGCCGCCGCGCGACCTCGGCCCCGGCAGCAGTCCCTGCTGGCTGCCCGGCAGCCACTACGTCGCCGTGGTGACCAAGGAGGGCGTCGAGGCGCGTCCCCTCGGCGACGGGCCGGTCGTGGCGATCCCCGTGCCCGGCGGGGCCGGCAACCTGCGCTGGGCGCCCGATGGCGAGCACTTCAGCTACACGCAGGCCGTCGTGGTCGACCCGCGGGTCACCGACCGGCACCAGGACCTGCCGCGGGCCAACGCGCGTGCCTACGACGACCTGATGGTGCGCCACTGGGACCACTGGCTCGACGGCAGCTACAGCCACCTGTTCGTGATGCCCTACATCGGCGGCGGGGCCGCGCGCGACCTGCTCGCGGGCGAACGCGTCGATACGCCGCTCGTGCCGTTCGGCGGCCGGGAGCAGATCGCGTGGTCGCCCGACGGCCGCGAACTGTGTTACACGGCCAAGCGGGTGCGCGATCCCGAAGCGAGCACCGACAGCGGCCTCTGGGTGGTGCCGGCCGGCTGCGGCGAGCACCGGCTGCTGACCGAGGGCCTGCCCGGCTTCGACCAGGATCCGGTCTACTCGCCCGACGGCCGCTGGATCGCGTTCTCCAGCATGGCGCGCGGGGGCTTCGAGGCCGACCGCCTGCGGCTCCTGCTGCACGACCGCAAGGCGCGCCGGAACCAGGAACTGCTGCCCGACTTCGACGCCTCGCCGCACGGCGTGCGCTGGACCGCCGACAGCAGGACCCTGTTCTTCACCGTCGAGACCGAGGGCACGACGCAGCTCTACCGCTGCGACCTCGCGGCGCCGCAGGCGGTGGCCGTGACGAAGGGCCGCCACGCGCTCGCCGACCTGCAGGTGGCGCCCGACGGCAAGACGGTCTACGCGCTGCGCACGACGATGGAGCGGCCGGCCGAGGTCGTGCGCGTCGACGTCGCGACCGGCGCGATCGCGCCGCTGACCGACCGCAACGGCGCGCAGTTCGCGCGGCTGGAATTGCCGCGGATCGACGGCGAGTGGTTCGACGCGACCGACGGCAGGAGGATCCACGCGTGGATCGTGAAGCCGCCCGACTTCGATCCCGCGAAGCAGTACCCGTTCATCCTGTATTGCCAGGGCGGGCCGCAGTCGATGGTCGGCCAGACCTTCTCGCTGCGCTGGAACTTCCACCTGATGGCCGCCAACGGCTACGTCGTGGCGGGCGTCAACCGGCGCGGCCTGCCCGGCTTCGGCCAGGCCTGGAACGACCAGATCTCGCGCGACTGGGGCGGGCAGGCGATGCGCGACCTGCTGTCGGTCTGCGACGCGATGCAGGCGCGGCCCTGGGTCGACCGGGCCCGCAGTGCCGCGGTCGGCGCGTCGTTCGGCGGCTACACCGTGTTCTGGCTGATGGGCAACGCGGGCGACCGCTTCGCGTGCATGATCGCGCACTGCGGCACCTTCAACCTCGAGAGCATGTACCTCGCGACCGAGGAGCTGTGGTTCCCCGATTGGGACCTCGGCGGGCCCTACTGGAAGTCGCGGGAAGTCGCCGCCGAGTACCAGCGCTTCTCGCCGCACCGCTACGTGCAGAACTGGAAGACGCCGCTCCTGGTGATCCACGGCGAGAAGGACTTCCGGCTGCCCTACGACCAGGGCCTGCAGGCCTTCACCGCGGCGCAGCAGATGGGTGTGCCAAGCCGCCTCTTGATGTTCCCCGAGGAGGGGCACTGGGTGCTGCAGCCGCAGAACGGGGTGCTGTGGCATCGCGAGTTCTACGCCTGGCTCGACCGCTTCTGCAAACCGGCGGCGGCGGGCGGGGCGCAGAAGGCGGACGGGACGCAGAAGAAGTGAGCCGCCGGCCACGGAGCGCGGTCGGACTCCTGCTGCTCGCAGGACTCGGTGCCGGCTGTGCCGGGGCCGCGCCGCGCTGGCAGGAAGACGCGGCGGCAGCGCTCGCGGCGGCGCGCGAAGCTCGGCAGGAACTCGTCGTCTGCTGCGTGCTGCCGGGGCGGGCGCCGAGCGAGGCCATGCGGCAAGGGCTCGCGGACGGCCGCGTGCTCGCGGCGCTGCGCGACGGCGGTTTCGCGGCGCTCGTCTGCGACGCAGAAGCGCGCGAGCGGCTCTGCCGGCAGTGGACCGGCGACCGCGAGGGCGTCGCCGTGCTCGACGCCGATGGCGCGGTCTACGCGGCGCGGCGCGGGGCCCTGACGCCGGCCGGGCTCGCTGCGTTCCTGCGCGCCTGCGTCCGGGCGCGCGAGCCGCTGGCCGCCGCGCGCGCCGCCGCAGCGGGCCCGGCGGCCGGTCCGGACGAACGACTCGCGCTCGGGGCCATCTACCTCGAACTCGGCTGCCGCGCCGCGGCCGAACCGCTGCTGCTCGACGCGGCGATGGCCGGAGCCGCGGGCGCGCGGCACCTGCTCGCGCGGCTGTTCGTTGCCGCCGCCGACGTGCAGGCGGCCCGGCGCTGGCTGCAGCACGCGCCACGCACGCCGGACGCGCTGGTCACCGAGGGCCTCGTGCTGCGGCAGGAGCGGCGGTTCGAAGCGGCCGCCGCGGTGCTCGAGCGCGCGCTCGCCACGGACCAGCTCGGCCGGGACCGGCAACTCGCGCTCTTGTGTCTCGGGCTCGTGCAGCGCGAACTGGGACAGCACGAACGCGCCGCGGTGCTGCTCGCAGCACTCGTGCGCGAAGGCACGGGCAGCACCTTCGAGGCCGAGGCGCAGCAGGCGCTCGAACGGTGGCGCGGGGCAGGGCGCGGGCCCTGAGCCAGCCGTCAGCCGCCGCCCTTGCCCGCCGGCGGCGTATCGCCGCCCTCTTTCGGCCGACCCGGGTCGTTGCGACCGCCGTCGCGGCCGCGGCCCCAACTCGGCGCGCCGAGCCGCTCGGCCTTGTCGCCGCGCTCGGGCAGCCGCACCTTGCCCAGCAGGTCCTTCTCCTTGGCCAGCAGCTTCTTCTCCTCGGCCTCGACCGCCGCGAGGTCCTTGTCGGCCTCCGCTCGCTTGCCCGCGTCGCCGCCGGCGCGCGCCTGCTTCTGCTGCGCCATCTTCTTCTTGGCGAGCAGCTGCTCGAGGTCGCGCACGAGGTCGCCGTAGTTCTTGGCGAACGCGGCCAGCGACGGCTTCACGCTGCCGGCCGCCTGCTTCTCGAGCAGCTTGCCGAACGCGCTGCCGGCGGGCTTGTAGCCGGCCATCGACAGCTCGCTCGGTCTGCCCTTGCCGTCGAACACGACGAACAGCGGCGCCTGCTTGCCGTAGCGGGCCTGCAGCGCGGTCTCCTTGGCGAGGTCGATGCGTCCGCAGTGGAAACACAGCAGTTCGATGCCGACCTCGTCGTGGCCGAACAGCTGGCGCTCGAACTGGTTGCGCACGTCCTCGTCGTCGCCGCTGTCGACGAGGTAGAGCACGACCGGCTGGCCGGCGCTCGCGGCGTTGCGCGCGAGTTCGACGGTCGCGAGGTCGGCGACCTTGTCGCCGTCGGTCGCGGGGCCCGCGATCGTGGTGAAGAACACGCCGACGCGGTTCGTGATCTCCTCGGGCCGGCCGCGACCGCGGCCGCCACCGCCCTGAGCGAGAGTCACGTCGGCGAACAGCATCGCGGCGAGCAACGCCGCGACGACGGGGACGATCCGCATGGAAGCTCCTGGCTGCGGCGACTTCGCCTGGGGGAGCGGTGCCGCGCGGGGATTATGGATGCCCCGCAGGCGCCGCCGGGCCTTGCCAGATGCACCAGATTGGTACCGGCGGTAACCGGCTCCGGCGGGGCCATCGTCCGGGCCGCCCGCGGGCTGCCGGGGCCGTTCGCCAGGGCCCGTTCCTCAATGCTGGTCGCCGCGGCCCGGGAGGCGTGGCGCGAGGGCAGGGCTCAGTCGCCTGGTTGCCCGCGCGAGGGCAAGGGCAGATCGGGCGCGGCGACGCGCAGCCGCGGAACCGCGCCGCCGAGCAGCACGAGGTCGCCGTGCCGGCCGGTGACCCAGACGTCGCAGCCGAACCCGCGCGCGAGCCGGCCGAGCGCGGTGTCGCCGTCGGCGGTGGCGGCCGAAACGAAGCAGGCCGTCGGCTGCACGCGCCGCAGCAGGTGCGCGCCGAGCGGATTCGGGCGGCCGTGGTGGGGCAGCAACAGCACGTCGCACGGTTCGGCGATGCCCTGCGCGAGCGCGGCCGCGACGCCGTCGCGCTCTGCGTCGCCGGTCAGCAGCGCGCGGCAACCGCCCCC
>VGXW01000197.1 GCA_016873195.1 Planctomycetota bacterium | reverse complement strand
GGGGCACAAACATGGCCGGGCGCTGCTCGGCGTGCCGATCGAGGGACCGATCGACGCGCTCGCCGGAGCGCCGCCGGGAGCGCAGGCCGTGAACCTCGTCGCCCGCCGGACGCAGAGCCGCGCCGCGGTGCACGCGCGCATCGCCGCGAGCGGGGTGCCGTTCGCGACGCTGGTGCACCCGGGCGTCGACGCGGCCGACAGCGAACTGGGCGACGGCGTGCTGATCTACGAGCAGGCGATCCTGTCGCCCGAGACGAAACTCGGCGACGGCGCCTGCGTGCTGGTGCGCGGCCTGGTCGGCCACGGTGCCACGGTCGGCGCCAACTGCGTGATCGCGCCCGGCGCGGTGCTCAACGCGCGCGTGGTGCTCGGCGAACGCGTCTACGTGGGCAGCAACGCGTCGGTGTTGCCGGACGTGCGGGTCGGCGACGGCGCCACGATCGGCGCCAACACGATGGTGGCCCAGGACGTGCCCGCCGAGGCGTCGGTGCTCGGCGTGCCGGGCCAGATCCTCGCGGCCCCGCCGGCGCGCGCCGCTGCGGGCGAGGCGGCGGCCGGCGAGCCGCCCGGGCCGGCGGCCGGCGACCTCGAACTGCAGCTGCTCGAGGTGCTGCACGCGGTGCTGGGCCACGATCGCGCGGGCCCGACCGACCACTTCTTCGAGGTCGGCGGCACGTCGCTGCGCGCGCTGCAGTTCGTCGAGGCGGTGCGCACGGCGACCGGACACGAGGTGCCGCTGCCGCTCTTCTACAGCAGCAGCACGGTGCGCGAACTCGCGCGGCACCTCGCCGGCGGCTCCGGCGGCGGCGCGGCGGCCGCGGGCCGCGCGCGCGCCCTGTTGCGGCGGCGCTACTCGGGGTTGGGGCGGTAGCCGCGGCTCGACGGGAATCGCCGCAGCGGCGGCGAACTCAGCGCGCGGGGCCTCCGGGCGCCTCCTTGCCCTGCACGCCCGGCTTGTAGTCCGTGTAGAGGTAGATCGGGATCCGCAGTTCGCCGAGTTGCGCCCGGATCAGCGGCAGCACGTGTTGCCAGTCGAGCGCGCCGACGCCGGTCGCGAGCTTGGGCAGGGCGACCGAACCGATCGACTCCTTCGCCACGAGCTTCTTGAGCTCGTGCAGCGCGTGGTTGACGTGCTCGGTGTGCGCGCGGCCGCCGTGTCCGCCGGAGCGGCTCGCGGGTTCCTGCGTCAGCAACGCCGCGTAGCGCCGCCGCCGTCCCGCGTGGTCGACCCCCTGCCACAGCCACAGCGAACCCGGCTTCGGGTGGTGCTGTTTGCAGTAGTGGCGGAAGTCCTTGTACATCGCCGGGCACGCTTCGCGCAGCGCCAGTGCGATGCCGTTCTTGAAGTCGTCGTGGGGCGCGACGCCGTAGCCGATCAAGTCGGCACCGCTGAGCAGCAGATCGCCGGAGAGTTCTTGGATCATGCGCGGGATGCCTCGGGCGGCGGGGGGTGCTGCTTTCCTACCCGGCCCACCGGCGCCGCGGTGCTGCCCCGCAGTGCGTAGGGCGAGCCGTCCGAAGGAGGGGGGCGGTGCTGGGCTCGCATCCCCTGGTGGGCGCACGCAGACCACCCGGTCGACCCGGAGGCAGAAGACCGTCGCTTCGTCCGCTGCTGCCGCCCCTGCCGGTGCTGAGCGCCCAGCAGGCCGCTGCGCCAGACGACGCGCCGAAGGCCGTCGCCGGCACGTGGCTCCACCGCAGCCGGCGGTCGAGTTCGGCCGTCTGCGCGGCCTGCGAAGCGCCCGGCATTCTCGACCGGCTCTGCCGCGTTGCCGACCCCGCTGCGCCCGGCTGCGCGTGTGCACGTTCGGCGACCGGGAGGTGGCGCGGCCGCTTGCGATCGTCTAGCATGCCGGCCTCGCCGGGCGGTCATCCCGGCGATGGCGCGGCGGTCATGGTGCGTGGGTGTTCCCGCATTCGGTCTCATGCCCGCACGCGTCGGGCGGACATCGAACCACTGCGCGGCGACCTGGTGTCGCCGCCGCGCGGGAGGGCACCATGAAGCAGAACGAGCGGATCCTGGTCTACGTCGTCACGGGTTTTCTGGCCGTCATCCTCGTCGTCGCGGTCCTGTTCGGCCGCGACTCGCCGTCGGAGAAGCCGTCCGGCAGCGGGGCGCCCGGCTTGATGCAGGTGCTCGACCAGAAGGCTCCGGCCGAGGCCGGCAAGGCCGCCGACGGCAAGGTGGGTGGGGCCAACCCGGCGGGCGCCGCGGGTCTGCCGGCGCCCGAGAAGGTGACGACCGAGCAGCCGCTCGCCGCGCCGAGCAAGTCGACGATCGCCGCCGACATGGTCGCGCAGCAGATCGGCCCGAGCCGCCGCGAACGCACGGTGCGCTGGGTGCGCGTGCGCGCGGGCGACTCGCTCGAGGTGCTCGTGCGCCGCTGGTGCGGCGCGCGCGATCCGTTCCTCGACGAAGCCAAGAGCCTCAACGAGGAACTCACGACCCTGCATCCCGGCCAGGAGGTCGCGGTGCCGTGGGTCGAGGACGAAGCCGTGCTCGCGGCGTTCGAGGCCCGGCAGCCGAAGAAGCTCGTCGCCGAGGCCGCGGGTGCGCCGGTGGGGGGAGCCCCCGCGCCGGCCGTGGCCGAGGGCACCGCGGCGCCGGGAGCGCCCGTTGCAAGGCCGTCGTTCCAGCTGCCGGGGACGGGCGACATGGGCGCGGGCAGTCCGGAAGCGGGCAGTCCGGGCGCGAGCAGTCCGGGCGCGAGCAACCCGGGCAACCCGGTGCCCGCCGCGGCGACCCAGTCCTACACGGTCAAACCGGGCGATTCGCTGTGGAAGATCGCCGAGAAGCGGTTCGGCCGGAAGAACGCCGACCGCATGGTGCAGGAGATCCGGAAACTGAACCCGGGCAGGACCGACACGCTGCGCCCGGACCAGAAGCTGCTGCTGCCCGTGGAGCCCGCCGCCGCGCCGGCCGCCGGCACGTGAACTGCGCGCCGCCGCGTGGCGGCGCCGCTACTTGAGGCCGTAGCGCTCCAGCTTCTTGTAGAGGTTGCTGCGCTGCAGGTCGATGCGTTCGGCGGTGCGCTTGATGTTGCCCTGGTTCTCGAGCAGCTTGCGCCGCAGGAACTCCTTCTCGGTCGCGGCGCGGAAGTCCTCGAGCTTCTCGAACAGGAACCAGTCGGTCGCACCGCCGGCGCCGTGCGCCGGCACGGGCGTCGCGGCCGCGCGCAGGTCGGCCGCGCGCACCTCCTCGCCCTCGGCGAGGATCGCGGCCGCCTCGATCACGTTGCGCAGCTGGCGCACGTTGCCCGGCCACGGCTGGGCCGCGAGCCAGCCCGCGCAGTCCGGGCCGAGCCGCCGCGGCGGCAGGCCGTTGCGGGCGCACACCGCCTCGAGGAAACCCGCGGCGAGTTCGACCGCGTCGCCCTCCCGCTCGCGCAGCGGCGGCAGGTGGATGCGCACGACGTGCAGCCGGTAGAACAGGTCCTCGCGGAACGTGCGCGCGGCGACCATCTGCGGCAGGTCCTGGTTGGTCGCGGCGACGATGCGCACGTCGACTTCGATCGCGCGCGGCGAGCCGATGCGCTGCACGACGTGCTCCTGCAGCGCGCGCAGCAACTTGCCCTGCATCGGCAGCGGCATGTCGCCGACTTCGTCGAGGAACAAGGTGCCGCCGTGCGCCTGCTCGAACGCCCCGGCGCGCGCCTCCACGGCGCCGGTGAACGCGCCCTTGTCGTGGCCGAACAGTTCGCTCTCGACGAGTTCGGGCGGCACCGACGCGCAGTTCAGCGCGACGAACGGGCCGGCACCGCGGGGGCTCCGCCGGTGCAGTTGCCGCGCGACCAGCTCCTTGCCGGTGCCGTTCTCGCCGGTCACCAGCACGGGCACGTCGGCCGGGGCGGCCCTGGCGACCAGCGCGCGCACCTGCTCGATCGCGGCACTGCTGCCGTGCAGTTCGAACTGCCCGCGCACGGCGGCGCGCAGCGACTCGTTCTCCTGCTGCAGGCGCGCCGTGGCCAGCGCGTTCCGCAGCGACAGCAGCACGCGGTCGGTCGCGAACGGCTTCTGCAGGAAGTCGTAGGCGCCCTTCTTGACCGCGAGCACCGCGGTGTCGAGGTCGCCGTGGCCGGAGATCATCACGACCGGCAGACCGGGGCGCCGCTCCCGCAGGCGAGTCAGGACCTCGAGGCCGTCCAGGCCGGGCAGCTTCACGTCGAGCAGCACCAGCGCGACCTCGGGGTGCTGCTCCACCATGCCGATCGCGGCCGGCCCGTCGGCGGCCTCGACCGTGCGGTAGCCGTCGTAGCCGAGCGCGAAGGCGAGTTCCTCGCGCACGGCGCGGTGGTCGTCGACGATCAGGATCGTGCGCGCTTCGGCCATGGCGGCGTGGCACGGTAGCCCGACGGCCCCTGGGGCGCACCTCCGGTTCCGCGCCCCCTCCGCGTGCGTCGCACGGCAGATGCACGGCGGGCGAAGAAATCCGCGCCGCGGTCGTTCCCGTGCCACGGGCGGGCCCGGCCGGCGCAGCTTCGTGCGCCGCACGGCGGCCCGAGTCGGTGTATCCTTGGTGGACTGCCCAGGCTGCCGGGGCCGCGTACTTGACGGTTGGGCGACGGAACTTAGGATTCGTCAACCCTTACCAGCGTCGCTGGTGGGAGTTCCGGCGCCAGTCGTCCCGCGCCCCTCCGGCTGCCGCACTCCCTGACCCCACGCCTCTTCCCAGACCCCTTACCGCCCTCCCGATCCCAAGGAGCCTCGTTTCATGGCCCGCTCGTTCATTCAGTCTCTTCTGGCGGCTGCGGTCGCCGTCGTCATCGGCGGCTCGGCCCTGGCGCAAGACCCGCTCAAAGAAGCCGTGACGATGATGCGCCTCGGCAAGGGCGCGGAAGCGAAGGCCCGGCTGGTCGAGATCCTCGGCTCGGATCCCTCGAACGAGGACGCGCTGAAGATGTACCAGTCCGTCACCCAGGACGAGTTCTACATGCTGCTGACGGACGCCGACGAGGACGTGCGCAAGATCGCGCAGTCGATCCTCGAACGCGCCAAGGTCGAGCGCGCGCAGCGCTCGCGCGACGAGGCGGCGATCCGTCCGCTCGTCGACGCGGCGACCGCCGCGGACACCGAGTACCGCGCGCGCCAGGCCGCGATCAACACGCTGATCAACCAGCACGGTGAGTTCGCCGTTCCTGCGCTGGTCGAGAAGCTCGGCGACAGCGACAACGACGAGGGCCAGGTGCAGGCGATCTACGTGCTGTCGCAGCTGCACGCCTGCGCGGTGCTGCCGCTGATCGCCGCGCTCGAGAGCAGCAAGGAACTCGTCGTGCAGAACGCCGCCGCGGCGCTGCACCACATCGGCGACGACCGCGCGATCCCGGCGATGGCGCACCTCGCGAACGACCCGCGCGTCGGCGTCAGCACGATCGCCCGGCGCTTCCTGGCCAAGAAGGCGCAGCAGGGCAGCGACGTCGAGCTGCTGGTCGCGCAGGCGCGCGACTACCTGAGCGGCAAGATCCCGGCGGGTGGCCGCAGCGACGTCGTCTGGAGCCTCGTCGCCGACAAGCTCGTCGCGTCGGACGTCGATGCAAGGCTCTACCCGAGCGAACTCGCCAAGGCCTGCGCGGCCCGCGCGGTCGCGATCGCACCGCAGAACCTCGATGCCCGGACCGTGCTCGCGCTGGCCAGCGACGCGCAGGTGACGCTGATCCGCGAGTCGGAGGACGAGAACCTGAAGGCCCTGGACCCGGTGGCCCACGACCTGCGGATCGCCGCCGTCGCCGCCGGCAAGAAGGTCGCGGAGAAGGCGTTCAAGGAAGCCACGGACAGGGGCGACTACGCGATCGCGAAGGAGGCGATCGCGAACCTGATCCGGCTCGAGACGGCCACGTCGGCCCCCCAGAGCACCCTCGTGCAGGGGCTCGACAGCACCGACAAGCGCATCAGCTACGAGGCCGCAGCCGCCCTCGTGCTCGCGACGGAAGCCAAGGACCTGCCCGCGCCGGAACGCGTCGTCGCGGTGCTCGCCCAGGCGGTCGCCGAGGAGTCCGTGCGCTCGATCCGCGTGATCGACCCGGCGCCGGAGACGAAGTCGGCCGTGGTCGCGGCGGGCGCCGTGCGCGGCAACGCCGTCGCCGCCGACGCCAGCGCGATCTCGGGCATGGGCAGCCTGCTGCGCAACCCGAACGTCGACGTGCTCGTGATTCGCGACATCCTGCCGGACCGCATGCCGGAGGACGTGATCGGCCTCGTCAAGAAGGATCCGCGCATGGCGCACACGAAGATCGTCGTGGTCGCCAAGGACGTCGCGGCCGCCACGGCGAGGTTCGGCGAGGCCGTGCACTCCGTGCTGCAGGCGCCGCTGACCGGGGAAGCCCTGGTCGCCGAGGTGAACCGCGTGCTGGACGGCGTCGAGAACCCGGGCGGCAAGCGCAACGAGGGTTACGCGGCGGGCGCCAGCGAGGCGTTGGCCGCACTCGCGAAGAATGGCCGCATCGACGGTGCGCTCGGCACCCTCGCGAAGCAGCTGGACCGCGGCGACGCGGTCGCGGTGCCGGCGGCACGCGCGCTGGGCCTCCGCGGCAACGCCACGCACCTGGACGCGCTCGTCGCGGCCCTGAAGGGCGGCAGCCTGGAGGTCAGGAAGGCCGCGGCCGAAGCGATCGGCCTGATCCTGGACGGCAGCGACAGCTGCCCGGCCGGACTCGCCGACGTGCTGCTCGGCATCGCCGCGACCGACGCCGACAGCGAACTGCGCCTGAAGGCCGCGGTCGCTCTGGGCCGGGCGAAGCTCGAGCCCGCGAAGGCCGGCGAGGTGCAGCTGAAGCTGCTCAAGATCGCCTCGGCTCCGAAGTCCTGATTCTCGCAGGCCACTGGGCAGAACCACCGGGCCCGCGCCCGCCGATGGCGGCCGCGGGCCCGCGCGTTCCGGGCCGGGCAGTTCCCCAATCCGTGCTGGAAACGCCTCGGATCCGTCGATAGGCTCCGCCGCCCGTTGTCGGCCGAAGTAGCTCAGCGGTAGAGCAACGCTTTCGTAAAGCGTAGGCCGTGGGTTCGATTCCCACCTTCGGCTCCAACCCGCCCGTCGGCACGGCCGCGGGCCCACGGGCGGATCACCGCCGGCAGGGCGCGCGGCGCCCGCCGCGGGCGCCATTCCCCCGAACCCGAAGCGGCGCTCTCCCCGTGACCAGGCTCGTCTCCTCCGTCCTGTTCGGCGGCCTCCTGCTCGCCGCCTGTTCCGCCCCGCCGCCGCGCCCGTGGCTGCGCTACGTGCCCGATGGCCCCACGACCTGGGTCGACGCCGGGCCCGGCGTGATGACCGGGACCTTCCACGGCGCTCCGGTCACGCTCGATCTCGGCAAGCGGCAGACGCGCGTCGAGGTCGAGGTGCGCAATACGACCGCGATCCCGATCGAGTTCCGCATGGGGCCGGAGGGAGCCGCACCGCGGCAGGCGATCGGCGAGGTGCTGCTGCGGCAGTTCCAGGCGATCACCGGGCCCGACATGCTGCCCTACAACGCGATGCAGCCGGTCGCCGTGCCGCCCGGCTGGCGCGCGGTCTTCTACCTCGACGCGCCGCTGGGCCGCGAGCCCGGCATCGGCCAGTTCTTCGTGCTGACGACCGAGGCGCGCGATCCCGCCGGCAAGTGCGAACGGCGCAACCTGCCGCTGCGCGCGACGAACGCGGGCACGCTGAACCCCGGCAGCGCGTGATGCCCGATCCGGCTGCGGTCGACGTCGGCACTCCCTGGCAGGCGGTCGCGGTCGGCGTCGCGGTGCTCGGCGAGATCCTCGCCGTCGTGTTCGTCTACCGCGTGCTCGTGCGCGGCGGTTCTCCCGCCAGCACGCTGCTGTGGATGGCCGTGATCCTGGTCACGCCGTGGCTCGGGCTGCTGCTCTACTACCTGCTGCCGCGGCGGCTGCAGCTGCGGCGGCTGCGGCGCGTGCGCGTGCGCGGGGCGCGGCTGCGCCGGGGCCGCGCGCGCGGTGCCGGCCGCGACGCCGATCCGCCGGGGTGCGGCCTGCAGGCGCTGCTCGCGGGCGCCGACGGGGCCGGGCTCGACGGTGGCAACGAGGTGGAATGGCTGCCGGGCGGCGAGGACTTCTTCCGCGGTGCTGCCGTCGCGATCGCGGCGGCCCGCGCCGAGGTGCACTGCGTCGTCTACATCTTCCGGCCCGACGCGGCCGGGCTGCGGTTTCTGGATCTGCTGACCGCGGCGGCGAGGTCCGGTGTCGCCGTGCGGCTGCTCTACGACTCGTTCGGCAGTTTCGGGCTCAAGGCGTCGCACCTGGCTCCGCTGCGCGCGGCGGGCGGCCGCGCCGTGCCGTTCCTGCCGCTGCTCTGGAAACGCCGCCCGTTCACCGTGAACCTGCGCAACCACCGCAAGCTGCTGGTCGTCGACGGCGAGCTGGGTTTCGTCGGCGGCCGCAACGTCGGCGACGAGTACTTCACCGACCGCGTCGGCAAGTCGCGCTACTGGCTCGACGCGATGCTGGCGATCCGCGGCCCCGCGGTCGGCCGCCTGCAGGACCTGTTCGTCGAGGACTGGTGCACCGCGACCGACGAGGTCCTCGCGGTGGCGGCGCCGCCGGCTCCGCGCGGCGACTGCCGGATCGGCGTGGTCTGCAGCGGGCCCGACCGCGAGGACTCGGACCTGTGGTTCGCCGTGTTCCAGGCGATCGGCGAGGCCACCGCGACGATCGAGCTGAGTTCGCCCTACCTGGTGCTGCCGCCGACGCTGGCGTTCGCGCTGCGCCTCGCGGTGGCGCGCGGCGTGCGCGTGCGCATCTACACGAACGGTCCGAAGGCCGAAGCCGCGGTGCTCTACCACGCCCAGCGCAGCCACTACGCGCGGCTGCTCGGGGCCGGCATCGAGCTCTACGAGACGGTCGAGCAGTACAACCACGCCAAGCTGCTCGTCGTCGACGCGCGCAACGTGCTGGTGGGCAGCGCGAACATGGACCTGCGCAGCGCGCACCTGAACTTCGAGGTCGCGGCCGTGGCCGTCGACGCGCCGCAACTCGCCGCGCAGGTGCTCGCGACCATGGACCGGCGCCGCGCGGACTTCCGCCGCGTCACCGAGGCCGACCTGCCGACCAGGCCGCCGTGGCGCGCGGTCGACGGCTTCTGCGCGCTGCTGTCGCCGCTCTTGTGAGGGCCCGGCTCAGCCCTTCGCGACGTCCCAGATCTCGCTGCCGAGGTGGTCCCAGGGCAGGCGGCCCTCGTCGCACTCGCCGGGTGCGGGCGAGAAGTGCAGGTCGACCATGTAGAGGATCCGGCCGGTGCTGCGCCCGAGGTTGGTCGTGCCGTGGGCCACGCCGGGCGGGATGCGCA
>VGXW01000196.1 GCA_016873195.1 Planctomycetota bacterium | reverse complement strand
GGGAGGGCGCCGGGCACCGGGCACCGCGCAGAGGGTGTTCCTCGGCCGGCGCGACTACCGCGGCCAGACCATGTCGACCGCGAGCGTGAACCCCGGCAGCACCTCGCCGCCGTCCAGCACGTCGCCGTTGCCGAACACGCGCGGCTCGGCCCCGGGCCGGTGCACGGTCACCGTCTCGGCTTCCGTGTCGACGACCCAGACGAGGGACGTGCCGTGGTCGAGCCAACAGCGCGCCTTGTCGTGCGCCTCGCGCAGCGACTCCGAGGCCGCGACGACCTCGACGGCGAAGTCGGGTGGGCCGTCGAAGAAAGCCCGGCCCGGTGGTCCCCGCAGCCGCTCCTTGCGCACGAAGGCGACGTCCGGGGCGCGCACCGTGTCCGGGTTGCGCGCGAGCAGGAAGCCCGTCTCGGCGGCGCAGACGGCGCCAAGGCCTTGGGCACGGACGAAGTTGCGGAGCAGCCCCGCCACGGTTCCATGCCGGAAGCCCGCGGGG
Organism: Planctomycetota bacterium; assembly: GCA_016873195.1. Taxonomy (GTDB): domain Bacteria; phylum Planctomycetota; class UBA1135; order UBA1135; family UBA2386; genus VGXW01. Next base: position 8,787 of record VGXW01000196.1, on the reverse strand, counting down.
CTCATGGTGCGGAACTCCCCGCGCACGAGCTCGTGGCGGCCCGCTTCGCGGCAGCCCAGCAACTGTTCGGCGGTCGTGATCGGCAAACCCTGCATCGTTGGCATGGTAGCACTCGGTTCTCCTGTGCGGGCGCACGCGCGCCCAGGCACCAGGTGGCATCACCGGGGGCATCCCGGCGCGATTTCCGGTCCACGGCTGCGCACTGCGCCCCCGTGGTCGCGCGGCGCAAAGGGCGGCACGATGCCGGCCACGTTCCCATGCGATCCCGAAACCTTCCCGCCGCCGCGGCCCTGCTGCTCGCCGCCGCCGCGGCCGCCCCAGCACCCGCGCAGTCCCCGCAGCGCATCGTCGGCTACTTCCCGTCGTGGGGCATCTACGCGCGCAACTACCACGTGCCCGACGTTCCCGCGGCGCTGCTCACGCACGTCAACTACGCGTTCGCGAACGTGCAGAACGGCGTCGTCGTGCTCGGCGACCCCTACGCCGACATCGACCGGTGGTACCCCGGCGACTGCTGGAACCCCGGCTGCCGGCGCGGCTCGTTCCAGCGCCTGCGGCTGATGAAGCAGCAGTACCCGCACGTGCGCACGCTGATCTCGATCGGCGGCTGGACGTGGTCGGGCAACTTCAGCAACGCGGTGCTGACCGCGGCTTCGCGCGCCACGTTCGCGCAGTCGATCGTCGACTTCGTCGACCTGCACGAGTTCGACGGCGCCGACGTCGACTGGGAATACCCCGTCGGCGGCGGGCTGCCGACGAACACCGTGCGGCCGCAGGACAAGCAGAACTTCACCGCGTTCCTGCTGGAGCTGCGCGCGCGCCTCACCACGCGGTCGCAGACGACCGGCAAGACCTACCTGCTGACGATCGCCGCACCCGCCAACCCCGCGATCATCCAGAACCTCGAGGTCGGGCTGATCTGGCCCGTGCTCGACTGGATCAACGTGATGGCCTACGACCTGCGCGGGCCGTGGGGCGATCCGTTCACGGGCTTCAACGCGCCGCTCTACGGCGACCCGCTCGAGCCGGTCGCGCCGATCGTGCGCACGCAGTGGAACGCCGCGGCGGCGGTGCAGAACTACCTGGCACTCGGCGTGCCGCCGCAGAAGCTGCACCTCGGCACCGCGTTCTACGGCCGCGGCTTCGGCGGCGTGCCCGCGAATGCACCCGGCAACGGCCTCTACGCGACCTACACCGCGCCGTCGTCGCCGGGCACGTGGGAGAACGGCGTCTACGACTACACCGACCTCGCGGCGAACTACGAGAACCGCTCGGGCTGGGTGAAGAGCTGGCACCCGGCGGCGCGCGTGCCGTGGTTGTGGAACGCCGCGCAGCAGAAGTTCATCGGCTACGACGACCCGCGCTCGATCGCCGAGAAGGCGTGGTACCTGCAGCAGTGGGGGCTCGGCGGCGCGATGTTCTGGGAGGCGAGCGGCGACCGGCAGGCGGCGCTGCTCGGCACGCTCGACCAGTGGCTGCGGCGGCGGCCGCAGCTCGTGGCCTCGGCCGGCGAGGTGTCGCTGCAGGGCCCGGCGCGGATCGACCTGTCGCTGCGCGGCACGCCGTCGCGCGCGGGCCGGTTCTACCTGGTGCTCGCCGGTCTGTCGGGCACCTGGCCCGGCGTGCCGCTGCAGGGCGGGCTCCTGCCGCTGAACGTCGACTTCCTCGTGCAGGCCTCCGCGCAGCTCGCGGGCGGACCGCTGTTCCCGGGCGGTTTCGGCGTCTGCGATCCGCAGGGGGCGGCGGCGGCGGCGATCGACTTCAGCGCGGCCCCCGTGCTGCCCGCGGCGTTCCTCGGCCTGTCGGTGCACGCGTGCGCGTGGCTGTTCCCGGTGGGCGCAGGGAACGGCGAACCCAGCAACCCGGTCGAGATCCGCTTCGTGCCGTGACGCCGCGGGCGGTTCAGCGCACGCGCACGAGCCGGTGCCGCGCCACGCCGAGCGCGTCGAGGTGCGGCTCGAGGTCGCCGAGGAACCGCTGCCCGTCGACCCAGTAGCCGGCGGTCGGCTGCAGGCCCGGCACGCGCGCGGCGAACCAGCGGTTCAGCGCCTCGACCATCAGCTCGCGCAGGTACTTCGCGCAGCAGCTCGCCAGCGCGGTCGGGAACGCTCGGTCCTCGCCCTTCTCGGCGAACGTGACCTGCACCCGGCCCGCGGCCGTGTGCAGCCGGTAGGACGAGACCGCCGGCTCCTCCTGCAGGATCTCGATGCGCGCGTCGGGGCGCAGCCGCTGCAGGTCGCGCGCGTAGTGCACGCGGCCGCCGGCGCGGTCGGCGACCAGGTGCCCGTGCGCGCCGGCCTCGAACTTCGCCGGCAGCGCGAGCAGGATGCGGCCGATCACCTCCGCGTAGGCGTGGAAGTGCGCGCGGCTCTTGTTGTCGGTGTCGGCGATGAGCCCGTTCCACTCCTCGACGTCGACCGGGCGGATCGCGACGTCGAGCAGCGACACCGAGGCCTGCCGCAGCGCGCGCCCGATCAACTCGGCGTGCAGCAGGAGCCAGCCGGCGTCCGCCTCGCGCGGCAGCGGCAGCGACAGGTCCGCGTACCAGGGGCAGCGCTGCAGCAGCGGCAGGTCGGCGCCGAGCTGCTGCAGCCAGCCACCGAGCGTCGGCGGCAGTTCGCCGCGCAGGGCCGCCCAGAACGCGAGCGCCGTCTCCTCGAGCCGCCGGAAGCCGTGCGGGCCCTGGTTGACCTTCTTGCTGTCGGCGACGCGCACGCGGCCGCGCACGTGCTTGTGCCGGCTCACGTGGCCCGCCAGCACCCGCCACGGGTCGGTGCCCTCGGGGCCGGACAGGGCGACGCCAGCGACGACGAGCGGGCCGAGGATCGGGCCGAGCCCGGCCTCGTCGACGCCGGCCAGGAAGTTCATGGCCGCGACGAGACCGGATCGGAGGCCCGAAGTCAAAGCGGCGCTGGCACGGCCGGCTGCGCCGCGCGTCGAGGTGGAGGCGGCCGGCTGCCGATAGGGGCGCCGAGGCCACCCATGGAAGTGCTGCTCGTCGAGAAGGACCCGCTGGTGCGCGACCACGTCAAGGTCGGTCTGCAGCAGTTCCCCGAGTTCCACGTGACCGTCGGCACCGGCTACGCCGGGGTCAACGAGGCGCGCAGCCGCCACTTCGACGCGGTGTTCCTGGGCGTCGACCCGCGGCAGAAGGACACGACCAAGCTGCTGCACCACCTGCGCTCGTTCGACACGAGCACCGAGCTGTTCGTGATCACCGCGGCGCGCAACGTCGCCGACATGGCCGTCGACAAGAGCCGCTACGACGTGCACTCGTTCCTGCCGACGCCGATCGACCCGCGCGAGTTCTTCCGCATGCTGGGCCGCTTCCTCGAACGCCGCACCGAGCGCGAGAACTCGACGCTGCGCAAGAAGCACAAGAAGACCGAGCCGAGCAAGGCAACGCAGTGACCGCACCGCGCGCGGGCTCGCGCTTGCGCCGGAACGGGTCGGGACGGTCTCATGGCGGGCGATGTCCGGACCGGCCGTTCCCCCGCCCGCGAGCACGGCGCGCACCGACCTGTGGCTCGAATCGCGCTACCGCAAGCTGCGCCGCGGCCTGCCGCAGACGGTCTTCTACTGCCCGGCCTGCAAGGGGCACCGCCGGCGCCGGCAGGGCTGCGAACAGTGCGGCGGCTTCGGCAAGCTGACGCGTGAGTCGGTGCAGGAGCTGATCGGCCGGCGGCTGCTGCCGGCGATGCGGGCGCGGCAGGGGCGTTTCCACGGTGCCGGGCGCGAGGACGTCGATGTGCTGATGCTGGGCCGCGGGCGGCCGTTCGTGTTCGAGGTGATCGGCGCGAAGCAGCCCGACGTCGACCTCGAGGCGCTGCGGGCCGACATCGAGGCGCGCGCCGAGGGCCAGATCGAACTCGCGCCGTTCGTGCGCGTCGGCCGGCAGCGGATCGCCTACTGGAAGGAGGCGCACTTCGACAAGATCTACCGCGCCGACGTGGCGGCCGGCGGTGCCGTGGCGCCGGAGCGGCTGCGCGCGGCGGCGGCGTTCGCGGGCGCGATCGTGCAGCGCACGCCGCAGCGCGTCGCGCACCGCCGCGCCGACCTCGGCCGCGAGCGGGCGCTGCGCGTGCTGGAGCTGCAGCCGCGCGGCGAGCTCGCGCTGGAGCTGCGCGTCGTGTGCCAGCACGGCACCTACGTCAAGGAGTGGATCTCCGGCGACGGCGGGCGCACCGAGCCGTCGCTGGCGGCCCTGCTCGGCGTGCCGTGCCGCTGCGTCGCGCTCGACGTCGAGGAGATCCTGACCGACGGCGTGGCGGGACCGCGCGTGTCGCCGCCGGACGCGGCGCTCCCGCCCGCGGAGACGTGAGCGGTGGACGAGCGGGACGAACTGCCGTACCTGCCGCTCTTGCGCCTGCGCTGCAGCCGCAACGACCTGCTGCGGCGCCTGCTCGAGCGCGTGCCGGGCTGGGGCCACGCGACGCCCGGGCAGCGCAGTGTCGACGGCGACCGCGGCGAGGCGTGCTACCGCCTGGCGCCGGGCTCGTGCACCGTGCAGGTGCACTGGCGGCGGATCGCCGGGACCTGGGAGGAGCGCGACTGCGACGTCGTGCCGGGCGCGACGGTGGCGCTGCGGCTCGTGCTCGACGGCGCCTCGCCGCCGGAGATCACGCGGCTGCTCGGCCTCGTGCCGACGCGCGCGTTCGGCAAGGGCGAGTCCGGCCCGCACGTCCGCGCGTTCCGCGACGAAGGGCTCTGGATCCACGAGGTGCTGCCGCAGGGTTTCCACTGGCCGGAGGAGAAGGTCGGCGAACTGCTGGCGTTGCTGCGCGCGCGGCCGGGCTGGCGCGAGGTGCTGCGGCTGCCCGGCATCCGCTGGGCCGGCGTCACCGTGGTGCTGCGCGGCGTCCAGGAGCGCATGGGCGGGTTCGCGCTCGACCCGCAGCTGCTCGAGGCGCTGGTCGCGCTGTCGCTGCAGTTCGACCTGCAGATCGTCGCCGAGTGAGGCGCGCGCGGCGGCCCGGCGCGCGGGGACCGGCTCGGCGGGCCGGCTCAGCGGGGCCGGCGCAGGCGCTGCCGGAACGCGCGGATCGCGCGCAGGTAGCAGAACACGTCGCGCACGATGCGCACCGTCGACTGCTTGTCGCTGCGGCGCTCGAAGCGGCACGGCACCTCGACCACGCGCAGGCCGGCCTGGTGCGCGAGCACCATGATCTCGCTGTCCCAGAACCACGCCTTGTCCTGCGTGCGCGCGACGACGGGCAGGATCTTCTCGCGCACGAAGAACTTGAACCCCGTCTCCGGATCGCGGAACGGCACGTCGAACAGGCGGCGGAACAGCCAGCGGTAGCCGCGCGACAGCACGTGCCGCAGGATGCTCGTCGGCCGCCAGCCGACCGTGTACTCGCGGAACGCGGTGGCGCCGTCGGCGCCGGCGTCGATCGCCGCGAGCACCGACGGCAGCCAGCGGCAGTGCACCTCGAGGTCGATGTCCAGGAAGCCGACGATGCGCCCGCGCGCCAGCGTGAAGCCTTCGGCCACGGTGCCGCCCCGCCCCACGTTCTGCGCGTGGTAGACCGCGCGCATGTCCGGTCGGCCGGCCACGATCTCGCGGATGATCTCGGCGGTGCGGTCGCGGCTCCTGTCCTCGAGGAACACCAGTTCGTAGCTGCGGCCCATGCCGTCGAGGGTCGCGCAGAGCTGGGCCACGGAGTCGCGCAGATGCCCCTCCTCCTGGTAGCACGCGATCACGACCGACAGGTCGGGCTCCTGGCCCGTGGCCGGTGTCGTCACGGCGCGATCCTCACCTTGTGCACGGCCATGCCGGGGAACCGCACGGTCTCGAGCACGGTGACCCGCGGGTGCGCGAGCAGGTCCTCGACCGAGCGGTCGACGCTCGGGTGCGGATGCCACTCGTCGCGCACGAGGTAGCAGACCCCGTCGCGACCGCGCGCGGGCAGGTCGAGCCGGGCCGGATCGCCGGCGCTGCGGTAGACCTTCAGCGCGGCCCCCTCGAGCAGCCGGTGGTTGTGCGCCGCGAAGCGGCGGAACGCGGCCTCGGCCCGGTCGCCAAACCAGTCGCCGAGGCGCCTCTTCACCGCGTCGCCGATGCGCTCGGGGCTCGTCGCGTCGGTCAGGTTCTTCACGTCCTGGATGCGCGGCTCGTAATACGAGAGCGGTCGCGGATTCGGCGTCGGCGTGAACACGGGCCGGCCCGCGGCGCCGGCGTCGATCTCGGCGCCGAGCCAGCGCGCCGCGCTGCGCCAGTCGGTGTTCGGCTTGTAGACCGTCCAGGTCGTGTCGACGTGCCCGTAGAACGCGATCAGCGACGCGGTGCCGAGCAGCAGCACGCTGGCACCCGCGGCCAGGTACGGGATGCGCGGCAGCGCCGCGAGCCCCGAGCCCGCGAGCAGGAACAGGAACGGCAGCGACGGCAGGCAGCTGCGTTCGAGGTAGGTGGCGCCGAGCCCGGCCGCGGCCGCCGCGAGCAGGAACCCGGGGATCGCCAGCGCGAAGACCGGCACGAGCAGGCCCAGGTGGTGGCCGCGCCGGTAGCGCCACAGGCGGTAGAGACCGGCGGCCGCGAGCAGCACGCCGAGGCCCTGCTGCAGCCACGCGGCCCAGCGGTCGAGCGGGTGGTCGACGGCGGCCAGCGTGTGGCCCGTCCAGCACCAGTCGAAGAAGAACGCGTAGAGGCCGCCGAGGTCGAGCGCGCGCAGGTAGTCCTGCGAGGTCTCGAAGGTGCCGAGCGAGCGTTTGACCAGCACGAAGCCGCCGAGCAGCAGGATGCCGATGCCGTGCGCGAGCAGGATCCGGCTCGCGGTCGCCGCGCGGCCGCGCGCCGCGAACGGCGCGAGCAGCGCGAGCAGCACGACGAACACCGCGAGGTAGTAGTGCAGCGCGAGCATCACCGCGAGGTTGGCGAGGTGCACCGGCCACAGCAGCCGGCGCCGCACCGGCCGGTCGCTGGTCAGCCGTTCGAAGGTGCCCGCCAGCAGCAGCGTGCAGGCGACCATCGGCGCGTAGAGCCGCGCTTCGGCCGAGTACCACGCGTGCACCGGCGAGATCGCCAGCAGCAGGGCGCCCCACAGCGCCGCGGTGTCGCCGACGAACCAGCGCCCGGCCCAGTACACGAGCGGAACCGAAACGAGCCCGCACAGGAGCGGCGGCAACCGCATCGAGAGTTCGCTGTCGCCGAACAGCCCGTTCCAGAAGTGCATGAACGTCACGTAGAGCGGCGGGTGCACGTCGACGTAGAGCGTCGCGAGCAGCTGCTCGAAGGTGCCCAGGCGCTGGTCGGACATGCACGCCTCGTCGAACCAGATGCTGCGGCCCAGCAGCGGCAGCCGCAGGGCCAACGCCAGCAGCACGAAGCCCGTGCAGAGCCAGAACGCGCGCGGCGGTGCCACGGCGGCAGGGGGCGAGGCGTGGGGGTCCATCCGGGGGCTGCACAGCCTAGCGGCTCGTGCGGCCGGTTACGTGGCCCCGGCGGTGGAACGTGCACGGCTCCTTGCCATGGGGCGCGGGGGCGCCTAGCGGCCCTGCACGGCCCGCACCCAGGCCGCGTAGCCGCGGTCGAACCGGAATCCGATCAGGCGCCGCGCGCGGTGGGTCGGCACGAACCGCGCGGTCGCGGCATCGAAGGACCCGGCCTCGACGAGCACCGGGAAGGTGGGATCCAGGTCGATCGTGGCGGGCACCGCGAGCGCGTCGCCGACGAAGTGCGGGCCGGCCAGCGCCACGCGCGCCGGTTCGAACCTGCCCGGTTCGCCGGCCAGGAACCGCAGCACGTCGATGCTGCCGTCGTTCGGCCCGCCGAGCCCGTGGTCGAAGCAGAGGCAGGCGAGGTAGCCGTTCGCCGTGAAGATCGTCACGCGGTAGCCCTGCGGTCGCACGCCGGGCGTGCGCAGGCCGAAACTCGGCGCGGCCTGCCGCCAGAGGTCCGCCGACGCCAGCGCCATCGCCAGCAGCCGCGGCGACGACAGGTCGAGCACGGAGTCGCTGTCGCCTTCGATCGGCAGGTCCGGCAGTCCCGGCGGCGCCGCGGGCACCGGCGCGAGCACCGTGCTGTCGGTGAACCACCAGGTCGAGCCCGCCGGCAGCGCGAACGGCAGCTCGCCGGGCGGCGAGAGCCGGACGGCGCCGGGCACCTCGGCGAGCGGCCGCAGCGCGCAGAGCCGCGCGCCGCCGGGCCCGAACGGCGGTTGCAGCATGCGATCGACGCCGAAGTGCAGCTGCACGACCGAGCCGGCCGCGTTCGCGTGCGGCAGGCCGGCGACGAACCGCGGCGACGGTGCGCCGTCCTCGGCCTGCTGCAGCAGGGCCCGGTGCATCGTCGCGGACTGCCGGTCGGCTGCGTGCTGCTCCGTGCGCATCGCCAGGAACGGCAGCAGCAGGGCCAGCAGCGCGAGCGCCGTGGGGAACCGGCCGGCGCCGGCGACGAGCCCCGCGAGCGCCACCGTCGGCAGGTAGAAGTAGCGCAGGTTGTGCACGTTCGCGCCGTCGGCGCAGAACGCCGCCATCGGCGCGCTGGCGACCAGGAACAGGCCGAGCCCCGCGAGCAGCCGGCGCGGCGTGCGCAGCAGCGCGAGCGCTGCGAGTCCGGGCGGCAGCGCGGCGAGCCAGCACCACAGCGCCGGTGGGCCGCCGGCCGCGGCGGCCGCGAGGTCGGCGCCGCTCCAGCGCATCGGCACCAGCGCGTTGGCGACGATGGCCGGCAGGCCGCTGGCCATCGCCAGCAGGTCGTAGTGCGCGTCGAGGTAGCCGCCGAATCGCCCGAGCACGGCGAATCGGAAGCCGACGTAGACGAGGCCCAGCGCCCACAGGCTCCACGTG
>VGXW01000195.1 GCA_016873195.1 Planctomycetota bacterium | reverse complement strand
CCCGCGGGCGCCACCGGCAACAGCGTGGCGGCTCGCCGCCTCGCCGCGGGCTTCGCCGCGCGCGCGGCCGAGACGCAGGTGCTCGGCGCGCCGGAGGTCGAGCACGAAGCCGCCGTCGCCGCCGCGGTCCGTTCCTTCGCCCCGGACGCGGTGCTCGCGCTGCACGCCTACCGCTGCGCTCCTGCGATCGCGGCCTGCCGCCGCGCGTCGCCAGCACCGATCGCGGTGTCGCTGCGCGGCACCGACCTCAACGAGATGCTCGACGACCCGGCGCGGCTGCCGGTGATCGAGGGTTCGCTCGACCAGGCGGCGGGCATCGTCGTGTGGAACGAGCCAGCCCGCGAACGGCTGCTGCGCCACAGGCCGGACTGGGCGGCGAAGACGGCGGTGATCCCGAACGGCGCGTTCCTGCCGCCGGCGCGCGGCGACCTGCGCGCGCGGTTCGGCATCGGCCGGGCGGCCCCGGTGTTCGTGGCCATCGCGGGCCTGCGCGAGGTCAAGCGCCCGCTGCTCGTGCTGCCGTGGCTCGAGGCGCTGCGGGCCGACGTGCCGGGCCTGCATTGGCTGCACGCGGGCGCAGCGATCGAGCCGGCGATCGCGGCGGAACTGCGGCGCTGGCAGGCGCGGGCAGACTGGGTGCACCACGTCGACCACGTGCCGCACGAGCAGATCGGCGACTTCCTCGCGACGGGCACCTTGTTCGTCGCCGCGAGCCGGTCGGAGGGCATGCCGCACGCGGTGCGCGAGGCGATGCTGGCGGGATTGCCGCTGCTGCTGAGCGATATCCCGGGCCACCGGGCGCTCGCGCGCGACGGGGACGAGGCGCTGTTCTTCACCGGCGAGGCGGCGTTCCGCGCGGCGGCGCACTGGCTGCTCGGGCAGCCGGAGGCCGCGCGCGCGATGGGCGCGGCGGCGCGGTCCCGTGCCGAACGGGAGTTGGTGGACGCGGACGAGGTCGGCGCGTATCTGCGGTTCCTGCAGTCGCTGGCTGGTCGTGACCCGAGCGCGAGGCCGCGCGGGCGATCGTGATCGCCGCGAGGCTCAGCCCTTCCTGCCCGGCGGCTTGTCGCTCGCAGGCTTGCCCGCCCCCGGCTTCGCGGCCCGCCGCGTGTAGGTGATCTTCATCCCCAGCGCCTCCGTGCCATCACCGCCCGTCATGTACATCTCGAACACCATCGTGTTCGCGTCCACGCTGGTCGACACCGTGCGGCACTGCGCGGGTTTGCCGTCCATGCCGGTGCACGGGCCCGACATCGTCAGCACCTTGCCGTCCTTGTCGTAGCTGCCCTCCAGGACCAGCAGGCTCGGCGACATCGAGTCGACCCAGGTCGCGACGTACTTGCCCTTCACCGGGTCGTAGCCGGTCAGGCCGTGGCCCTGGAACTGCATGCCCATGAACTCCGCGGTGAAGTCGTCGACGAGCCAGAAGCCGCCGAGCGCCATCTTCATCTCGGAGACGCCCAGCGACTTGCTCGGCTTGCCGTCGGGTCCGGTCGATTCGATCACGGCGTCCCAGGTGCCGGCGTGCGCGTGCAGCTTCTGGTGCTCGGGGCCGGGCTGCGGCATCTGCCCGTCCTGGGCGAAGAGGGGAAGGGAAACGAGGAAGGCGACGAGGAGGGAACGGTGTTTCATGGTTTCCTTGCGGCGTGCTGGCCGCGGGGGCGGAAGCCAACCGGATGCCGGCTCCGGCGGCAAGCCCCCCATCGCATCCGCCGCGCCGCACCGCGCGCGCACCCCGGGCCGGGAGCCGACGCACGCATGCCCCCACCCGGCCGCGCCGCTACAACTCCCGCATGCCGAACCGAGACCCCTTCGCGCCCCCGCCCGAGCGCGCCGTGTTCTGCAACCGCACGCTGAACATGCGCTCGATCCAGGCGATCGGCTTCGACATGGACTACACGCTCGTGCACTACGACGTGGTGGCCTGGGAGGCGCGCGCCTACGCGCACGTGCAGCAGCGCCTGCTGCAGCACGGCCTGCCCGTGCGCGACCTGCGCTTCGATCCCGGCCTGTTCGCGCGCGGCCTGATCGTCGACCAGCAGCTCGGCAACATCCTGAAGGCGAACCGCTTCGGCTACGTCACGCAGGCCGCGCACGGCACGCGGATGCTCGCGCACGAGGCCGTGCGCAAGACCTACAGCCAGGTCTGGGTCGACCTCAGCGAGAAACGCTGGGTGTTCCTGAACACGCTGTTCTCGCTGTCGGAGGCCTGCCTCTACGGCCAGCTCGTCGACCTGCACGACGCCGGCCGGCTCGGGCGCGACCGCGCGCTCGACTACCGCGGCATCTACGAGCTCGTCGGCGAGACGATGGACGCGGCCCACCTCGAGGGCGAACTCAAGGCCGAGATCGTCGCCGACCCCGCTCGCTACGTGCCGCTCGAGCCCGAACTCGCGCAGACGCTGCTCGACTTGAAGCACGCCGGCAAGAAGCTGTTCCTCGCCACCAACAGCGAGTGGCACTACACGCGGCCGATGATGAGCTGGGCGTTCGACCGCTTCCTGCCCGGCAGCGGCTGGCGCAGCCTGTTCGACCTCGTGATCGTGCAGGCGAAGAAGCCGTCGTTCTTCGACGGCGAGCAGCCGTTCTTCGCGGTGGTCGGCGACCGCGTCGCGACCGAGCCGCACCCAGGTCCGCTGCAGCCGGGCCAGGCCTACAAAGGCGGCAACGCGCAGCTCGTGCAGGAGCACTTCGGGCTCGCCGGCGAGGAGATCCTCTACGTCGGCGACCACGTCTACGCCGACGTGCACGTCTCGAGCCAGATCCGGCGCTGGCGCACGGCGCTGGTCCTGCGCGAGGTCGAGGACGAGGTCCGCCACGAGCAGGCGTTCGCGCCCGACCAGGCGCGCCTGCTGCAGCTGATGCAGCAGAAGGAACGGCTCGACCACGAGCAAGCGGCGCTGCGGCTCACGCTGCAGCGGCTCGAGCACCGGCAGGCGCCGCCGAACGGCGTCGCGGCGAACGCCCACGGGGTCCACGAGCGGCTGCGCGCGCTGCGCACCGAGACCGAGGCGCTCGACCACCAGATCGCGCCGCTCGCCAGGGCCGCGGGCGAACTCGGCCACCCGCGCTGGGGCCCGCTGATGCGCGCCGGCAACGACAAGAGCCGGCTCGCGCGGCAGATCGAACGCCACGCCGACGTCTACACGTCGCGCGTGTCGAACTTCCTGTGGCTCACGCCGTTCGGCTACCTGCGCGCCGCGCGCGGTTCGCTGCCGCACGACCCGCCGGCAACCTCGCAACCGCGATGACGGCCAGCGTAGTCGATCCGGTGTCGGCCCCCGCGGCGGCGCGGCGCTGGCGCGATTTCCTGCCCGGCCTGCTGCTCGCGGTCGGCCTGCTGCTGCTGATCCAGCAGCGCACGGTCGGCGTGCCCAACGAGTACGACCGCTACCCAGATCTGGCCGACCAGTTGTTGCGCGGCGAGGTCGTGTCCGACCGCTTCCATCCGTTCGGCTACCCGCTGCTGATCGCGGCCGTGCAGGTGGTCGCGCGCGCCGACGCCTGGACCGCCGGGCTGCTCGTGTCGGCGCTCTCTGCGCTCGGCCTCGTCTGGGCCGTGGGCCGGCTCGCCGAAGCGCTGCGCCCCGGCGCGGGCTGCGCCGCGCGCTGGCTCGCGGCGGCCAACGCGTTCGTCTGGACCTACGGCTCGACCGCCTGCAGCGACCTCGTGGCGGCCGCACTGCCGGTGCTGGCGCTCGCGCTGCTCGTGCGGCCCGCGCCGTGGTCCTGGCTCCGGCTCGCGGGCGGTGGCCTGCTGCTCGGCGCCAGCGTGGGCGTGCGCTACGCCGCGCTGCCGACCGCGCTGGCGATCGCGGCGTGGGCGCTCTGCCGCCGGCCGCGCCTTGCGGGCGCCGCGGCGCTCGCGCTCGGACTCGCGCTCGGCTACCTGCCGCACGGCGCGCTGAACACGGTCGCCACGGGCTCGCCGTTCGCCAACGACAACTGGCAGAACGTCTACCTGAAGGTGCGCTGCGGCGGCGATGCCGAACGGCTCGAGGCGGCGCGCGCGGCGGGCACGCTGCCGGGCCCGCTCGCCTTCGTGCGCGAGTCGGCCGGCGAGATCCTGCGGGGGGCCGCGGTCGAACTCGAGCGCGCGGGCAGGGACACGCTGCCGGGCCTCGTGCTCGGCGTCGAGCAGCCGCCGCCCTGGGCCCGCTGGTGGCCGTTCGCGGCCGCCGCGGCGGCGCTGCTCGCGCTGGCCAGGGACCGGCGCACGGCGCTGCTGCTCGCGGGCCTGGCCGCGCTGCACGGGGCGGCCGTCGGCGCCTCGTTCTTCGTGAACTCGCGCGTGCTGCTGCCGGCGCTGCCGGTCGCCGTGCTGGGCCCCGCGCTGGCGCTGCGCGCGGCGGCGGAACGGTCGCGGGCCGCGTGGCTGCTGGTCGCGGCGGCGGTCGCCGGCCTCGCCGCACTCGGTCAGGCGACGGTGCGCGAACACCTCGCCAGCGAGCCCGTGCGCGAGGTCGAGGTCGCGCGCGAGCTGCCGGGCCGCCTGCGGGCTCCGATCGCCGTGTTCACCTCGTTCCTGCTGCTCGACCAGCACGTCGCCTACCCGTGCCGCTTCCTGCACAGCTCGCGGCTCGGCGACCGCGCGGCCACCTGGCGGGGCCTGCGCGAACGCATGCTCCGCTGCGGAGCAGACGTGCTGCTGCTGGGCCGCCGCACGGCGCCCGCGGTGTTCGCCGAGGTTCGCGGGGGCGAGCCGCCGGACGACTTCCGGATCCTGCACGAGGACGGCGACGTGTTCGCCGCCGAACTGATCGCCGCGCCGTCGGACTGGATCGTGGACCTGACCGTGGTCCCGGCCCGCGTGGCGGACGGCAGCCCGTGCGAGATCACCGTGCGCCTCGCCGCGGTGGCCGACCGGGCGCGCATCGCCGCGGTGGGAGTGGCCCTGCAACCGCCGGCGGGCGACCAGCTGCTGCTGGACCTGCCGGCCGCGAACGGCGATTTCCGCCGGACCATCACGCCACCCGGGCCGGGCACGTTCGTGCTGCAGGCAGTTGTGCTGCTGCACGATGGACAGGTGCTGCGCGGACCGCGCGCCGAGATCGCCGTGGGGCCTCCGGACGGCGGCGCGCGCGCGCGGTAGACTGTCGGCCCCGCCCCCGAACCACGCCCCGGAGCCACACCATGCGCTTCCCATCCATCCTGCCGTCCCTCCTGTTCGGCATCCTCGCCGCCCCGCTCGCCGCACAGACGCCGCCCTGCTTCGCGCTGAACGACCTGAGCCCGACCGTGCCGGCCAGCATCACGGCCTACGGCTTCAGCGGCCAGAACACGTTCGGCTGGCAGATCACCCCGACGACCCCGCTGCTCGTGCAGGCGGTGCAGTTCTACACGCGCAACAACCAGCTGAGCGGCGACCGCTTCTTCATCGCCGAGATCTGGGACGAGAACCCGAGCACCACCCTGCCCGGCAACAAGCTCGCCGGCGGCGCGTGGCGCATCGTCAACTCGCGCCCGTTCGCGTGGCAAGGCGCGAACCTCGACCGCCCGGTCGTGCTGCAGGCGAACACGTCGGTCTGGGTCGTCTGGGTGGATCCCGGCGCCAGCACGGCGCCCGAGGAACCGGGCGGCACGCTCGGGCCGCGCGCGACGCGCAGCGCCTCGACCGGCGCCTGGACCGCGAGCGCTGCGCTGGCGGCCGTCAAGGTGCGGCTGTTCTGCAGCCTGCTCGACGACGCGCACTCGGTGCCGGTCGGCACGGGCTGCCCGCAGTCGACGGGCCAGTTCGCGACGATGTACACGAACGAGCAGCCGACGATCGGCAACGCGGGCTTCTTCTTCGAGACGAGCGGCACGCCGCCCGGCGGCGCTCTGTTCGTGCTGATCGGCGTCGATCCGAACTGGACCCCGATCCCGGCGCTCGGCCTCGGTCCGACCTGCTTCCAGAACACCGACATCGTCGCGAACCTGTTCGCGATCGCCGGCACCGGCAACACGCGCGGCCCGACCTGCGCCGGCTACCTGAGCCTGCGGCTGCCGATCCCGAACGACCCGACGCTCGCGAACGTCACGATCGCGATGCAGCCGGCGCCCTTCGACGCCCTGGCCGGGTCGCTGTACCCGTTCGCGGCCGGCAACGCGCAGCGCATCACGGTCTACTGAGGTTCCCACCGCCGCAACGCGGCGACCTGCAACCGGCGAAGCCACGCACGCGGGCGCCGCTGCGGCGGTTCCTATTGAGGTTCCCACCGCCGCAACGCGGCGACCTGCAACCGGCGAAGCCACGCACGCGGGCGCCGCTGCGGCGGTTCCCGGCGAACCGCTATTCGGCCGCCGGGAGCACCAGCGGCCGCGACTCGCGCCGCCCGCGCCACAGGTAGAACAGCGTCACGGCCCAGACGCCCGTCGTGAAGGCGCCCATCAGCAGCGAGCCCAGGTGCGGCATGCTGTGGGTCAGGAAGTTCGCGATCTGCTTCTCGCCGATCACGACCGGCATGAACGGCTGGACCTTCACGGGCGCCTTCGGGTCCAGGTGGTGGCCGAACTCCCACAGCATCCAGACGAACCTGCCGAACGCGACCAGCGACACGTAGGCCGCGATCATCGACAGGTCGATCAGCGCGCGCACGTTGCCGAGCAGCGCCGCGCGCAGCGCGAGCGCCGCCATCGCGACGATCGCGAACGGCATCCAGTCGAGGTCGCGCAGTTCCTCGCGCGTGATCGACTGCATGCCGATGTAGTGGTTCAGCGTGTTGATCTCCTGGATGTCGTGGCCGTCGTTGCCGCCGACGAGCTGCCAGGAGTAGATGTCCATGCTGAGCCCCTTGGGGTACTGCGGCGCCTTCATGCTGATGCGCCACAGCGGGAACAGGAAGCTCAGCAGCAGCGGCACGATCAGTGCGATCAACAGCAGCCGCGCGCCGCCGCGCAGCGGCACGTCGAGGAACTCCCAGAAGCTGTCCGCCGTCTTCTTCATGGTCCGATCGCTCACAGGAGGTCGCGGCGCCGGAACGCGCCGAGGCTCCAGGTCCAGGCCGTCAGCCCGAGCAGCATCGGCCAGCCGATGCCCAGCAGCAGCAGTGCGTCCGCGCCGACCTTGTTGGCGAGGAAGAACCCCACCGGTCCGAACGTCGACAGTTCGGGCTGCGCCGCCGACAGCAGCGCGAGCCGCGCGCACTCGACGGGATTCAGCGCCGCGAGCGCGAACACGGCGGACGGCGGCAGTTCCCACTGCAGCATCACGCCGACGAGGCCGAAGTCGATCAGCGCGACGCCGGCGACCCAGACCAGGATCGACAGCATCAGCGCCTTGCTCTGGTTGCGCACGAGCGTCGACACGCAGAGCCCGATCGCCGTGAAGCAGCACAGCAGCGAGGCGCTGACCGCCATGCCGCGCAGCAGGAAGCCCCACGGCACGTCCTGCCCGAACGCGAGCGCGCCGAACACGGCCATCGCCGGCATCGCCACCAGCAGCGGCACGATCAGCGCCGCCACGCGCACGAGCGTGGTACCGGCGAAGTAGCCGCCGCGGCTCACCGGGTGGCTCAGCAGCAGCTCCAGCGAGCCGTCGTCGCGCGCGCTGTTGACGACCTGGCCGGTCGCCGACAGCGCGAGCAGCGGCAGCAGGAACAGCAGCGCGTGCGTCCACGACAGCAGCGCGCGGCCCATGCCGGTGAACCCGACGACGCCCGATTCGCGCAGGCCGACCAGCACGAACGTCGCCGCGAGCACGGCGTGCACGGCGAGGCAGAACACGAGCCAGCGCGAGCGCAGCACCTCGGCGAGGTCCAGCCGCGCGACGACGGCGATCTCGGCGCGCAGCGTCATCGCCTGCCCCCGTGGCCCCCGACCTGCTCGAGACAGCTGCGGCGCACCTCGTCGGACCCCACGGCGCCGGGCGTGCCGGTGTCGACCGCCGCGAAGCCGAAGCCCATCGGCGTCTTTTCGGCGCGCACGAACCCGACCCGGTCGAGCGGGATCCAGCGGTTCTCGGCGTGGTGGCGGAAGAACGCCGAGTGCACTTCGGGTCGATGCTCCTCGACGTAGAGGAACAGACAGCCCGGGTCGTCGAACGCGAACTGCTCGCCGGCCGCGGTGGTCAACTGCGCGGCGAACGGCGGTTCGCCGACGTGCATGCCGCACGCGATGCAGGCCGCCTTGTCCCACACGACGTCGAACGGGCCGTCGGGCAGCTTCGTGGACGCGGTGATCGAGTAGACGACCGCGCCGCCGGCCACGGCGAGCACCGAGCCGAGCAGCAGCAGGGGCAGGATCTGGATGCGGGGCTTCACGGCTTCTCCTGCGGTTGCGGGGGCCACTGCGGCTGCAGGCGCTCGACGTCGCGCGCCATGACGTCCCGGACCTCGCCGTTGAGCCGCTTGCCGATCTCGGCGATCAGGTGCGCGCGCTCGGCGACGGGCAGCGACAGGCTCCACCAACCCGCGGTGCCGCGCGCGAAGCCGCGCGCCGCGAGCCAGGCCGCGGCCGGTTCGCCGGCCGCCTGCACCTCGACGACGGCCTCGGCGTGAGCCGCGAGGTAGTCCTCGGCACCGCCGTGCCAGGCGACCCTGCCCTCGGCGAGCACGACGACGCGGTCGACGAGCCGCCGGATCTCGTCGAGCCGGTGCGAGCTGAGGATCACCGTGGTCGCCGGCGGCAGCGCTTCGACGAGCCCGAAGAACGCGACCCGGCTCTTCGGGTCCATGCTCGAGGTCGGTTCGTCGAGCAGCAGCAGTTCGGCGCCCGACGCGAGCGCCAGCGCCGCGAGCACCTTCTGCCGCTGGCCGCCCGACAGCGCGCGGAACGGCCGCCTGCCGAGCGCGTCGAGGTCGACGTCGAGTGCGGCGGCCGCCGCGGCGACGGCCGCCCACGGTTCCCCGCGCAGCCGGCCGACGGCGCGCACCACGTCGCGCACCGGCGCCGCGAGCCGCGGCGCGATCTGCGGCACGTAGGCGATCCGCGCCGCGAGCGCGCGGCGGTCCTCGCCCGCCTCGACGCCGTCGAAGCGCACGCTGCCGGACGACACGAGCATGCCCAGGGGCGCCCGCACGAGGGTCGACTTGCCCGACCCGTTCGGCCCGATCAGCGCGGTGCGGCTGCCGGCCGGCAGTTCGATCGTGACGCCGTCGAGCGCCACCACGCGGCCGAAGCGTTTGCCGAGCCCCTGGATCTCAATCCGCACGCTGCACCTCCGGCGTCCAGACCATCGCGAGCGGGCGCAGCCGCGGCCGCTCGTCGCACAAGAGGCGCTTGGGCGCGAACAGCGGCATCACCTCGCCGACCAGGTCGACCATCGACATCGCCGGCGCGCCGTGCAGCAGCGCGAGTTCCGGGTAGCGGCCCTCGAGGCC
>VGXW01000194.1 GCA_016873195.1 Planctomycetota bacterium | reverse complement strand
CCCGCCGATCGCCTCGCCGATCCCGCTGCCGGGCCCTGCCGGCGACGTCGCGATCGACAAGTCCGGCCAGGTGAACGTGGCCGGCGTGCGGCCGATCTACGTGGTCGGCGGCCCCCTGGTCGTCGACGTTGCGAACCCGGTTCCGATGCCGTTCCCGGCCGGTCCCGCCCAGAACGTCGGCCTCGCCTACATGGGCCACCCCGCCGCGAACCCGCCGATCCAGGGCGGCTGCGGCGTCTGCCCGAACTTCCCGCCCGGTCCGACGCAGTTCACGACCAGCGTGATGACCTCCGGCAACGGGGCGTGGCGCCTCGGCCTCGGCGCGCTGCCGCCGGGCCAGTTGGTGCTGTTCGCCTTCGACTTCGGCTTCAACCCCGCGTTCCCGTGGATCAATCAGTTCGGCTGCGGGCTGGGCTTCTGGCTCGGCTCGCCGACGCTGGTGTCCGTGCTGGGCTTCGCCGACCCCGCGGGCAACGCGCTGTATCCGTTCCCGCTGGTCGTGCCGCCGTTCTTCGGCCCGATCTACAACCAGAACTTCACGTTCTGCCCGGCCGACGCCGCCGGCTTCGTGGTCACGCCGATGCAGGCGATCTGGGCCTCGGGCCTGTGACCGCCGCCTGGGGCGCCGCTCGGACGGCGCCCCGCGCGTGACCCTCGTCGCGCCCCGCGCGCTCAGCCCTCGTCGCGCCCCGCGCGCTCAACCTTCACTGATGCGCTCGATGTCCGCGCCGATGCGCTGCAGCTTCTGCTCGATGCGCTCGTAGCCGCGATCGATGTGGTAGACGCGGCGCACGTCCGTCGAGCCGCGCGCGACCAGACCCGCGAGCACGAGGCTCGCGGAGGCGCGCAGGTCGCTCGCCATCACCGGCGCGCCGCGCAGTTCCTCGGTGCCCTCGATGATCGCACTGGGCCCCTCGCGGCGGATCTTCGCGCCCAGCCGCTGCAGTTCGGAGGCGTGGATGAAACGCTCGGGGTAGATCTTCTCGGTGATCACCGACACGCCGTCGGCGCGCGCCATCAGCGCCATGAACTGCGCCTGCAGGTCGGTCGGGAAACCCGGGTAGGCCATCGTCGTCACGTCGACCGCGCGCAGCCGGCCCGTGGTCGGCACGGTGCGGATACAGTCCTTGCCCAGTTCGAGCTTCGCCCCCGCGGCGCGCAGGCGGTCGACCACGGCGAGCAGGTGCATCGGTTCGCAGCCCTGCACCGTGACGTCGCTGTTCATCATGATCGCGCCGCACAGGAACGTGCCCGCTTCGATGCGGTCGGGGATCATCGACCATTCGCAGCCGTGCAGCGAATCGACGCCCTCGATGCGCAACAGGTGGCTGCCGATGCCGGAGATCTGCGCGCCGCACGCGTTGAGGAACCGGCAGAGGTCCTCGATCTCGGGCTCCATCGCCGCGGACTCGATGTAGGTCGAGCCCTGCGCGAGCGTCGCCGCCATCAGCACGTTCGCCGTGCCGAGCACGGTCGAACCCATGTTGCCGCCGAGGAAGATCGCGCCGCCCTGCGGCCGGCCGGCGAGGGTCACGTAGCCGTCGACCATCTCGATCTTGCCGCCGAGCTCGGCGAGCCCCTTCAGGTGCAGATCGACGGGCCGGTGACCGAACACGCAGCCGCCCGGGTAGCTCACGCGCGCGACCCGGCGGCGCGCCCACAGCGGCCCCAACACGACGAAGCTCGCGCGCATCGTGCGGACGAGGTCGTAGGGCGCGGTGTAGAGGGTCTTGTCCTTCGCCTCGAGCTCGAGCGTGGCGTCGCCGCGCCACTGGTGCACGACGCCGAGTTTGCCGAGGATGCGCAGCAGGTTCTCGACGTCGGTGAGCCGCGGCATGTTGCGCAGCACGATCGGGCCGTCGACGAGCAGCGACGCCGCGAGGATCGGCAGCGCGCCGTTCTTGCTGCCGGAGACACGGACGGTGCCGCGCAGGTCGCGGCCACCACGAATGCGGATGCGATCCATCGAACCCCCCAGATGCATGCCGCCGGGAGGGCGCCCGGAGGCATCGGACCGGAGCCACGGCGCACGACCCGCCATCGCCCCGAACCGCCACACGAGAACGAAGAACAGGAGCCCGAAGTGTTTGCCCGACAAACCCTGCCGCGGTGCCGTGGATCGTTTTCCACAGGCCGCCGCGAGCAGCTGACCGGCTCGCCGGAGTGCAACTCGGGACGCACGCTCTCATAGCGAGCGTGCGGCTCGGCGCAAGCTTCGTGCGCGCGATCTTCAGCAGGTCTTTCCCCACTCTCCACACGCGTGCGCCACCCCGCTCAACGCGACCAGCGCCGATCGAGCAGTCCGAGCGCGACGAGGGCCGCGCCGGCCAACGACGCGTAGGGCTTGGTGGCGATCGCGCCGACCGTGACCGCGAGCGCGCCGAGGGCGAACATCACGGCGGCGGCGGCGCCGAGCGGCAGCCGCGGTCCGGGGGCGACCGCACGGCGCCGGAGCACGAGCAGGGCCAGGCCGGAGAGCCCGAAGAACAGCCAGTCGACGAACACGACGCCGTTGCAGACGAAGTCGAGGCTGTCGACGGTGCTGCCGCCCCACTCCGTCACGGCGACGTGCACGCCGAGCATCAGCAGCACACCCCACAGGCCCTGGCCGAGCACACCGGGCACCGGCGTGCCGAAGCGAGGGTGCAGGCGGCCGAACGCGGCCGGGAAGCAGCCCCGCTGCGCCATCGCGTAGAGCACGTAGGGCGGCGCCATGCAGATCGTGTTGAGGATGCCGGCCGCCGAGACGACGACCAGCGCCGCGAGCACGCGCGCGCCGCCGGAGCCGATCGCGGCCTGGGCCGCCGCGGCGCCGATCGCTTCGCTGGTGCGCGCCTCGGCGAAGCCGAGCAGGTCGAGGTAGGCGAGGTTCACCGTCATGTAGGTGACGACGACCACGGCGACCCCGCCGAGGATGCCGAGCGCCACGGTGCGGCCGTGCCGCGCGGCGCCCGCGACGAACGAGCCCTGCTGCCAGCCGCCCGTCGCGAACAGCACGGGCAGCATCGCCGCTCCGAGCATCGCGGGCAGCGAGCGGCCGCTCGGCGGCGGCGGCTCGGCCGGCGCCGCACCGGGGTGCAGCCATGCCAGTGCCACCAGCACGGCGAGCGCCAGGACCTTGACCACGATCAGCGTGTTCTGCACGCGCTTGCCGACGCGCAGGCCGAGCACGTTCACGAGCGTGAACAGCACGATCAGCGCCGTCGCGAGCGCGACCTCGGCGTGCGGCGACCAGGGCGCCGCGGGCGCCAGCACGATCTCGAGGTGGCGCACGAGCACGAGCGCCACGACGCCGAGCGCGCCGCTTTGGATCACGAACCAGTTGGCCCAGCCGTAGAGGAACGCGACCGTGCGGCCGAACGCCGCTTCGAGGTAGCGGAAGGTGCCGCCGTGGCCGGGCACGAGCAGGCTCAGTTCGGCGAACACGAGCGCGCCGAGCACGGCGAGCAGGCCGCCGAGCCCCCACGCGAGCAGCACCTGCTGCTCCGTGTCGACCGCCAACGCGACGGCCTTGGGCGTGAAGAAGATGCCGACGCCGATGATGCCGCCGATCACGACGCAGCCGACGTCGAAGGCGCCGAGTTCGCGCCGGTCTCCGGTCACTGCGGCCCCCGCTCGTAGTCGTCGAGGTGCTCCGCCAGATCGACGACGACGCCGTCGTAGGCCAGGTCGGGGGCGAACCGCAGCACGCGTTCGCCGCCGCGGTCCAGCACGTAGACGCGCCCGCGCTCGTCGCCGCACAGCGCGATGGGCCCGTCGCAGCGCGCCGACATCGCCTCGCCGGCCGGCAGCCGCGCGCCGTCGGGCCGCAGCACGGCGAGACCCGGCTCGTCGCCGCGGTCCGCGACCAGGAACACCTGCCCCGGCAGCCGCAGCACCGCGACCGGGCGCGCCAGCGCGTCTCGGCGCGAGCACGGCACGTGCGCGACGAAGCTCCCATCGGGCCGGAAGCGCTGGATCCGGCCGTGCAGCGTGTCGGCGACCAGCACGCCCTCGGCGTCCGCGCAGACGCCGCGCGGCGCGCCGAACACCGCCTCGACGTCGCCGCCCGAAGCCAGCGGCCGCTGCACTTCGCCCGTGCGCAGGAAACGCTGCACCGCGCGCCGCCGCGGCCGTTCGCCGCCCGCGACGTAGAGGCAGCCGCCGGCCAGCGCCACCGCGTGCGGGTGGTCGAGCACGCCCGGCCGGTCGCGCCCCACGTCGCCGGTCGCCGGCGCCGGCTGGCCGAGGTCGCCGAGGTGCCGGCCGAAGGCGCTGAACTGCCGCACGCGGTGGTTGTGCGGGTCGGCGACGAACAGGTGGAAGTGCTCGTCGATGGCGACGCCCGCCGCGTCCGAATACCCTTGCCCGGGTGCGGGCAGCGTCCAGGCCGACAGGCGCTGCCGCGCGTCGAGATCGAACAGGAACACGTGGCCCTGCGCGGCGGACCACGTCACGCACAGCAGATTGGCCCGCACCGCGACACCGCCCGACATACCCGCATGCTAGCCCGCCGCCGCTCGCGCCACGCCATCGGAACCTGCACCGCGCTGCTGCTCGGCGCCTGCTCGACCGTGCCGCCGGCAGGGTACCCGCCGCACGGCGACTACGCGGTCGTCGCGGACTACGTCGTGCCCGGCGACGGCCGCCTGCGCGTGCCCGCGTCGCATCGCGATCTCGTCGTGCACGAACTGCGCGCCGATCCCGAACCCGCGGGCGAGACGTTCGGCCCCGGCCACGAACGCTTCTGGCTCTGGCAAGCCGGCACGCGCGTGTCGCTGCACTGCCGCTTCCGCGCCTACGCGGGGCCGGGCGGCACGGTGCCGGGGCCCGCCATGGTGCTGCCCGGTGCCCGACGCCTGCGCGAGGTGCAGCCGTGACCGGTCCGGCGGGCCTGTTCGTGCGCGACGTCTGGCTCGTGCCGATGGACGGCCCGCCCGGCTCGCCGCTCGGCCACGTGCGGCGCGGTGCGCTGCGCGTCCGCGGCGAACGCATCGCGGCGCTCGGCGACCTCGCGCCCGCACCCGGCGAAACCGTGCTCGACGGCCAGGGCGGCTGCCTCCTGCCGGGTTTCGTGCAGGGCCACGTGCACGCCACGCAGACCTTGTTCCGCGGCCTCGCCGACGACCTGCCGCTGTTGCCGTGGCTGCAGCAGCGCATCTGGCCGCTCGAACATGCGCACGACGCGGCGTCGACGCGCGCGAGCGCCGCACTGACGTTCGCCGAGCTGCTCGCGGGCGGCACCACGACCGTGCAGACGATGGAGTCCGTGCGCTTCGCCGAGCAGGTGTGCGAGCAGGCGCTCGCCGCCGGGCTCGTCGCGATCGTCGGCAACTGCCTGATGGACCTCGGCGGCGACGAGGTGCCGCCGGGCCTGCCCGAGGCCGCCCGACCCGCGCTGGCGCGCACCGAGGAGCTGTGGCGGACCTACCACGGCCGCGAGGACCGGCTGTTCACCGCCGTGGCGCCGCGTTTCCTGCTGTCGTGCAGCGAGGACCTCGCGCGCGACGCGGCATCGTTCGCCCGGCAGGCCGGCCTGCGCGTGCACACGCACGCCGGCGAACACCCGGCCGAGGTCGCCGCGGTGCGCGCGCGATTTCGCCGCGACTACGTCGAGGTGCTGCACGAACAGGGACTGCTCGGGCCGCGCAGTTCGCTCGCGCACTGCGTGCACACGAGCCCGCGCGAACGCGAACTGCTCGCCGCGACCGACACCGCGGTGCTGCACTGCCCCAGCGCGAACCTGAAGCTCGGCTCCGGCATCGCGCCGGTGCAGGCCTACCGGCAGGCGGGCCTGCGTGTGGCGCTCGGCGCCGACGGCGCGCCGTGCAACAACCGGCTGTCGCTGCTGACCGAGCTGCGGCAGGCGGCGCTGCTGCAGGACCTCGCCGCGGGGCCCGGTGTCTGGCCGGCCGCGGCCGCACTGTGGACCGCGACGCGCGGCGGCGCGCTCGCGCTCGGGCTCGACCACCTGGTCGGCAGCCTGCAGCCCGGCAAACGCGCGGACCTCGTGCTGTTCGATCTCGAGGCGCCGCAGCTCGGCGGGCCGCTCGCGCCGCCGCAGATCGCGGGCCGCATCGTGCACGCGGCGACCGAATCCGACCTGCGCGCCGTCGTCTGCGGCGGCCGCGTCGTCGCCGAACGCGGCGAGTACCTCGGCGCGGACCGCGCGGAACGGACCGCGGCGATCGCGTCGGCGCTGCCGCCGCTGCTGCAGCGCGCGGGACTCGGCCGCTGACTCGTCCCGGCCGGGCCGCTACAGTGCCCCGGATGTCCGCGTCCCGTCCGCTGCCGCGCGCGCTGCCCGCCGCCTGCTCGGCCCTGCTCGCAGCGGCCTGTTCGGCCCCGCCCGCAGCGGCGCCCGGGCCCGAGCCAGCAGCCGCGCCCGCGGCCGCGACGTGGCCGCAGGCGATGCAGCGCGTCGGCGAGCTGCGGCAGCGCGTCGCCGCCGAGTGCGACGCCGGGCCGGCCGGCGACCTGCGCGCGGTCGCGATCGCGGCCGCCGAAGCGGCCGCACTGCTGCGCGAGGGCTACGGCCGCCACGAGGATCCGCGCGTCCCGGGCTTCGCGCGCCTCGCGCGCGACGCCGAGGCCTGGCTGCTGCAGGTCGCCCTCGAGGCCCGGCAGGACCGCGCCGACCTGGCCGCCGCCGTCTTCCGCGAGGGCGAACGCCGGCACTGCTCGCGCTGCCACGAAGCCGCGCGGCCCCTCTACCGATGGTGAGCCACGACGACCCGCGGCAACTCGTCGATCCGACGACCGGCCGGCCGATCCTGATGGCGCCGCTGCGCCAGCACCGGCCGATGCACACGGGTGTGCAGGCGCGCGGCCTGCGGTGCCCGTTCTGCCCGGGCAACGAGGACGACACGCCGCACGAGGTCGACGCCGTGCGCGCGGCCGACAGCCTGCCGGACGGTCCGGGCTGGGTCGTGCGCGCCTTCCCGAACAAGTTCCCCGCGAACGCCCACCACGAGGTGATCGCCGAGGGCGCCGAGCATCGCGACCAGCCCGCCGACCTCGACCCGCCGACCTGGCGCGCGTCGATCGCGCTCTGGCAGCGCCGCCTGCGCGCGCTCGAAGCCGTGCCCGGCGTCGCCTGCACGTTCCTGTTCAAGAACGTCGGCGCCTCCGCCGGCGCGTCGATCGACCACAACCACAGCCAGATCCTCGGCCTCGCCGCCGCGCCGCCGCGCCTGTCGCTGGAACTCGCGACCGCGCAGGCACTCGGCCATTGCCCGTGGTGCCGCACGCTCGGGGGGGCCGCGGCCGAGGGCCGGCTCGTCTACGCGGGACGGCGCCACAGCGTGATCGCGCCCGACCCGCCGAAGCTGCCCTACGAGACCTGGCTCCTGCCGCACGCGTGCGCCGACGACTTCCTGACCACCGACGTCGATTCGTTCGCCGAGGCGCTGCACGCGCTGTTCGCGGCGATCGGCTACGGCCTGCGCCGGCCCGCGTTCAACCTGTGGCTGCACCGCCTGCCGCACGAACGGTTCCACTGGCACCTCGAACTGCAGCCGCGCACGGGCCAGATCGCCGGGCTCGAACTCGGCGGCGACATGTACATCAACTCCCTGCCGGCTCCGGCCGCGGCGGCTACGCTGCGCGCGGGCCTGCAGCGCGCGGGCCTCGCCCCCTGAGTCCATGCACTCCTACCCGCTGACCGAAGCCCAACGACGCGCCTTCGCCGAGGACGGCTGGGTGCACCTGCCGGCGTTCCTGTCGGAGGCGGAACTGCGGCCGCTCGAGGCGCTCTACTGGCGCTTCCTGCAGCGCGAGATCGCGGTGCCGGGGCGCGACTACTGCGACGCCACGACCGGCCACGGCCGTTCGATCGAGGGCCCGAAGGTCGTCATCGTGCACCTGCCGCGCCGCTGCCACGCGCCGATGCAGGGCAACATCTACGAACAGCGCGCCTCGGTCGTCGCGCGCCAGCTCTGCGGCGAGGGCATGGAGATCGACTACGACCAGTTCGTCGCCAAGCCGCCGCGCGAACGCGACGCGGTGATCCACTGGCATCAGGACCTGCGCGGCTGGCCGGCGACGCCGGATCCGCGCACGGCGACCTTCTGGCTCGCGTTCGACGACACCGACTACGACAACGGCTGCGTGCAGTTCGTCGACGGTTCGCACCGCGAGGTGGAACTGCGGCCGCACGTGCCGCTGGCCGGCGGCCCCGGGCCCGGGCCGCTGATGGTCGCCGAGGTCGACCCGCGCCGGGATCGCATCCGGCCGGCGCGGCTGCACCGCGGCGACGCGACCGTCTACCACGAGCGCACGCTGCACGGCTCGAGCGGCAACGGCAGCGCGCGCTGGCGGCGCGCCTACGTGGTCGCGTTCCGCAGCGCGGACACGGTGCAGCGCGAGCGCGCGATGGGGTTCACGCATTCGTTGAACGATCCGCCCGAGGTGCTGGCGAGGGTCGTGGCGGAGCGGCGCGAGGAGTAGGGCTGCGTCAGCGGCTCCGTTCGCCGGAGGTTCCCACCGCTGCGATGCGGCGACCTGCAACCGGCGAAACCGAGCGCTCGGGCGCGGCTGCGGCGGCCTCCGCTACGGCTTCCGGATGGAAGACGACTTCCACGCGTCAGCCCGAGATCCGTTTGCGCGCTTCCGACCACGGGACGAGCGTCACCGTGCCACCGTCGATCTCACGCACGCGGCGGTCGATCTCGGCGGACCAGGCTGCTTCTGCATCCGCATCGACAGCAGTGTCCAGGCTCTCCAGAAGGGACCCCGCCAGCGCAGCCCGCGCTTCAGGGGGCAGCTCCAGCGCGCGCTGCAGCAGGTCTCTCACGTCGGTCATACGGTCAGCATACCGCGCGGCGGCTCGTGGGATCAGCTCCCTGGCCTGGCCCCAGCGTGTCACGCATGCCCATCGCGGCGAAGCGACGCGCGGGCTACCTGCCGCCCGCCCCCGCGAACCCCCGCCACGCCGCGTCGATCGCCGCCGCGTCGCACGGGCCGCGCCGGATCCAGACCCGGTAGCGCAGCCGCAGTTCGGCGCCCGGCGGCAGCACGAGCTCGCCCGCGCCCTTCGTCGCCCGCAGGACCCCCGCCAGGCCGAACGGATTCGCCGCCAGCAGCCCGTAGCCGCGCGCGTGCCACGTCGTCGGGTGCCCGTGGTTCAGCGGATGGTCGAACAGCGCGACCGTGTGCGGCACGGTGCCGAGCTCCGCCGTGTAGGCGACCCAGCGCGCGCGTTTGCCCCACGCGGCCGCGTCGCGATCGCCCTCGCTGTTCAGGATCCGCCCGGCGGCACCCGGCCCCTCCGTGCCGAACTCCTGCCGCAGCCGCAGCGCCATCGTGCCTTCCTTGGTGTCGCCCAGGCGCAGTTCGCCCTGGTCGCGCGCGAGC
>VGXW01000193.1 GCA_016873195.1 Planctomycetota bacterium | reverse complement strand
CCCCCCGCGGTGGCGCTCGGCATGGCCGCGCGCCCGTCCGCGCTGCGCGAACGCATCGAAGCCGTGCTGCAGGGCCGTGGGCCGCACCGGGCCCGCCCGCTGCCGTCGTTGCTGTTCGGCGCGCTGTCGCTGTCGTCGCTGACGTTCGCTGCGCCCGGTGTGCAGACGGCGGCTCCCGCCGGCCTGCCGCCGCCGCCCGGCGCGCCGGCGGACCGGCCCGTTCCGCCCGCGGGCCGGGCGTTCGCGCTGCTCGACGACGAGTACGCCGAACTGGTCGCCGAGGCGGCCGCGCTGCGGCAGGAACTCGCCGGCCGTCCCCGTTCCCCCGAACTCGAGCAGCTCGCGGCGACGCTGTCGCAGCGGCTGCTCGTCCTCGAACGGCTGCGCGCGCGCCTGCGGGCCGCGCTCGACCGTTCGTCCCCCGAAGCCGATCGTTGATGCCGAGGAGCAAACCATGACCCAGTCGATCGTGATCCGTTCGTTGCTCGCCGCGTGCGCCGCCGCCGCGGTGGGTTCGTTGTGCGCGCAGTCCGCACCGTTGCCGGGCCGCGCGACCCGGGTCGCCGCGCCGGTGCGGCAGCAGGAGCCGGCCCCGCCCGCGGCGCAGGAGCCGAAGCCGGCGGCCCGGGCCAAGGTCGAGGCCGACCGCGTGCAGGTGCGGCTCGCCGAGGTGATGGCGATGCTCGAGGAGGACGAGATGACGCCGGCACTGCAGCAGAAGGCGCTGGCGAAGCTCGCCGAGGTCGCCGAGAGGCTGAAGAAGGAACGCGCGGCGGCGGCGGCTCCGCCGGTGTCAGCGCCGCAGCTCTTCGTGATCCGCGGCGAGGGCGACAAGGTCGCACGGGCCCGCGCGCTCGGCGTGCCGATGCCGCCGGAGCCGCCCGCCGCGCCGGAGCCGCCGAAGTCCCTCGTCGAGGTCTTGGAGGGCGCCGCGCAGGAGCCACCGGCGCGCGCCGAGCGCGGGAAGGCCTTCGTCGCGAAGCGCGACTACGAGCGACGGTTGCGCGCCGAGCACGAGGAGGCTGCGGCGAAGGAGCGCGAGGCCGTGCGCGAACAAGAGGAGGCGAGGCGGCAGTTCGAGCGGCAGGCCCGTGCCCGCTTCGAAGCGGCGCAGAAGCAGATCGAGGCGGCCAAGGAGCGCGTCGAAGCCGTGCAGGAGCAGCAGGGCGACCGCTCGCGCGTGCTGCTCGAGCGCCTCGTGCGCCAGAAGCTCGAACAGGCGCAGCAGGCCCAGCAGGAGGCGGCGAACGCCGACCGCGAGGCCAAGGCCCTGCTCGAGCGCGTGCGTCAGCTGCGTGCGGCAGCTCCGGGACAGCCGGCTGCTCCGGACCCCGCGCCTCGCCGGATCCTCGTCGAGCGCGCTCGGCAGGCCCGCGAGGCAGCACCCGCCCCTGCGCCGGCCGTGCGTCCCGACGTCGCGCGCGTTCGTTCGCGCGCTGCCGCCCCGGTCGACGACGAGGAGATCCGCGCGACGATCGAGGAGATGCGCGCCGAGATGCGCGAGATCCGCAAGCTGATGCTGGAGATCCGCAACCGCGCCCGCGCGGAGGAACAGCGGCAGCCGCCGAATGCCGGCTGGAAGGAAGTGCGCGCGATCGAGGTCCGCGAGCTGCCCAAGGCAGCGCCGGAGAAAGTGCGCGCGATCGAAGTGCGCGAGCACGCGCCGCAGCCCGAATCGGCCGGCCCCACCCCGCCGCGCCGTGTGCGGCTCGGCTCTGGCGGCGGCGACAAGTGACCGTGCGACCTGCGGGCGCCGCTACTTCGCTGCGCCCGCCTCGGCCGCGCTGACGTCGCGGCCGAACGGGTCGGGCTCGCCGGCGCGCAGCCGTGCGAGCACCGCCCTCGCGAAGCGGTTGTGCGGGTTGCGCTGCACGGCCCGCTCGAGCCAGGCCACCGCCTGCGCCTGCTTCTTCTGCACGTAGCTCGCCATCGCCGCGAACACCGCCGGCCGCTCGTCGTCGAGCAGCGCCGCCGCGGCGAACTCGAAGTGCCGCAGCGCCTGCGCCGGATCCTGGCCCAGGAACGGCGGCGCCAGCAGCTTGCGCAGGCCGAGCGCCACGTGCAGCTGCGGGTCGTTGCCGGCGCGTTCGGCCGCGGCGGCCAGCGCCTGCTGGATGCGGCCGTTCCACTGCAGGGCCGAACCGAGGCCCGTGATGCGATGGCTCATGAGCGCGGCCTCGATGCGGTAGAGGTCGGCGCCGTCGTCGCCGAGTTCGCGCGCGCGCGCGGCGGCGGCCATGCCCGCCTCGAGATCCGCGGCGACCTCGGGTGGCAGCTCCGTGTAGATCGGCACGCCGGCGACGAGGCCGCGCAGCTGGCTGCGCAGCAGCACGCGTTCGAGCTTCGCTTCGGCCAGCTTGTGGAGGATCGCCGCGTCGTCGGGCTGCTCCTGCGCGGCCGCGGCGACGGCTGCGACCACCCTGTCGAGGTCTGCCGCCGAACCGCTGCGGCGGGCGGCGTGCAGCGCCGCACCGAGGTCGCCGGTGCTGCCGGGCACGGCGGCCGTGGCGACCGGCAGGGGGGCGGGGCGGCCGGGCGCGTCGAGATCGTCCGCGGGGCCGGTGCCCAGCGCGGCGTAGGCCGCGGCAGCGAGAAGGGCGGCGACGCAGAGGATCGCGATGGTCGAGCTTCGCATCCGGGCGGCAATGGCGGCGCGAAGGCGCCGCGGAACGGCCGAGCGTGGCCGTTGGCGCGCGTGGACTGTCGAGCGCCGCGCCGCGCCAGCACCCCCCGCGCGATCCCCCTGCGCGCAGTTGGCCCGGCGCCACCGATCGAGTAACACCTCCGCCCCCATGGCCAACCCCCGCGTCTTCTTCGACGTCACGATCGGCGGCAAGCCCTCCGGCCGGATCACCTTCGAGCTCTTCGCCGACACCGTGCCCAGGACCGCCGACAACTTCCGCGCGCTGTGCACCGGCGAGAAGGGCGTGGGCAAGGAGCCCAAGCCGCTGCACTACAAGGGCTCGCGCTTCCACCGCATCATCCAGCAGTTCATGTGCCAGGGCGGGGACTTCACGCGCGGCAACGGCACGGGCGGCGAGTCGATCTACGGCCGCAAGTTCGACGACGAGAACTTCGAGCGCAAGCACACGGGCCCGGGCCTCTTGTCGATGGCCAACGCCGGCCCCGGCACGAACGGCTCGCAGTTCTTCATCACGACGGTGTCGACGCCGTGGCTCGACGGCAAGCACGTCGTGTTCGGCAAGGTCGTCGACGGCATGCAGGTCGTCACCGCGATGGAGGCGGTGGGCTCGCGGTCGGGCGGTCCGTCCGCCGACGTCGTGATCGCCGACTGCGGCGAACTCGCGGCCGGCTGAGGTTGCCACCGCCGCGACGCGGCGACCTGCAACGGACGAAGCCACGCACTCGGGCGCCGCTGCGGCGGTTTCTATCGAGGTTGCCACCGCCGCCACGCGGCGAACGGCTCGATCAGTCCTGCTGGCCGGGCGGCAGCAGCAGTTCGACGGTGTGGCGGACCGGCAGCGGCCGGCCGGCGGCCCGTAGGCTGCTGTCGATCTGCAGCATGCAGCCCGGGTTGCCGGTGACGATCATGTCGACCCGCGCCGCGAGCAGCTGCTCGACCTTGCGGCGGCCGATCTCGCCCGCCAGTCCGGTGTGGATCAGGTTGTAGATGCCCGCCGAGCCGCAGCAGTCCTCGGGGCGTTCGTGCGGCGCGAGCTCGAGGCCGGGCACGCGCGCGAGCAGGTCGCGCGGTTGCTGCCGCACGCCCTGGCCGTGGCAGAGGTGGCACGGGTCGTCGTAGGCCGCGCGCGCGCGGCACTCGGCCGGCGTCGCGCTGAGCCCCGCGGCGGCGAGGAACTCGCTGACGTCGCGGCACTTCGCGGCGAACGCCTCGGCCGCGGCGGTGCCGAGCAGGTGGCCGTACTCGCGCATCGCGCAGCCGCAGCCCGCCGAGTTGTTGACGACGACGTCGGCGTCCGCGAACGCGGCGACGTTGGCCCGGGCCAGCACGCGCGCGCGGTCGTTGCGGCCCGTGTGCATCAGCAGGGCGCCGCAGCAGCGCTGCGCCGCGGGCACCACCACCTCGAAACCGTTCGCGAGCAGCAGGCGCAGCGTGGCGCGGTTCACGCGCCCGAACATCTGCTCCATGATGCAGCCCGTGAACAGCGCGACCCGCACGCCGCGGCGGGGCACGCCGGGCGGCGGCACGTGCAGCCCGGCCGGCAGCGGGCGGCGTTCGCGGCCCGGCGGGGTCGGCGGCGCGACGCGCGCCACGGCCGGCGGCAGCAGGCGCAGCCGCGTCGCGAGCCAACGCAGCCCCACGAGTTCGGCGCCGCGCAGCAGCGCGAACGAGAGGCGCAGCCGGCCCTGGTGCGCGACGAGATGCCACAGCAGCGTGCGCACGAGCCACGCGCCGAGGCCGCGCGCCGGCGCGGCCAGCTCGAGGTCGCCGCGCACCGTCTCGATGAGCTGCCCGTAGTGCACGCCCGACGGACAGGCGGTCTCGCAGGCGCGGCAGTCGAGGCAACGTTCGAGGAACGGTCGGATCGCCCGCGGATCCTGCACGCGGCCCTCGGCGAGCGCGCG
This sequence comes from Planctomycetota bacterium, assembly GCA_016873195.1. GTDB lineage: Bacteria > Planctomycetota > UBA1135 > UBA1135 > UBA2386 > VGXW01. The sequence goes on along the minus strand of VGXW01000193.1, from coordinate 4,786 downwards.
CATCAGGTAGATGCGGCCGCGCGGCGAGTCGGCCTCGACGCCGAGCACCTGGTAGGTCGGGCAGGCCTGCAGGCAGAGGCCGCAGTGCACGCAGTCGAGCGTGCGCAGGTAGGACGCCGTCGCGGCGCGGCCGGCGGCTGGCGGCGCCGTGCCGGGGCTGTCAGACGAAGGTGCCATGCGGGTCCAGGGCCTGCTCGAGGCCCGCGGCGAGACGCTGCTGGCCGGGGTCGAGCGGGGTGCAGCGGCCGCGGCGGGCGGGTGGACCGGCCACCACGCACGCGTCGATGCCGAGGCCGGGCAGCGCCGCGAGCAACGCGTCGGTGGCCGCCGCGTGCGGCGTCGCGAGTTCGAAGCGCCCGCCGCCGTGCAGCAGGAACGGCGCCGCGGCGGGTGCCGCGGCGAGCAGGGCCGCCACGCGGCTCGGCAGCACGTTGCCCGCGAGCACCTCGCCGCCGGGCGGCGGCTCGAGGTGCAGCTGCGTCCACGGCGGCCCTTCGCGCAGGGCCTCGGTGCGCAGCGCCGCCGCCACGAACGAGACGCGGCCCGCGAACCGTCCGGCCAGCGTGCAGTCGTCGGGGCCGCGCCGCAGGTGCAGCTGCGCCGGCGGCACCGCGAGCGCGCGCAGTTGCACGAAGCGCTCCAGCGCGCGCGCCGGCTCGAGCCCGTCGAGCCGGAACCAGACGCTCGCGCGCGGTGCCGGCACGAGCCGCAGGTGCAGCTTGACCGCGGCGAACAGGGTGCCGCGGCTGCCGGCGAGCAGCCGGTGCACGTCGTAGCCCGCGACGTTCTTGACCACGCGCGCGCCCGAACGGAACACGGTGCCGTCGGCGAGCACGGCCTCCATGCCGAGCAGCAGCGTGCGCGGCGAATGGCCGCCCGCGGTGGCGGGCCCGACCGGATCGCTCGCGAACAGGCCGCCGAGCGTGCCGCCGCCGAGGCACGGCAGCTCGAGGCCGTGCGGCAGGAGCGCCGCGTCGAGCGCTTCGCGCCGCACGCCCGCGCCGGCCGTGCAGGTCTGGTCCGGCGGGTCGAGCCGTTCGATCGCGTCGAGGCCGGCGAGTTCGAGCGGGCGCGCGCCGGCCGGCGCCGGCGGCAGCCGTTCCTGGCGCGAGCGGCCGCCGCACAGGCGCACCGGCCCGGGCCCGCTGCGCAGCAGGTCGGCGAGTTCGGCGGCGCTGCGCGGCGCGAGTGCGCTCATCGCCGTTCCTCCGCGTCGAGCACCCGGGCGGCCAGGCTCGGCCACCTCGCGACCTCGGCGCAGGCGCCGCGGCTCGGCAGCACCTTGCCCGGATTGCAGAGTCCGTCCGGGTTCCACACCGCGCGCACGCGGGCCATCACCTCGAGGTCCGCCGGCCCGAACATCATCGCCATGTGGTCGAGCTTCTCGGTGCCGACGCCGTGTTCGCCCGAGATGCTGCCGCCGAGGTCGACGCAGAGCTGCAGGATCTCGCGGCCGGCTGCGATCGTGCGACGCGTCTGCTCGGGGTCGCGGCCGTCGTAGCTGATCGTCGGGTGCAGGTTGCCGTCGCCGGCGTGGAAGAAGTTCGCCAGCACGAGCCCGTGTCGCCGGCCGATCTCGGCGATGCCCTCGAGCGCGCGCTCGAGCTGCGTGCGCGGCACCACGCCGTCGAGCAGGTAGATGTCCGTGTCGAGGCGGCCCAGCGCGCCGAACGCGCCCTTGCGGCCCTTCCAGAGCCGCCTGCGTTCCGCGGCGGTCGTCGCCTCCTCGCTGCGGATGGCGCCGTGCGCCGCGAAACACGCGAGCACCTCGGCGGCCTCCTCGGCCAGCACCTCGGGCGGACCGTCGAGCTCGACCAGCAGCACGGCCGCGGCGTCGGCGGGATAGCCGGCGCGGTAGACCGACGCCTCGACGACGCGGATCGTCGCCTGGTCGAGGATCTCCATCGCGGCGGGCACGAGCCCGCGCGCGACCACGTCGCTGACCGCGCGGCACGCGGCGTTCATGGTCGGAAACGCTGCGAGCAGCGTGCGCACGGCAGCCTGGTCGCGGCACAGCCGGACCACGATCTCCGTGGCGATGCCGAACGTGCCTTCGCTGCCGCAGAACAGCGACGCGAGGTCGAGGCCGTGCACGGCGCGCGGCCCGGCCGGATCGCCGAGGCGGGCGAGTTCGCCGTCGGGCAGCACGACCGAGGCGCCGAGCACGTGGTCCGCCGTCATGCCGTACTTGAAGCAGTGCGGCCCGCCCGCGTTCTCGGCGAAGTTGCCGCCGATCGTGCAGACCGCCTGGCTGCTCGGGTCGGGCGCGTAGTGCAGGCCGTGCGCGTGCGCGGCGGCCGTCAGGTCGAGGTTGACCACGCCGGGCTGCACGACCGCGCACAGGTCGGCCGTCGAGACGCTCAACACCCGCTTCATGCGCGCGAGGTCGATCACGATCGCCTCGGGACCCGCGGTCGGTCCGCCCGAGAGGCAGGTGCCGGCGCCGCGCGGCACGAACGGGACCCCGGCAGCGTGCAGCAACCGCACGACGGCTTGCACCTCGGCTGTCGATTCCGGCAACACGACGGCCCGGGGCCGCGACCGGTGCGCGGTGAAACCGTCGCACTCCCAGGCGAGCAGCGCGTCCGGCGAACAGAGCGTGCGCGCGGGACCGACCAGTTCGCGCAGCGCCTGTTCGAGGTCGACCATCGGGGGAAACCAGCATACTGGGCTGCCGGCGCCCCGCGACGGCCCGGCAATCCAGCCCCGGTCAAGCCGGGCCGGCATGACGGCCGATCATGCCTCGGGTCCCGTGGTCACGTTCCAGGTCAAGAAGGTCGTGGCCGTCTGCTTCCTCGAAGCGGTGCGGCTGACGCTCGAACAGATCGGCGAGCATCGCATGCGCTTCTCGCAGCAGGGCATCGAGGGCCCGGCCGAGCTGCCGCGGTACTACGGCGAGGTGCGGCGCCTGCGCGACTACCTGCAACGCTGTGCCAGCGCCTTCCAGGACGCGGTGGATCTCGAACTGTCCGACGGCGACGCCGAACTGCTCGTGGCATGCAGCCGGCGCGCGATCTGGGCGATCGACCTGCGCGTCGCCGACCCGGCGATCGCGGCCGACGAACGGCAGTGGCTGCAGAAGAAGCGCCTCGTGCTCGGCGACTGGGCCGTCGAACTGGCGCAGCGTTCGCCGATGCTCGAGCTGCCGCTGCCGGCGCTGTCGCCGGTGATGACCGACGGCGTCAAGGGCGTGGTCGTGCGCATCCAGCGCAAACTGTTCGAGAGCGGACGGCAGAGCATGATCGGTCCGGGCAGGTGGTCGTCGACGGCGGCGGTGGCCGGCGTCGCCGCGCCGATCGCCGCGGACGAGTTCGTGCCGCCGAGCCCGACCGGGTTCAGCGCGGAGCCGCGCGTCGCCCCGCTCGGCCCTGCGCCGCCGCCGTCCGCCGCCGACCTGCTGGAGAGCCAGCAGCTGCGCGATCCGCGGCTGCGCGCGATGGTCGGCATGGACCTGCGCAGCTACGCGCGCGCCGTGGCCGCACACGACCACCGCGTCGCGGCGGTGTTGCTCGCGGCGATCGTCGAGGCCGTCGTGCTCGACCACGCGATCCCGCGGCGCGCCGAACTGCAGCTGCAGGGCGCTCCCGACACGTGGAACCCGCAGGCGGTGCTGGCGAAGATCCTCGCCGACCGGGGTTCGCCGAAGGACGGTTCGTTGGCCTACAGCCTGTTTGCCGCGCGCAACCTGCTGCGCCCGGCCGTGCAGCTGCTGACGCCGTCGGCCGTCACGCCGGCGGCGCTGGAGCAGCTGCAGGAGTTCGCGCGCCGGGCCCTGCACGCGATGGGCTACGGGCCGGCGCGTTCGGGCGCCGACCCCGTGCCGCCTGCGCTGCGGCAGAGCGGGCGGTCGATCGGCAAGCCCGAGAGCGATTGACCGTCACCGCGCCGGCCGCTCGGCGTCGTCGGGACCGTTCCGCAGCGGCGCCTCGGCGCGCAGCGCGAAGGCCCGCTGCTCCACCGCGGCCAGCACGCGCAGCAGGTTCCCGCCGAGCACCTTGCGCACCGCGTCCTCGCCGAGGCCCGCCGCGAGCAGCTCGTAGGTGAGCCGCGGCAGGTGCGCCGCGTCCTCGAGGCCGCGCGGCGCGCACGAGATGCCGTCGAAGTCGCTGCCGATGCCGACGTGGTCCTCCCCGGCGACCTCGATCGCGTGTCGCACGTGCAGCGCGAGCCGCTGCACCGGCACGGGTTCGACGCGCGGGAACCGCGCCTCGAGCCCGGCGAGCGCCTGCGCGAGATCGCTGCTGCCGGCCGGGAACCGCTCGCGCGCGGCCTGCTCCGCGGCGCGCCACCCGGCGGTGCGCCGCGCCGCGGCCGCCGCGTAGCCGTCGTCGAGGTAGCCGCAGAAGAAGTTGACCATCACGAGGCCGCCGTTCGCGGCGAGCGCGCGCAGCATGCCGTCGTCGACGTTGCGCGGCTGCCCGCACAGCGCGCGCACCGCGCTGTGCGAGCAGATGACCGGGGCGCGCGAGGCCCGCAGCGCGTCGGCGAACGCCGCGTCGCTCACGTGGCTCAGGTCGACCAGCATGCCGAGCCGGTTCATCTCCCGGACGACCTTCACGCCGAGCCGGTTCAGGCCGCCCCAGCGGGGCGCGGCCGGCGCGCACGAGTCGGCGAACTCGTTGTGGTTCTCGTGCGTCAGCGTCAGGTAGCGCACGCCGAGCTGATGGAAGCACCGCAGCAGGGCGAGGTCGCCCTCGATCGCGTGTCCGCCCTCGACGCCGAGCAGCGCCGCGTGTCTGCCGGCCGCGACCGCCGCGCGCAGCTCCGCCACCGAGGTGCAGACCAC